>JAQWTF010000154.1:0-2247 GCA_029242825.1 Flavobacteriaceae bacterium | reverse complement strand
TAAAACGCTCTTGCTTTACTTTTTTAAATTCAATAGGGGCGTTTACAGAAAGGTATATCATGTATGCAAATACAATCGAAAGAACCCAAAGTACAAGTTTTAATACAGTCTTCATTATAATAGTCTTATTTAAAATTTAGTGGTTTCACAAATCTACAATTTTTTTTTAATCGCAAAAGTATTTGCCCTTAATTTTACGCATTATCTTTGGGGCTATGACAACTGCTTCCCCCATAGATTTTTACAAAAAACTCAAGACCTCCTTTCCCCATGAGCCTACCCTCACTCAAGAGCGTGCCCTCGAAGCTTTTGCGCAATTTGTGTGTAGTGACAACAAAGAAGAGCTCCTGTTATTAAAAGGGTATGCGGGAACAGGGAAAACTACCTTGATAGGAACCCTGGTCAATCAGTTGTGGCAAATTAAGTACAAGTCAGTACTCATGGCCCCAACAGGAAGGGCTGCTAAAGTAATGGCAGGTTATGCGAAAACAGAAGCGTTTACCATTCACAGGAAAATATATTTCCCTAAAAAAGCCGCTGGGGGAGGTATTCAATTTACCAAAGCACCCAATAAGCACCGTCATACTATTTTTATTGTAGATGAGGCTTCAATGATCCCAGATACTCCAGAAGGAGGTAAAAACAATACTTCCTTATTAGACGACCTCATTACCTATGTATACACAGGACACAAATGTAAATTAGTATTGGTGGGAGATGTGGCTCAATTGCCTCCAGTGCACCTTTCTCTGAGCCCAGCCTTAAATGAAGAGACCCTTCAATTTAATTACAGTAAAACAGTCCCTCTAATCACTTTAAATGAGGTAGTAAGACAGGCAGCAGATTCAGGTATATTATTTAATGCCACTTTACTAAGAGACCAACTAGAGAGCGATTTTTTTGAGACGTTTAAGTTCTCACTAGATCATTATAAAGATATTGTAAGGCTTATAGATGGGCATGAAATTCAAGAAGCGATAGAAGACGCTTATGCTACTGGCGGCAAGGAGGAAACCGCATTTATAGTCCGTTCCAACAAGCGGGCCAATCAATACAATGAGAGCATAAGAAATAGGATTCTTTTTTTAGAACACGAATTGGCGGCAGGAGATTATATGATGGTGGTTAAAAACAATTATTTTTGGCTAGACACTACCTCAGAGGCAGGCTTTATTGCCAATGGCGACATCATTGAGATACTGGAGATTTTTGCTATAAAGGAACTGTACGGATTTAGGTTTGCAGAGGTAAAGGTGAGAATGGTAGATTATCCCAATCAAAAACCTTTTGAAACTACCCTACTTTTAGACACCATAGCTGCAGAATCTCCTTCCTTATCTTATGAAGACGGGAACAAGCTATACCAAGCTGTTTCCGAAGATTACGCCAGTGAAAAATCTAATTACAAGCGTTTTTTAGGTATTAAAAACAACAAGTACTTTAACGCACTACAAGTGAAATTCTCTTATGCAATAACCTGTCACAAGTCTCAAGGAGGGCAATGGGACACTGTTTTTGTAGAGCAGCCCTATTTGCCCAATGGAATAGACAAAGAGTATTTGCGTTGGCTGTATACCGCCATTACAAGGGCCAAGAAAAAATTATACCTCATAGGATTTAAGGGAGATTTTTTTGAAGAAAACTAACAAGACCCCTTATATTTGAATCATAATCCATCTATATGAAGGCAATTGCCATGATACCGGCCCGTTATGCGGCCTCTAGATTTCCAGCCAAACTCTTACAGGATTTGGGGGGTAAATCAGTCATTCAAAGGACTTACGAAGCCACTTTAGCCAGCGGATTATTTAGCGAAGTATACGTAGTCACAGACCACCAGACCATATTTAATTCAATACAAGAAATGGGTGGTACGCCTATGATGAGTCAGGGTAAATTTGAATGTGGCTCTGACAGAATTGCAGCGGCAGCAGCAGGACTGACAGCAGATGTGATTGTCAATGTTCAGGGCGACGAACCTTTTATAGATACAGAAAGTTTAAGGAATTTATTGGCGGTTTTCACCGCCGATGCCCAAAAGAAAATATCCCTAGCCTCCCTCATGTACCCCATCTCCGAACAAGAGGAAATAGACAACCCAAACGCTGTAAAGGTTCTAGTAAATTTAAAGGATC
This sequence comes from Flavobacteriaceae bacterium, assembly GCA_029242825.1. GTDB lineage: Bacteria > Bacteroidota > Bacteroidia > Flavobacteriales > Flavobacteriaceae > MAG-120531. The sequence continues at coordinate 112 of JAQWTF010000154.1, read as the reverse complement.
AAGCCTTGTACTTCTCAAGAGCTCCCATACCATATCCAAGAGAAAGCTCTGGAATTCAATACTACAGACATAAAGGGGTGTATGCCTTTAGAAAAGAAGCCTTAGAAGCTTT
>JAQWTF010000099.1:0-5719 GCA_029242825.1 Flavobacteriaceae bacterium | reverse complement strand
CCTGTGGTGAAAGATTTGCTTTTTGCAGGTACAGAAAAGGGGGTATATTACTCCTTAAATGGCGGAAAAAATTGGGAAACATTACAGTTAAACCTGCCTAATGTTCCTGTTACAGACTTGCTGATTAAACACAATGACCTTATAGTAGCCACTCAGGGCCGTTCTTTTTGGGTGTTAGATGACTTAGCCCTCATTAGACAAGCCAAACCAATGGCTTTAAATGGGATTCAATTTTTCACACCTGAACCGGCTATTTTAGGGAATTGGTACAGTAGTATGAATGCTGCTGAACCCAAAGGGACTGATATTCTACAAGGGGTGAATCCTACGAACGGAGTAGTGTTTTATTACCATTTACCAGAAGGAATTTCTGAGAAGGACATTTCTTTGGAGATCAGGGATGCTAATAACCATCTGATTAGACGTTTTATTGGGATTAAAGATCAAACATATAAAGCCTATGAAGGTGCGCCTAGTCCAGCGCCTTTGTTGGGTGTGAACAATGGCTTGAATCGTTTTGTATGGGATATGAAACACCCCAGCTTGCCTGGTATTCCTGAGGCTTATATAGAAACCAGTTATAGTGGTCACAGGGCGTTGCCTGGAGTGTATAAAGCCATTTTACGCGTTGGAGAAGTCCAAAAACAGGTAGTGGTAAGCTTAGACAATAGCCCTTTAGAAGCTGTAGATGAAAAGGCACTCTTAGAATGGGACACTTTTATGACTGCAGGAGAAAAGACCTATAGAGAAATGGCAGCAATGGTCAATACACTGTATCCTTTACAATTGACCTTAGAGGGTTTGTTGGGCCATGATAAAATTTCTGGAAATGCGGCCTTAAAGCTGGCTGTTACTGAAGTATTGGAAACTGCCGTATCTTTTGACAATGACATGATCCAACGTTTGTCTAAAGCCTATGACGATGTAGAAAATTACCCCAATAAATTCACGGCTTCATACCTGTATGTACTGAACCAAACTGTGGGTAGCTTGCCTAAGCTAAATACTGGTTCTGTATCTAGAATGGCTGTTTTAAATAAAGAATGGGCCCTTTTAAAAGCCAGAGGGGAACACCTTAAAAATGATAAAATCCCCCAATTGAATAAGCTGCTTTGGGAAGCAGGGATTGGGGCTATAGATTAATCTAATATAAATTGATCTTATTGGATAGAAAGGTAGCCCAAAAGGCTTTTGATTTTTATAAAAAGCAATTAGGAGAATGATTTTAAAATAGCTTGTACTTGAGACGAAGGATGCCTACAAGGGCATTTTTCACCTGCGGATCTACTCCAGGATTTACAATATACTGGCTGTCTAATTGTACTTCTATTTGGTCACTTATAACATAATTGTAATACGCTTCTATCACTGTTTCTGATCGGTCTGAGCTTCTTGAAAGATTATTACGGTAAGTGTCCGACAGATTTCCTTGCCCCCATGCCAATCCTAATTGGTCTTGAGCTCTTTTTTTAAAGGCTCCGTAATAGACCATACCTAAGCCTTTATAATTAGAAAAGACAGAAGCATTATTTGGGACACGACCGTATTGTGCAAAAGCGTGGAGCCCTTGTGTAGGATCTTCATTTTCGGTTAAAAGGGTTTGGTCCATAATGGCGTAAAACCCGCTTTCTCTTTGACTATGGCCTTGTAGTGACCAAACACCCATCTTGTAGGTGCTTATTTGAGTTTTTTCTTTTGTTATTTGATAGTCTATTTCCCCAATCCAAAACAAACCTCGTTTGCTGTTTAAGGAAAAGTCATAGGATTTTAAATACCCTATTTCCGTATTTGGGCGGCCGTCATATACCGCTGCACTGAGATGAAAGTTTTTTTGTAATTGTATGTTGGTGTAAATGCCCATGGCGGCATAGGGAAAAGTAGCTAAGGGTACATTCACGGACATTTCTGGACCTATACCAAAAGAGCTGTGAATGAAACCCATTCCATGGGTGCTGTAGGCAAACAGCGCATTGATTTCAGATTTACCTACCATGAGTTTATGGCCTTTGAATTTTTGTTCTATAATAAGCTCGTAGAGGTAAATATTCCTTGGTGCTTCTATATTACTGATGGTTTGTAAATCTCCCACATAATCGGTGAGTGGTTTTCCGTGGTTAAGCACATGCTGGCCTTTTAAACTGGCACCGCTCCACAAGCTTGTTTCATGTGAGAGTGAAATGAACCCCATCAGGGTTTCTCCTTGGGCAATACCTCCATCTATGACACGACTAAAATCTTCCACGAGATCTAGTCCAATGTTTGTTTTAGATTGGGCATTGAGCTTTGAAATACCAATGAGGCTAATAAGACAAAAAAAGATCGGTATTAGGTATTTACACTTCATAATATGGGAACAAGCACAAAAGTATGTATAATAGCAATACTATGAAAATCCAGCGCTTAGCTGGATTAAGCACTAAACTTGGAAGTAATTTGAAATTAAAATATTTTAAAAGGCTTTGCTGCGTCAAATTAGCTTATTATTAGGTGGTTATACTTCTACCATTATTGCATCACTATCGTTTATACCCCTTATTTAAAGCACGTCTTTTCTTTTAATTTTAACACTTATAATATTTGATTATGAACAAGTTATATTACTTTGTTTGTTTTATTTTTTTAAGTGCTCAAATTAGTTTTGGACAATCTCATATTAAAGATAAAATTGAGTCGCCTTTTTTGTTTACGGATAACAATAAAATTTACTTACTGACTAGTGATAGTATTTTTGACTTGTCATATAATCCTTGGAGTGCTCGTAAACACTCCTTGACAATATCCAATTACAGTTTTGTTGGGAATCAAACCAATAGTTTCCTAATTAATGACACTACTCGCAGTGCATTGGTATTTAAAGACGGCGTCTTTATTACTTTAAATAATGATTATGTTCTTGGTCATTCAAGAATTCCTTTGCAGACAGGTTTGCCTACTTACATTTATATTTTAGGTCTAATTCTTTTGTCTATAATCACGGCACTCATACTGCACTATAGGAAAAAAGATCAAAGAGTAAACTTAGCTAATCTAAATAATGACTCTTTAGAGTTGTTAGAATCAGAGCTTAATCAAGAAGAATTATTACTTTTTAAAAAAATATTTTTTGCTGCTCCAGAGTATATATCTTTCCCTGAGCTTATGACTATTTACGACCAGGACCTTACCTACGATAGTCTAAAAAAGAAACTCAGGCACTCCTTAACCGAAATTGAGAAAAAGAGCCAAATACTTTTGAAGATAAACAGAAATATATTTGAAGAGCGAAGATCTGTGGAGGATAAAAGAATAAAGTGTATTCGAATCATGCCTTAAATAAATAAGGGTAAACCTATTTTTTCCCTATTTTTTTATTTTACTTAATTTATAATTTTATTGCATAATAAATATGCTTATGAAATTTATATTTACATTATTTTTTCTTCAAACAATTTTTTTAGGGAATATTACGGCCCAAAACAAGGATGTTTTAGAGGGCTCCAATTTGTTGCTTTTTTCTTTTCAAGAAGATTCTTTTTTAATTTCGGGAGATTCCATTTACACAGTGTCAGATTCGCCATGGACTGCAAAGCTTCATGGATTAGAAAACTTGACCTATAATTTTGTGTCCCAAGGTGATTTGGCTTATTTAGTGAACAGTTCTAATGGTGTGGTGTATTCTTTTGAAGAACAGGCTTTTAAGCGATTGGACCAATCTGAGCCTTTTTTATCCCAATTCGGTCATTTTCCGTTTATAAAAGACCGTAAGCTGTTTACTTTTGGGGGTTATGGTTTATTTACCCATAAAAATATCATTACCCAGTTCAATTCAGCCGTTGGAGAGACTGCTTTACAGCCCACCATCACCAAGCAGAGAGAAATGATTCCTGGTTTATACAAACCTATGGGCCAGTTTGTAGATAATACTCTTTTTATAGCTTCCGGAGAGATATATAATGAAGACAGTCCCTTTAAATTAGACATTAAGCATTTAACGGAAGCATGGCGTTTTGATTTTGACACATTAGAATGGTTTTATTTAGGTCAGCTTAACGAGATGCTTTCTAAAGGATACAGGTTGTCATTACTCAATTATCCAGAGGGGAGTTTATACCTGGATTTTGACACAGCTTTTTCTTTAGATTTCCCCAACAATAAGATCCATCTCTATAAAGGTTCTCAAATGCTAAATTTGGCTTCTATAGAAGCATTAACTTATAATCAGTCCAAAGGAGGCTTTTACCTTATTAAAAAGCGCAATAGGCTACAAAAAGAGCTTTTGTTTTTAAATAATTCAGAGATGTTAGGGGATTTGGTGGAAACCTACCCTATTTATTCAAATACGATACCTTGGGTGGAGTATACTATTTTAGCGGTAGTTTTTTTAATTATCCTTTATTTTGCCCTTAGAAAAAAGAAAACTTTAGAGGCAAAAATCAGTAGAAAAAAGATTTCCTTATACAAAACTTTAAGTAGTACAGAGCAAGAGATTTTAAATATTTTGCTTCATTCTTCACCTGATTATGTTCCTTTTCCTAAACTAATGCAGCTCTTTAATCAAGACCTGTCTTATGACAATCTTAAAAAGAAACTACGTGGCGCCTTAGATTCCTTAGACCAAAAGCTTATGGTCTTTTTCAAGTATAAAGAGTCTTGTTTGGCAGAGCGAAAGAGTATTGAAGACGCTAGAGTGAAAGAGGTTAAGCTTAAAGGCTAGCCAAACGAAGCTTGCTTTTGATGGTTTTATACTTATTTAGCATTAAATAAAAACTTTTTATTTAAACTTAGTTACAACTTAAATAGTATATTTGAAAATAGGGGGTATTTAAGGATCACCCATGAATACCCCCTATTTGCTTTTCAGGTTTTCTGAAGGGTTTACTATTTATTATAATTTAGTGAAGGGAGTTCTGTTGTGCATATCTTTAATACTTAGCACATCATTCTTGTGGGCTTCTCCTGCTAGCAAAAACTTTCCAGAGCCCAAACTTAAAAATGATTCTATAGTAAATAGCCCATATACTTATCAAAAATCTTACATCCTCCCTGTATTAAATAAAAGGGTTTTAGAATCATCTAAGGATGTCTCAGAGATACTTATGGCAGATCCAGGAGGGGTTGGGTCAGGATTAAAGTTATGGCTCAAAGCAGACGCTGGGGTGTCATTAGATATTAATACAAACGCTGGTATTTGGAGTGATCAAAGTGGGCTAAATAAACATGCAAACAATAGTGGAACAAACTTAAGCAGTAATGGTTCAGGTACCCCTTCCATAACTTATAATACTACTTCAAATCTTATAAACTACAACCCCAATCTTGCCTTTAATTTTGAACAGTTAAAAGTGGGCCTAGATATAAATCCATTAGCCATAGGCGATATGGATATTTATGTAGTCGTAGATGGAAATAACGCTATTCTTGGAAATGAAAACGGCGGTGTAGATCGCTCCATTGCGCCCAATAGGGTTTCCAATGGAGTAGATATACAAGATTATTTCTTTGGTTCAGGAGATAGCAGGTATAACGATCAATTAAAAATAATTCATTATTCCTTTGGCGCGACTTCAAATGCTGCAGCAACAAGCGTAATTAATGTAAATAGTAAGCTTATAAAAACATTTACGGAGCAAAATTCTAATGGTGGTTACACAGATTTATATATCGGTAATGCGGGTAGTGTGGGGAGTTTTTCAGGCCAAATAGCAGAAATAATCATTTATGATCAAAACCTAATAGGGGA
>JAQWTF010000087.1:0-7539 GCA_029242825.1 Flavobacteriaceae bacterium | reverse complement strand
GAGAATGTGAACAAAAGCGATCAAAAAGATATAGGAGAGCGTTACATTACTGGTAGGACCTGTGAAATAATACCCCATGGCAATCATATCTGAAAAACCTGCAAACTGAAGTCCAATAAATGCTATTCCCAAACCAAGTGTTACTAACAACAAAGCAGAAGCTTGTCTGGAACGTCCTAAAACCACAGATCTTTTTGCAAAACCATAGGTAAAACTACTGATAATTAACAATACGGTGCTGTAGAAAAATGGGGTAGGCAACACAAAATCTTGCAACCAATCTTCCCTTGAACTACTCACTATAAAAGCAGAGGTCCAACCAGCGAAACCCATTACTAAACTAATTATTCCAAACCAGAGCATCATTTTTTTTGCCCTTGCACTTTTACTTTCTACTGTCCCTTTTGTAAGATCCATTGTAACTAATTTTATTGTAAAAACTTATCTACCACATACACAATTTGCAGCAAACTAATATATATTACACTTGCCAACATAAGTGCTTTAGCTTCTTTTTGCCCCCCTTTGTCATACAACCTCAGTGCGTAAAGCAACATGACCACTCCCATTAATCCAACAATAATAGCTGCAGGAATAGACAGTAGCAATTGCCCTGTAATGCCTAAAACTGGGAATACTGAAACAACCAACATCCAAATAGTGTACAGAATAATTTGTAGGGCAGTTTTCTTATCCTTCTTTCCTGTTGGAAGCATTTTAAACCCTCCTTTTTGGTAGTCCTCATCTAACAACCAAGCTAGGGCCCAAAAATGAGGAAATTGCCAAAAAAACTGTATCATAAAAAGGGTCCCTGGTTCAATACCAAAACTATTTGTTTCTGACACCCAACCCAACATAAAAGGAATGGCCCCTGGAATGGCTCCTACAAAGACAGACAAAGGTGTGATTGTTTTTAAAGGGGTATAAATACTGGTGTATAAAAATATAGATATGGCGCCAAACATGGCGGTTTTTGGACTCAACACATAGAGAGAGACCAAGCCTAGCACTGTGAGTATGGAGGCTATTGAGAGCGCTGTTTGAGCGCTGATTCTTTTGGTAGGCAACGGCCTATTCGCAGTGCGGTTCATCAGTGCGTCTAAATCTTTCTCAATCACCTGATTAAAAGCATTTGAAGCACCTACCATGGCGTAACCACCCAAAGACAGTAACAGAATATGCGAGAAAGAAACAGTTTCTGCCGCTAGCAAATAACCTGCTACTGCGGAAAAAACCACACTAATGGCCAAACGCATCTTAGTAATCTCTTTGAAAACCACTAAAATCCCTTGTTTGGGTATGGATTTATCAGGGCTTTCTAACACAACTTCTCGAGCAGACATAACTATAGGGCAATAAGGGTGCAAAGATACATTGCAAGGGGTGCATTTGCAATTATTATAACGCATTTATAATACCCAAATTCAAAAGGAAGATCGGATCAAAAAAAAACCGCGCCTAAAGGCGCGGTTTTTATATACATTAGCTCTCTACAGAGATTACTGTAATTTAAAAGTGATTGGAATACTAAAAGGCACCCTTACTGGTCTTCCTCTTTGTTTTCCTGGGATCATTTTAGGAAGCTTCTCAATAATTCTAAGCGCTTCTGCTTCCAAATTCTTGTCTGGCCCACGGTATCTGATGTTTCCAATAGAACCATCTTTTTGAATAGTGAACATCACATTTACCCTACCTTGAACACCCATTTCTTGAGCAATTTCAGGATAACGGAAATTTCTTCTAATATGCTTTTGCATCATTGCATTGAAACAAGCCCTAACAGCGGCAGGACCTTTGCTTTTTTCAGACTCACAACCTGGAAAAACAGGCACGTCTTCAATCACAGCAAACGGGATAGATAAATCCTCATCGAAATCTTCCTCTACAACGTCTTCTATCTCAATTACCTCTTCTTGAGAAGTTTCAGTAGACTCAATTACGGTTTCTTCAATTTCTTCCTCATCTTCTACTACCTCAATAATTTCTGGTGCAGCTGGTGGTGGTGGAGGTGGTGGTGTTTTTATTTGTTCCGTCATTGGAACCTCCTCATCTAACTGATCTTCTACATTTAATGTGAAGTCAAAGCTATTGTCTTCATCGTACGTTTTCCATTCCAAAGCACGCCAAGTAATAAACATTGTTAAACACAGTCCTATCACAAAGTACAAGCCAATGTTTTTGGTTAAATCTGCTTTGGGATTCTTTTTTGGTTCCATATTATTCGGTTTAGTGATCGCTAATTTAAAACTTTATTTATAAAAATAACAACTAATTTATTTGATTTTCTTGATTGAGGCGCTTCATGAGCTCAAATGAGAGCAGCACAGCAATCAAAACACCTAAGGCATTGGCCAATCCGTCCTGCCATTCTCCATATCTTCCGGGGACTAAGCTCGCTTGAATAACTTCAATTATCATGCCATAAAAAACATGAAAAAGAGCACTACCCCAAACAATCTTGTGAAAGCTACCTTTTTTCTCAAAAAACAAAGCCAAGAAAAACAGCCCTTGCAAGAATGCGTAAAAACCTATATGCGCAAGCTTGTCAAGGTATGGAATAGAGGGTAAAGATGTTGCTGCTATTGGCGTAAGACTCAGATAAGTCAAAAGGCCTAAAAAACAAAAATACCCCAGCCATAGCAAGGTTCTTTTAGGCACCTATCAAAGCTTTGTAATCTGCGTCTGAAAGCAAACTGTCAATTTCAGAAGCATCTGAAATTTTTAATTTAATCATCCATCCAGCTTCGTAAGGATTTGTATTTACATCTTCTGGAGTATCTTCTAATCCTTCATTGAATTCAATAACCTCACCAGAAAGCGGAAGAAATAAATCAGACACTGTTTTAACAGCTTCTACCGTACCAAAAACAGCATCCTTCTCCAGACTTTCATCTAAAGTGTCTACCTCAACATATACAATGTCTCCCAATTCTGACTGGGCAAAATCTGTGATTCCAACGGTCGCTATATCTCCGTCTATTTTAACCCACTCGTGGTCTTTAGTATACTTTAATTCCGCTGGTATATTCATCTTAAAACGATTAGTTATTTCGCAAATGTAACCCAATTTAGAGCGCCATACAAGACCCTAAAAGAAGTTTTTATCAATTTCCAAAATTGTATCTCAAACTAATCCCTGTATTGATAAGACTCTGAGGAAAAGCGGTAGAAACTGCGTATTTTGAGAAGGTGAAGTCGTAAAAGAAAAGGGCATTTAAATTCTGACTCAAGGCGTATTCTGCCCTGAGCTTGGCAGATAAGAAATACTGACCGGCACTCACCTGAGTATTGTCTAATTCCAGGTTGCGAATCAGGGTATAATTGTCTCTAAGACTCAAATCTGCTTTAATATTTAAATCGCTCTTTAAGCGCTGTTTAGATCCTCCAATATTGGTCACAAACTGTACATCTTTAATTCTGTATCCCAGACCTAAAGTAAATTCTTTTCCTTGAATTTCTGTGAGTAGATTATTGTCAAAACTCATGGAAAGTGCCCGATCCATTTTCATTTCAAAGAGCATACTTAAATTGTTTTTACTCTCAAAATCAATACGCACTAACGGATTAAATTCGTCATTCAGCACCAAGTTATTAAAAATATAATCAGGCCTTACATCTGAGGTTTCTGGATTAAACCTGCTGTTCTCTTTTTCTAAATTGGTCGCATAGGAGTTTACACTATAGGCCGCCCTGTACCCATGGCTAATCGTAAATCTGGTGAAATGGTCTTTGAACCAATCCAAACGCATGAGTCCCGTATATTTCATATTCCAATTGGGAATAGGGGTTTTGTCAAAAGCAGAAAGACCCACTTTCTCTGGAGACACCCCTGTATAAGCCGCAATAAATGAGGCCAATAACACCTGTTGACTGGTTTTACCATAAGATTGTGGGAAACCATTGGCATCTAACTCTGCTGGCAATTCTGGACGCGCAGCAGAAAGCCTATTGGCAATAGGCAATCTATTGGCCTTAAATGATTCAAAGTTCTCAGAAAATTCTTGCGTCCCAGAAGAAAAGAAGGTCTTTATCATTAGGGTAGACATGCTAAAATTACCCTGGGTATTTCCCAGCAATGACTCATAATTAAACGTAATCGCGTCTGATTGATCAATCCTAAAGGTTTCTCTTAAGTTACTCGTGTACTGCTTGTCTGCAAAAAGATCAATGGTCAGATCTGGAATAGGTTGGGCGGTAGCATTAAATTTTATTTGACTGTTATGGGTACTTAAAAACGGTTCATTGAAATTTTCAAAAGTAGTGAGCCACCCCCTCCTCGCAGCATTAAAGCGCACGTCTGATTGGCTACCAAAAACAAAACCCATACTAGGCCTATTGGTGCCCAAGAAACCTATTCGCTGGGTAAAACCAGGTAAAAACTTACCGTTGTTTTCTGAATAATTAAAGGTCACTCTTTTGACCATAGTAGCCAGATTGAGGAGAAAATTTGAGGCATCGGCCGGAGGCCTAGAAGTTGTATTGGTGTCAAAAGGATTCTGAGATCGATTGGTATTAGACACCTTTTTTCGCCCGTTTAATCCCAAAAACTGATATAAGCGTTGCATGCCTAAGCCTGCAGTTAGATTGTGAGTATTGGCATTTTGAACCGTATTCATTTCCTCACCCGCCACTTGTCTCAAAGCCTCTCCACCGCGCTGCCACTCAAAATTGGCCGTGTAAGAATACTGGGCGTTGATAAAGTTTAAAAAAGGAAACTTAGCGAACGGCAACTCGTAATTTAATTGTAATTCCTGGACAAATCTATTGGACTCTCCGTAGTCAAAAAAGCCATCCCATATGGCGTGATCTTCATTAATAACGCTTTGCTCATTGTCCAATTCATTAAAATAATTACGGACAATATTGTTAGAGGCCGCTGTTAAATTAAGCCGCAGAGATTTGGTCACATTTTGATTAATGGCATACTGCCAATTGAACAAATAATTACGCTGTTGCAAGAAAGGCAAAGCCAAAAGATCCTCTCCGCCGGTTCGGACCTCTCTGAATTGCTGCTGACTAAAAGAGCGGTCAATCGTTGCGTTCACCGAAAAACTGTTGGGCAAAAGATTCAAGTTTATGTCCTTTAACCACTTCCAATACCTACTGGTGAGAATGGAGTCTTTTTTAGCGAGCGGCGCCAATATCAAAGGCTTAAAATTATGGCCGTAAACAAAGCCTGTTTTAAGCTGCTGGTCTTCTAGTTTTTGTATTTCAAAATCCCTGTGCTCCGTGTGGTTGTAGGCATAATTCAAAGTAAAATTATCCAAACTATAGAAACGTTTGGGGGTATTTTCCTGAGCGACACTATTTTTCCTCACCCCTAACATACTAAGACTCGTTCGCTTGGTATAGGTCTCTGCCTGCTGTTCAATTACTTTGGCTATTGGGCCGCTGGCCGATGCCGCAATGCGGTCCCCTAACTTTAAATCTTCATAAACAGGGTCAAACTCTGGACGGCTCTTCACTTCAGAAATACCGTAATTCAAGGGCAATTGCACTCCCCAATCCTCCGGCAATAATTTACCCACATTAATTTGAGTAACCAAGTCATAAGACAAGGCGTCTTCCCTAGCGCGCTCGTTGGGCATTTGATCCAAGGCCCCAAAACCACTACTACTCGTAGCACCATTGGCTGAAATAGAAACAAGGTCTGCTATATTGGCGTCTAAAGCGGCAATAGCTGCCCAGCCCCCTTGATTATCTAAACCAGCGAGACGCAATTCATTGAACCAAACCTCTGCACGCTGGGCTTTATTAGAGACGTTTTTAACCCCCACCATAATACCTCTGAGATTACCAAGCGAAGGGTTTCCTTTAATACCTATTCTCATCACTCCCGCTGTTCTGGGTGCCAAAGCGTCTACAGCAGTTAAGCTACCGCCCAAATAATCGTAGTAAGTGAGTTGGTTTAAACTTTGATTAGCTATACCCAAAGATTTAATTTGTGCCAAAACAGCTACTGGAATGTCTAATTCGTTGGCAGAAGGCCATACTTCTTCAGGACTATTGGCTCCATGTGGGGTAAAATTCAAAGGCAATTCTATCTGATAGAAATTTTCTGAAAAATCAGTTCCCATCCTTAAAAAACCAACCATTGGCTGCTCAGCAATAGAGAAATCTGTTTCAACAATCTGCTCCGCATGCATAAACATTTTCAATCTTTTGTATTGACGAAGGTCAAATTGGGTATTTTTAAACACCCCTCTTGCGTCTTGGGGAGCCAATTGTTTTACCACCAATGACAAGGATTGTTCGTTTTGCCGTATGATGGTGTTGTTGTTATTGAGCTGCTCTCTGAGTACCCCAGGAGGTAAGGCATATGCAATAGGAACTCTAGTACTATTTTCCTCCACATTAACCGTATTCACCTCTAATTGGGTGCCTATCTCTAAGGGGGTATTTAAAGGGTCTGTTTGGAGCGCTCCCTGATACACCCGCCAATCTCCCCTCACCAAATCCAAACTGGCGAATCGCAATAATACTGGATCGGAAAAATTGGTTAAATACATGCGAATAAAACTCATAGACCTAAAATCTGCAATCCCACCTACCGCATTGGTAAAGTTACTGAGGGGCACCTTGTATTGGATCCACCTCGTAGGCAACTGCTCGCCATTGGGAAGCTTAGGGCTCAAACCTTCCTTAATATCTGTAACAAAGGGGTCGTTTATATCTGTACCAGGTTTAATTTCAATCCTATACTCGTAATAACTGTTCACGGTATTCATGGTTAAATCCCGATCAATATCTTCTACATCTGGAAGCGTCGTGGACCCTCTTTTGGTATTGGTTACAGCTACAGGGGCGTTCCCCTGTGGGTTATTAAAGTCCAGATATCGTTCCGGTATGCTTCCCTGTCTGTCTAAATAATACCTGAAATTATCTCCAGCAGGATCCTCGCCAGAATTGTTTGTATATACCGCTCTCTCGTCCTGGTCATTCAGTCCGTCCAGACCAATATCTTGTTGGGTTCGGTGTTGTGCATTAGCGTCAAAAGCATAAACCAAAGACTGGGTCGCTGGAACTTTACCCCAGGAAGACTGCGCTACAAGAGGTTCTTGCCCTTCTAAAGGCAATCCGTTTTCGTATTGCTTGCGTCCATCTTTTAAAATGTCTTCTGAAATATTTCCAATATTCAACACCAGTTCTCCACCGTCACTCCCTATTCCGTCTAGATATGGATCCATGACCCAGAATTGAACGAATTCTATATTGGCTTGTTCAAAATTTGTGGTGCTCAGTGGCCTCATAATTCCACCCCATTTTTGATTTTCAGAAAGGGCATTGAAATTTCCATTATTGTTATATGGGCCTTTATCTTGGGGGTAATAAGCCAAATCCAGGGTAGGATTTACGGTGGTTTGTCCCTGGGCAATGTCTGTCTGAGGAAAGACCTCATCAATAAAAATACGCCTACTGGCTTGGGTAGAAATGTCATTATTATTGACCCCTGAAGGACGCTGAAAGGTGTAAAAAATGGGATCAATGGTATACCATGCCAATTTACTCCTGCCATAACCATTTCTGAGATTTTGAGAA
>JAQWTF010000077.1:0-3029 GCA_029242825.1 Flavobacteriaceae bacterium | reverse complement strand
TACAGAACTCCATGATGTTAACACCGGCAGCACCTAAAGCGGGTCCAACCGGTGGCGACGGATTCGCTGCACCTCCCCTAACTTGTAGTTTAACTACTTTACTTACTTCTTTTGCCATTGTTTTAAATTAAATTAAAGGTGTTATTTGGAAGCAACACCCTTTGTATATGTAACAGTTCTAATTAAACTTTTTCTACTTGCATATAACTGAGTTCCAATGGTGTTTTTCTTCCGAAAATTTTCACCATGACCTCTAGCTTACGCTTTTCTTCATTCACTTTTTCTACCGTACCATTAAACCCATTAAAAGGACCGTCGATCACTTTAATAGTTTCACCAGTAGTATAAGGAATAGCAGCCATGTCTGTATTAACAGTCAATTCATCTACTTTTCCTAACATTCTATTGACCTCTGTTTTCCTAAGTGGCACAGGATCTCCTCCTTTAGTTTCGCCAAGAAATCCAATAACATTGGTAATAGAACGAATAATATGCACCATCTCTCCACCTAAATTGGCTTTGATCATGATGTAACCAGGGAAATAAACTTTTTCTTTATTTATTTTTTTTCCGTTTCTGATTTGAATTACTTTTTCAGTAGGTACCAAAACGTCTTCTAGATAATCACCAAAACCAAGTCTAGAGACTTCTGTTTCAATATACCCTTTGATTTTATGCTCTTGACCACTGACAGCCCTAACTACATACCATTTCTTTTCTAAAATCTCCCCCATGGATGCTATTAGTTAAGGATGTTATTAAAGTACAGCTGTATTGCTTCATTAAAAACACTGTCTACACCCCATGTTGCCAAGGCAAATAGGATAGAGAAAACAGCAACTACCACCATAAGATTAGAAGATTCTGATCTGGAAGGAAGCGTTACGTTGTTCTTTAACTCTTCAAAGGATTCTTTAATATATGTTAACATGCGGTACCTTTTTTATTTCATTACGCACGGGAGGAGAGACTCGAACTCCCGACACCTGGTTTTGGAGACCAGTGCTCTACCAACTGAGCTACACCCGTATAAGTGACAAAAATATGTCCTTATATTTTACATGTAAAGGTATCTGCCTTTGAGGGCAGACACCTTACAGTAATTTATTAAAATAGATTAGTCTAGGATCTCAGTTACCTGACCTGCACCTACTGTTCTACCACCCTCACGGATTGCGAAACGTAAACCAATGCTCAATGCAATTGGAGAAAGTAAATCTACAGTAATTGTCAAGTTGTCTCCTGGCATTACCATTTCAACTCCATCAGGTAAATTAATAGTACCTGTTACGTCAGTTGTACGCACGTAGAACTGTGGACGGTAGTTGTTATGGAATGGTGTGTGACGACCACCTTCTTCTTTTTTCAATACATACACCTCTGCTTTGAATTTAGCGTGTGGTGTTACAGATCCTGGCTTAACAATAACCATTCCTCTTTTGATATCAGATTTCTCAATACCTCTTAAAAGAATACCTACGTTATCTCCAGCTTCTCCTCTATCTAAGATCTTACGGAACATCTCAACTCCAGTAACAGTAGAAGATAATTTCTCAGCACCCATACCGATAATATCAACAGCGTCTCCAGTATTGGCAACACCTGTTTCAATACGACCTGTTGCTACAGTACCACGACCAGTAATTGTAAATACATCTTCAACTGGCATTAAGAAAGGCTTATCTACATCACGTGCAGGTAATTCGATCCAGCTATCTACTGCGTCCATAAGAGACATAACAGTGTCTACCCATTTTTGCTCTCCGTTCAATGCACCTAATGCTGAACCAGCAATTACAGGTCCATTATCTCCATCATACTCGTAGAAAGAAAGTAATTCTCTGATTTCCATTTCAACTAGCTCTAAAAGCTCAGCGTCGTCTACCATATCCACTTTGTTCATGAATACAACCATTCTTGGAATACCTACCTGACGTCCTAAAAGGATGTGCTCTCTTGTCTGTGGCATAGGACCATCAGTAGCAGCAACAACCAAAATAGCACCGTCCATTTGAGCAGCACCAGTAACCATGTTCTTCACGTAATCCGCGTGACCTGGACAGTCAACGTGAGCGTAGTGACGGTTAGCTGTAGAATACTCTACGTGTGAAGTGTTAATTGTAATACCTCTTTCTTTTTCTTCAGGAGCGTTGTCGATTGAATCGAAACTTCTCAATTCTGAAAGTCCTGCGTTTGCCAATACAGTTGTAATAGCAGCAGTTAATGTAGTTTTACCGTGATCTACGTGTCCAATGGTACCAATATTCAAGTGCGGTTTGGAACGATCAAAAGTTTCCTTTGCCATGTTTAATGAATTTTAATCTTAGTTTATATTAGTGTACAATTTATTCGCTGTTATTGAGCCAATGACGAGAATTGAACTCGTGACCTCTTCCTTACCAAGGAAACGCTCTACCCCTGAGCTACACCGGCTTTTAAAACCACCTAAGTGACTTTAGTTCCATCATACTCAAAGCCTAAAAGACACCCTGGCCTGGACCAAAGTGCCTGCGTGTTAATTTCTTAACCGCTGCTCCTATTCACTTACGTGAAGTGAATTTTGAGCGGGAGACCGGGTTCGAACCGGCGACATTCAGCTTGGAAGGCTGACGCTCTACCAACTGAGCTACTCCCGCAATAGTATTCTTATCATGTTTAAAAGCCTATTAAAAAGCGTTTGCAAAACTAGTACTTTTTCTCTAAGAAAAAAATAATTTAACAAAAGTTGTGGGGAGAGCAGGATTCGAACCTGCGAAGACGTAGTCAGCAGATTTACAGTCTGCCCTCGTTGGCCGCTTGAGTATCTCCCCCAAGCTTTTAAACATACAAAAGAACTTATTAAAATGTCTTTTTCAAGAGACATTTAAGAGCCGATGGAGGGACTCGAACCCACGACCTGCTGATTACAAATCAGCTGCTCTAGCCAGCTGAGCTACATCGGCTTTTATGCCTTTTTAAATCAATAAAAAGTCCGCTTTTTCAAACGGACTGCAAATGTAGATAAATATTTCTCTTTTCAAAACATTTTT
>JAQWTF010000073.1:0-4452 GCA_029242825.1 Flavobacteriaceae bacterium | reverse complement strand
AGTTTCATAAGTACTATGAGATTGAATACAATGAAGTGATTAAAAATGATATATACCCAACCAAGCCTGGTCTTACCATGGGAGAGGCCATTAGAATACTCAATGAAAAGAGTGGAAATAAGGCTGTTATAGTAACAGATGTAGGACAACATCAGATGATCGCTTGCAGGTATGCTGGTTTCTCTCAAACTAAAAGCAACGTAACTTCAGGAGGTTTAGGCACTATGGGTTTTGCACTTCCGGCTGCTATTGGCGCAAAAATGGGTGCTCCAGACAGAGAGGTAGTGGCTATTATTGGAGACGGAGGCTACCAAATGACCATTCAAGAATTAGGAACTATCTTCCAAAATAAGACTGCTGTAAAAATCATGGTGCTCAATAATGAGCATCTCGGTATGGTGAGACAATGGCAAGAATTGTTTTTTGAAAGTAGGTATGCTTCTACTGTAATGAGTAACCCAGACTTTGTGAAAATAGCAGCAGGATACGATATTGAGGCTGCAAGAGTCAGTGAAAGAGATCAACTGGCTGCTGCCATAGAGAAAATGATGGCACATGAGGGACCTTACTTTTTAGAGGTATGTGTAGAAAATGAACATAACGTATTTCCAATGATACCCACTGGAGCATCCGTTTCAGATATTAGACTAAAATAGCGCAAGATGGAGAATGCATGGTATACCATCTCTGTTTACTCAGAGAATAACGTAGGATTATTAAATAGAATATCAGGAATATTCTTAAAGCGACACATTAATATAGAAAGCTTAAATGTCTCTAAATCAGAGATTGACAACGTGTCTAAATTCACAATAGTCGTGTTTACTACATCCAAATGGGTGCATAATATTGTAGGGCAAATAGAAAAGCAGATTGAAGTAATTAAGGTGTTTTCTCATACAGACGAGGAGATTATTTACCAAGAGTCCGCATTATTTAAAGTAAACTCAAGTTTGCTGTTTGACGAAAGAGAGATACAAAATATTATAAAAGACAGCAATGCACAAATTGTCACTGTTTCTAGAGATTTTTTTGTGATTTCAAAATCTGGCAGAAGATCGGAGGTAGATACGCTTTACGATCAGCTAAAACCATTTGGCATTATGCAATTTGTTCGTACTGGAAGAATTGCTATCTCAAAAGCAGAAATGCAGATATCGTCCTTGTTAAAGGACTTTTAATAAAACAATTTTATAAATTATAACACAGAAATTTTTATCATGGCAAATTATTTTAATACCCTATCTCTGAGAGAACAACTGACCCAATTAGGGAAATGTAGGTTTATGGAATCTTCTGAATTTTCAGATGGGGTGGAAGCCTTAAAAGGAAAGAAAATTGTCATTGTAGGTTGTGGCGCTCAAGGTTTAAACCAAGGTTTAAACATGAGAGATTCTGGTTTGGATATTTCATACACTTTAAGGGCTGAAGCTATTGCTCAAAAAAGGACTTCTTTTTTAAATGCTACAGAAAACAATTTCACAGTAGATACTTATGAAGCCTTAATCCCCCATGCAGATGTGGTCATAAACCTTACGCCAGACAAGCAGCATACCGCTGTTGTAACAGCTGTAATGCCGCTCATGAAAAAAGGCGCCACACTGTCTTATTCTCATGGATTCAACATTGTAGAAGAAGGAATGCAAGTGCGTAAAGATTTGACCGTTATTATGGTGGCACCTAAATGTCCGGGTTCTGAGGTGAGAGAAGAGTACAAAAGAGGCTTTGGGGTTCCTACGCTTATTGCAGTGCACCCAGACAATGATCCTCAAGGTGTAGGTTTGGCTCAAGCTAAGGCTTATGCAGTAGCGACTGGTGGCGATAGGGCAGGTGTGTTAGAATCTTCTTTCGTGGCTGAGGTTAAGTCCGATTTAATGGGGGAGCAAACCATTTTATGTGGTCTACTTCAGACAGGCTCTATTTTGTGTTTTGACAAAATGGTAGAAAAAGGATTGGACAAAGCTTACGCAGCCAAATTAATTCAATACGGTTGGGAAGCCATTACGGAAGGATTGAAATACGGGGGAATTACCCACATGATGGACCGTTTGTCTAATCCAGCAAAAATTAAAGCCTTTGAATTGTCAGAGGAATTAAAAGACATTATGAGGCCTTTGTTCAACAAGCATATGGACGACATTATTTCCGGTCATTTCTCTAAAACAATGATGGAAGATTGGGCCAACGACGACAAAAACTTATTAGAGTGGAGAGCCGCTACAGGAGAAACTGCTTTTGAAAAAACACCTATTTCTTCTGAAGCTATCTCAGAGCAGGAATTTTACGATAACGGTGTTTTAATGGTGGCTATGGTTAGAGCAGGAGTAGAGTTGGCTTTTGAGGCCATGACTGCTTCTGGTATTATTGAGGAGTCTGCTTATTACGAGTCGCTTCACGAAACGCCATTAATCGCCAATACTATTGCAAGAAAGAAATTATTTGAAATGAATAGGGTGATCTCTGACACAGCGGAATACGGTTGTTATTTATTTGATCATGCTTGTAAGCCTTTATTGGCAGACTTTATGACGCGCATAGATACAGATGTGATTGGGACAGCTTACGGAAAAGGTTCAGATAATAAGGTGTCTAACACACAGTTGGTAGCTATAAATGCAGCGCTAAGAAACCATCCTGTAGAAGTTGTAGGGGCTAGATTAAGGGCTTCAATGACTGCAATGAAACCGATCGTGTAGATTGGTCAATACATTTTATAAAAAAGCCCCGCTCAATGAGCGGGGCTTTTTTTATAATATCAAAGGCTGTTATTCGCTATGGTTTAGGCTTCTAATATTTTTGCTGCCAACCAATCGCCTACGGCCGATGTCTTCTGAGGTGCCACTCCCTCTGCCAAGTCTTCTGTAACAAAACCTGCGTCTAAAGAATCGTTCACTACTTTTCTGATTAAAGTAGCTTCTTCGCTTAGCCCAAAGGCGTCTTCAAACATCATTGCAGCAGAGAGTACAGTGGCCAATGGATTGGCAATGTCTTTCCCTGCAGCCTGAGGGTAAGAACCGTGAATGGGTTCAAATAAGGAGGTTTCTGTTCCCACTGAAGCAGAGGGCATTAAGCCCATAGATCCCGATATAACAGAGGCTTCATCTGTAAGAATGTCTCCAAATAAGTTTTCTGTAATAAGCACATCATAGCTATTAGGCCATTGCACCAATCTCATGGCTACAGCGTCTACAAACTCATAGGATACCGTTACTTCAGGGTAATCTTTTTCCATGGCTTGAACTGTCTCCCTCCAAAGTCTAGAAGATTCTAATACATTTGCCTTGTCTACACAGCACAATTTTTTAGTTCTAGTCATGGCTAATTCAAAGCCTTTTTTGGCCAATCTTTGCACTTCTGCCCTAGTATAGGTACAGGTGTCATAAGCCGTATTTCCATTGTCTTCTCTACCTCTTTTACCAAAATAGATGCCCCCTGTGAGTTCTCTTAAAAACACCAAATCAGTGCCTTCAATTCGCGCTCTTTTCAAAGGTGACTTATCTATTAGAGATGGAAAGGTAAAAGTAGGTCTCACGTTGGCAAAAAGACCTAATTTTTGACGCATCTTTAATAAGCCTTGTTCTGGTCTTACGGTGGCAGATGGGTCATTGTCGTATTTAGGATCCCCAATGGCGCCAAATAGTACCGCATCTGCAGCAAGGCAAATTTCGTGGGTAGCGTCTGGATAAGGATCACCAACAGCGTCAATAGCTGCTGCACCGGTGAGTGCTGGTTTCCAGCTAATTTCATGATTAAATTTCTTGGCAATAGCGTCAGAGACCTTTACCGCTTGATCAATGACTTCAGGACCTATGCCGTCTCCGGCCAATAAGGCAATAGATAATTTCATAATTATAAAATATTGAGCATTTTTTCAGTGGCTTTAATAGCAGACACCGTTTGGTCTGAATCTAAGCCACGTGTAATAAATTCTTTACCGTGGTGTTCCCATGTAATAATTGTTTCACAAAGTGCGTCTGAAGTACTTCCAGGGGGTATTCTAACTGCGTAATCGGTTAGTACGGCTAATTGTTCTTTTTGATTTTTATAAATACGCTTCAGGGCATTCATAAATGCGTCAAATTGACCGTCACCATTAGCGTGTTGCTCATGACTTACTTCGCCTATAGTTAATGACACGGTAGCTGAAGGCTGTAATCCCTTAGCATGCGTGAGCACATAGGCGTCAATTTTCACTCTGTGAATGTACTTTCCTGCGTCTAAAACATCCGAAATAATGTAGGGGAGGTCTTCTTTAGTGACTTTTTCTTTTTTGTCTCCGAGATTAATAATACGCTCAGTCACTTTCTTTAATTCATCGGGATTTAAGGTAAGTCCCAACTCTTGAAGGTTTTTGAGAATATTTGCTTTTCCTGAGGTTTTCCCTAAAGCATATTTTCTTTTTCTACCAAATCTTTCTGGCAATAAATCATTAAAGTATAAGTTATTTTTACT
>JAQWTF010000067.1:0-3797 GCA_029242825.1 Flavobacteriaceae bacterium | reverse complement strand
AGTTTCCATCATAATTTTGTAGCCGCCAATTCCCATGATACCTGTAGTGGCTAGACCTAATAGAAATGTAGCAGATGAAGTCATAAATGCAGTAGCGGTAAGGCTCTTTTTTACATTGATAAACAATTCATGCACCCCTTTTTCAAAAACCAAGGCCTCTTGTTCTGCTGCATTAAATCCCTTAATCACTCGAATACCTCCAAGTGTTTCTGTAAGCCTACCGGTTACTTCTGCATTGATTTTTCCTCTAGCCCTAAAAATGGGTCTAATTACTTTAAAAGCCTTCAAGGCAATGATGGCGAAAATGGCCAAGGGTATGAGGGTGAATAAGGTCATAGACACACTTATTTGTAGTAATAAAATTAGAGAGACCACAGCTGTTATGGTACCGCCTACCAATTGCACCAGGCCTGTTCCAATTAAATTTCTTACCCCTTCTACATCCGTCATTATCCTAGATACTAAGGCCCCAGATTTGGTGTTGTCAAAAAATCGAATAGGCAGACCCAGTATTTTTTTTTGCACTTGAGCCCTCAACTCCGCAATGAGGTATTGGGCTTGTACAGAGAGAATTTTTGTCAGTAAAAAGGAAGTGATAGCTTGTACCAGAATGGCTACAATGACTACAGCAATTAATATTTTAAGTCGGTCTAATTCCTTGTTGGGAATAATTTCATCCATTAAAACTTTTAAAGACAGTGGCGCAACAAAACTGGCTATTTTACTTACAACGATCAGTAATAAACCTATAAAAACCATCTTTCTTCTGGGCCAAATAATGGTCGTAAAGGCTTGTAAAATAGAGACTTTGGGTTTGCTTTTGTCTTTTGTTGGAGGGCTTTTTTTATTTGGAGTCATTTGTATTTTTTGATCTATGTGGTAAAGGTACTTTTTTGTACCTTTCTTTCTATTGATTTAGATAAAAAACAACCACTATCTTCTTGAAGATTAAATAGCTAACACTTTTAAAAAGTCCATTGAAATGAAACCAATTTTTGTATTTATACTCCTCTTGCTTACCGCCTGTTCTGAACCCTTGGATACTGCCTCTGCACGTCAGGAGAAACACGCTGCACAAACCACTATTATCAGGGATTCATTTGGAGTACCCCACATATATGGAAAGACAGATACAGATGCTGTTTTTGGTTTGTTATACGCCCAGTGCGAAGATGATTTTCAACGCGTAGAAGACAATTATATCTGGGCCATTGGAAGGTTGGCAGAGGTAGAAGGACAAAGTGCCATTTATTCTGACCTCAGGGCTAAATTATTCATGACTACAGATGAGGCCAAAGCCATGTACGAAAAGGCTCCTGAGGACATTAAAGCCATTTGTATGGCTTTTGCAGATGGAATAAATTATTATTTAAAAAAGCACCCAGAGGTGCGTCCAAAGCTCATTGATCATTTTGAACCATGGATGCCTATGTATTTTTCAGAAGGGTCTATTGGGGGAGACATTGAACGTATTTCCGAAAAAAAGATTCGGGCCTTTTATGAGAATGGAGCTGCCCTTCCAAAAGAAAAAGCCTTAGCAATTGCTCGAGCAGTATCTGAGGAGGAACCAGCTGGATCAAATGGGATCGCCATTTCTGGAGCCCACACAAAAAACGGAAATGCCATGCTTTTAATTAATCCCCATACCTCATTTTTCTTTAGGGGAGAAGTACATGTAAATAGTGAAGAAGGCTTAGCGGCATATGGAGCAGTTACTTGGGGACAGTTTTTTGTGTACCAGGGGTTCAACGAAAAAACAGCTTGGATGCACACCTCTACCTACACAGACGTGATGGATGAGTACTTGGAGACCATTATAAAAAATGACTCAGGCTTGTTCTACCAATACGGCGAAGAACAAAGAGAAGTGTCTGTGTCTGAAGTAAGGTTGAAATTCAAAGATTCTTTGGGGATTATTCAAGAAAAATCTTTTCCCAAGTACCGCACCCACCACGGTCCAATTACCCATATGGAAGCAGGTCAATGGGTGGCCTCTGCTATGATGTGGGATCCTGTCACTGCTTTAAAACAATCTTTTATCAGAACAAAGCAGGACAATTATAAAGGCTTTAAAGCCATGATGGATTTAAGAACCAATTCATCTAACAATACGGTGTATGCAGACGCAGATGGTAATATTGCTTATTTCCATGGAAATTTTGTACCAAAAAGAGATGAAACTTTTGACTTTACCCAACCCGTAGATGGAAGTAATCCAGCCACTGATTGGCAGGGACTCCATACTGTAGAGGAGAATATATTGCTATTGAATCCAGAGAATGGTTGGCTACAAAATTGTAATTCAACCCCTTATACAGCGGCCTTACAATACAGTCCTAAACCTGAGGACTATCCGGTTTATATGTCTAAAGACCAAGAAAATTTTAGAGGGGTACATGCTATTTCACTGCTGAGTAAGATAAATCAACTTGATTTGGACGGACTTATCACCCTAGCTCATGATCCATTTTTACCAGCATTTGAGGCTTTAATTCCAGGCTTAGTAAGCGCATTTGATCAGTTGGGACAGCCTTCTGAAGAAATGAATGCGGCCATTGAAGTATTGAGGCAATGGGATTATAAAACTTCTGAAGATTCTGTAGCCATGACTTTGGCTCATTTTTACGGCACCCTTTATGGGCAAAAGGGCAAGCGACCGTTTGCCATGTCAGATATGGAACTCATGACCTATTTTGGCAGTAGTTCTCCTGAGAAAGAGCGTTTGGCTATTTTTGAGCAAACCCTTGAGCAACTCAATGCAGATTTTGGTGCCTGGAATATCCCTTGGGGTAATGTGAATAGATACCAAAGGCTCAATGGAGATCCTAGACAAGCATTTAATGATTCCTTACCCAGCACCCCTATTGGTTTTGCTTCAGGTAGATGGGGCGCTTTGGCCGCCTATGGTGCTAGGTACACCAACAACACTAAGAAAATTTATGGAACCAGAGGGAATAGTTTTGTTGCCGCAGTCTCTTTTGGAGAAAAACTACAAGCAAAAAGTATTTTAGCAGGTGGGCAGAGTGGGGATCTAAATTCGCCTCATTTTGGAGACCAAGTATCTCGTTATACCGAGGCTAATTTTAAGGAAGTACTTTTTTACAAAGAAGCCGTGTTAAAAGACGCTCAGCGAACCTACCATCCGGGAGAATAAACATTTTCTGAAACTTAAAAGTCGCTATTACAAGTTAGAGGATTCTTATTCTCTCACTAATACCATAGTGGCTTTAGCTCCAGTGGAAAGGTTCCAGATGTTTTGGTGAACTAGGTTTCCCTTTTCGTCGTAAACGTCTACTTGAGCTGTATTTGGCCCAGAGGCACCTTGGTTTAATGCTTCAAAAACCAGGGTATTTACACCTTCTTTCAGGTCTACATTCACCCCTTGAAACCCTGCAGTTAAGAACAGGTTTTGTGCTACAATGTCTCCGTTGAGGTAAATTCTAACACGGTCTCCATCTACATATTCGTGGTCTCTACACACCACACCAACAAATTTAGAGACTGTTTTTACAGCCCCTAAATTCACATTACCAAAGTAATTTTTGGCTTTTTTATTTTCTTTTTCTCGTATTTTGGGATCTATTTTTAAATAAGCTCCTGCTTGAACTAAAGTTCTGTCAGGAAGCATTTTTATCCCGTTTTTTTCTAAGGTTTCTGCTACAGGATACAAGAGTTTCTCAGGGGTATTTTTGCTGTTTGGAGGAGGGAGTTTAAAGGGTATTTCCCCTGATTTTTCTTTTTTGTTGTCCCCAATATTCACCCGTTTACTCGTGCTTTCTTGTGCCCATAAGGAACCA
>JAQWTF010000020.1:0-2204 GCA_029242825.1 Flavobacteriaceae bacterium | reverse complement strand
CTTGTAATCGGTAATTTTACAAACAGGAGGGTCTGCCTTAGGAGAAATCTCTACTAAGTCTAATTCTAGTTCCTCTGCTTTGACAAGTGCATCTTTAATGTCATAGACACCTACTTCTACATTGTCTCCTACCAAACGAACACTAGGCGCTAAAATGCTCCTATTGATGTTGTGAGGATTTTTATTTTCCCTTCTTGGTTGTGGCCTGAACCTCTTACGTATTGCTATGGCTTCTAATTTTAGTTAAACATTTATATTTTTAAAACGGTTTTAAGGTCGTTTCAATCTCTTTTTTTACTAGTTGAGCAAAATCTTCCACCGAAATAGTGCCTATTTCTTCTCCTCCGTGTTTCCTTACAGAGATAGTTTGGTCTTGAGCCTCTTGGTCTCCAACGATCAGCATGAATGGGATTTTACTCATTTCTGCCTCTCTAATTTTCTTACCAATAGTCTCATTTCTACTGTCAACGAGGCCGCGAATTTCGGCATTTTCTAGTGAATTTAAAACTTTTTCAGCATATTTTTCATGCTTCTCACTTACAGGGAGAATAATAGCTTGCTCTGGAGTAAGCCATAAAGGGAAATTCCCTCCAGTGTGTTCCAGCAATAAAGCAATAAAACGCTCCATACTTCCAAAAGGCGCCCTATGGATCATTACAGGCCTGTGAGACTGATTATCACTACCTTTGTAGCTAAGCTCAAATCTTTCAGGAAGGTTGTAATCTACCTGAATGGTTCCCAATTGCCATTGTCTTCCCAAGGCATCTTTCACCATGAAATCCAACTTTGGGCCATAGAAAGCAGCTTCACCAGCTTCTACTACATAATTCAACCCTTTTTCAGCAGCAGCATTAATAATCGCATTTTCTGCTTTTTCCCAATTCTCTACAGATCCAATGTATTTTTCAGGCTTACTCAAATCTCTCACAGAGACCTGAGCAGTGAAATTATCAAAGCCAAGCGAGTTTAATACATATAAAGAAAGGTCAATCACATCTTTAAACTCTTGATCTAATTGATCCGGGGTGCAAAAAATATGTGCGTCGTCTTGTGTAAACCCTCTCACCCTAGTCAGTCCGTGTAACTCGCCACTCTGTTCGTATCGGTACACCGTTCCAAATTCAGCAAAACGCTTAGGAAGTTCTTTGTAACTAAAAGGTTTGCTGTTGTATATTTCACAATGGTGCGGACAATTCATGGGTTTCAAAAGAAACTCCTCGTCCATTTTAGGTGTTTTGATCGGCTGAAAGCTATCTTCTCCGTATTTTGCGTAGTGTCCAGAAGTCACATACAATTCCTTTTGGCCAATGTGTGGCGTTACCACCATTTCATAACCCGCTTTCTTTTGTGCTTTTTTCAAAAAGTTCTCCAATCTTTCTCTAAGCGCAGCTCCTTTAGGCAGCCATAAAGGCAAGCCTTGACCTACTTTTTGAGAAAAAGTAAAGAGTTCCATTTCTTTACCTAATTTTCTATGGTCTCTCTTTTTAGCCTCTTCCAAGAGTTCAAGGTACTCAGTAAGCTCCTTTTGTTTAGGGAAAGAGATTCCGTACAATCTAGTAAGTTGGGGTTTATTCTCATCTCCCCTCCAATAAGCACCTGCAACACTTAAAATTTTAATAGCCTTTACAATGCCCGTGTTGGGAATGTGACCACCCCTACACAAATCTGTAAAAGAATCATGGTCGCAAAAAGTAATGCTACCATCTTCCAGGTTTTCTATCAGTTCAACCTTATAAGGGTTGTTTTCATCACGGTATTTTTTAAGTGCGTCTGCTTTAGACACACTGCGCATGTTAAAGTCGTGTTTTCCTCTTGCAATCTCTAAAGCGGTTTTTTCAATCTGGCTAAAATCCTTATCAGAAATCACTTTACCTTCAGGAAGCTCCACATCATAATAGAAACCATTGTCAATAGCAGGGCCAATCGTCAAATTTATTCCAGGATACAATTGTTCTAAAGCCTGGGCAACAATATGAGAAGAAGAATGCCAGAATGCTTTCTTACCAGCGTCGTCATTCCAAGTAAAGAGCACCAGGCTACCGTCTTCCTGTAAAGCCGTCTTAGTTTCTACAACGGTATTGTTAAAACTGGCCGATATTACATTTCTCGCCAATCCCTCACTAATACTCATGGCTACGTCCATAGGCGTAGCGCCTTTATTAAATTCCTTTACGGATCCGTCTGGTAAGCTAACTTTTATCATC
>JAQWTF010000014.1:0-25835 GCA_029242825.1 Flavobacteriaceae bacterium | reverse complement strand
TCTATAAGCACTGGCACCCCATTGTTATAATAAATTGGAAAAGGTTCCCCCCAATAACGCTGTCTACTAAACACCGCATCTCTCAACCTATAATTCACTTTTCCATAACCAGACCCTAAGGCTTCTAAGGCCAATATTGATTTGTGCAAAGCTTCTTTGTAGGGCAATCCAGACAAAAAATCTGAATGGTCTATTTCAGCCCCTTCTTTTTGGGTAAAAGCTTCCTGAGATATGTCTACGTTTTTAAAAATATTTGGAATAGGCAAATCAAAGTGTTTGGCAAAATCGTAATCACGTTGGTCCCCACACGGAACCGCCATTACTGCGCCAGTACCATAACCCGCCAAAACATAATCTCCAATCCATACAGGAATAGGCTCCTCTGTTATTGGGTGGCTTGCATAAGCTCCAGTAAAGGCTCCAGAAATGGTTTTCACATCTGCCATTCTATCCCTTTCAGAACGCTTGGCAGTGGCTTGAACGTATGCCGCAACCGACGCTTTCTGTTCAGGAGAACAGATACGATCTACATAAGGATGTTCCGGTGCTAGGGTCATAAAAGAAACCCCATAAATAGTATCTGGACGGGTCGTAAACACCTCAATAGGCAGCGACTCATTACACCATTCGCTCGGCTGTGTATGGAAAGTAACCATAGCACCTTTAGATTTTCCAATCCAATTGGTTTGGCTATCTTTTAGGGGTTGAGGCCAATCTAAAAGATCTAAATCTTGAAGCAATCTTTCCGCATAGGCAGAAATTCTCATACTCCATTGTAGCATCTTTTTTCTCACCACAGGGTGGCCGCCACGCTCAGAAACCCCATTGACAATTTCGTCATTTGCCAAAACTGTACCCAGAGCAGGACACCAATTTACCTGAGCCTCTGCCAAATAAGTTAATCTGTATTGTTGTAATATTTCTTCTTGGCTTTCCGCCGATGCCCTTGTCCATTCTTCCGCAGAAAAAGATTTCACTTCTTCCTCAACAGCAGCAAATACCCCTTCATTTCCAAATTTTTCAAAATGAGCTATGAGTAGGTCAATAGATCTGGCTTTATCAGTAGCCTTGTCGTACCAGGCATTAAAGAGCAGGCCAAAAATCCACTGAGTCCATTTGTAATAATCTTCCGAAGAGGTTCTGACCTCTCTATCCCAATCAAAAGAGAAACCTATTTTATCCAATTGCTCCCTATACCTATCAATATTAGCTTGAGTAGTAATAGCGGGATGTTGTCCTGTTTGAATGGCATACTGCTCAGCAGGTAAACCAAAAGAGTCATACCCCATAGGGTGGAGCACATTAAAACCTTTGTGTCTTTTAAACCTGGCGTAAATATCTGAGGCTATATATCCTAATGGGTGCCCCACATGTAAGCCTGCTCCAGAGGGATAAGGAAACATATCTAACACATAATATTTAGGCTTATCGCTTTTGTTTTCTGCTTTAAATGTCTTGTGCTTAGCCCAATATTGCTGCCACTTAGATTCTATCGCTGTAAAGTTGTACTCCATGTTATGCTGCTTTTGTTAGGTCAGGGTGTTTACAAACCCTAAACCCTCAGTTTTATACTGCGGCACAAAAATAAGTTTAATTGTGCAAAGCGAAAAGAAATTAAGGGTTTGAGCCAACACAAATATCCAAACTAGCTTTAGATTTGCTATAAGTTTGTTATTTTTACCTTCTATTCGTTTATCCTATGGGCCAATCCTTTGAACGTTATCAAAAAAGAAGATTAATTTCTTCCTACTTTTCAGTGGTACTCAGCATTAGTTTAGTGCTATTTTTATTGGGTATTTTGGGTGTTTTGGTCATAAACACCAAAAAGCTTGGAGACCACTTTAAAGAACAAATAAAAATTACTGTTTTCTTAAAAGACAGCGCAAAAAAAGTAGAAATATCTCAATTACAACAATCTCTAGCCTTAGCGCCCTATACTAAAGAAGCCGTTTTTGTTTCTAAAGAAGATGCTGCTGAACAGCTCAGAGAAGATATTGAGGAGGATTTTCTAGGTTTTTTGGGGTACAATCCCCTTAAAAATGCCATTGATTTGAATCTTTTAGCTGCATATGTAAGTCCGGAAGAAATGGCTGAAATTGTTGCAGATTTGAGTGCAAAATCATTTGTTTCAGAAGTAGCTTATGACCAGCCGCTAGTAGACTTATTAAACGATAATATTAAAAAAATCTCTTTCTGGATTCTAGTGATCAGTAGCCTAATGACTTTTATTGCAGTATTACTCATCAATGCTTCTATTCGCTTGGCCCTTTATTCAAATAGATTTATTATTAAAACCATGCAAATGGTTGGTGCCACAAAGCAATTTATTAGAAAACCCTTTATGGCCACCAATATAAAGCTGGGTATCATTGGAGCCTTTGTAGCTCTTAGTGGTATTGGCAGTCTAATGGCCTATTTAGACTTTGTCTTTCCAAGTTTAGGTCTTTTGAATGACCCTATTGCGCTTGGGATTGTGGCGTCAGGTATTTTTTTAATGGGTGCCGTTATAGCGGGAATGAGCACTTTTTTTGCTGCCCAGCGGTTTTTAAACCTAAGAACAGCAGAACTTTACTAACCTAAAATAATCAAATGAAACAAGATAAATCGCCCAAAAAATCCTTTGTGTTTGGTAAAAAAAATTATCAATTTCTTTTTATTGGAATAGGTTTTATGACGCTAGGGTTTATATTAATGTCTGGAGGTAAAAGCACAGATCCCAATATATTTAATCCTGAAATTTACAATTTTAGAAGAATAAGACTTGCTCCTACCTTAGTGTTAATCGGTTTAGGAATTCAAGCCTACGCGATTTTACTAGATCCTAATAAGCAGAAATAATTGGAACTACTAGACGCACTAATTCTTGGAATTATACAAGGCATTACAGAATTCCTCCCGGTCTCCTCTAGCGGTCATTTAGAATTAGCCAAAAGTATTTTAGGGGCAGAAGCTTTGGCAGAGCAACAATTGAG
Source organism: Flavobacteriaceae bacterium (assembly GCA_029242825.1). GTDB lineage: Bacteria > Bacteroidota > Bacteroidia > Flavobacteriales > Flavobacteriaceae > MAG-120531. The sequence continues at coordinate 22,863 of JAQWTF010000014.1, read as the reverse complement.
TTTTACTGTAGTACTACATTTTGCCACTGCATTGAGCACAATGGTTATTTTCAGAAAAGATATTGGAGAAATTATCCTGGGACTCTTTAACAAAAAAGACTCCGAATCAAGGAGTTTTGCTATTAAAATAGCACTTTCTATGATTCCTGCTGTGGTGATTGGTTTGTTTTTTGAAGAAGCCTTAGAATCACTTTTTTCAGGCCAAGTCATTTTTGTAGGTAGTATGCTATTGGTTACAGGAGGCTTACTCTACATTGCTGATCGCTCTAAGGACAATCAAAAAAAAGTAAGTTACAGACATGCTGTAATCATTGGTGTAGCCCAAGGAATCGCTATGCTACCGGGTATTTCAAGGTCTGGTGCTACAATTGCTACTGCAGTACTACTCAAGGTAGACAAATCAAAAGCAGCGAGATTTTCGTTTTTAATGGTTATACCACTCATCTTTGGTAAAGTAGCCAAAGATTTACTCTCTGGAACCATTGCCTTTGAAGGGACGGATGGTCCGGGTTTAATAATGGGCTTTTGTGCTGCTTTTGTATCAGGTCTTTTGGCTTGCCAATGGATGCTGACGCTTGTTAAAAAGGCAAAATTATTCTACTTCGCCATATACTGCTTGTGCGTTGGAAGCATAGCCATTATTTTGGGATTAATCAATAACTAAAACATGTCATTACACGACCTAAGCTTAACGGATTTTGAAACAGGGCAAATCTTATTGATAGACAAGCCGCTACATTGGAGTTCTTACCAGGCTGTCAATGCTGTTAAATGGGGTATTAAGACAAAGTTTAATATCAAAAAAATAAAGGTAGGTCATGCAGGTACCTTAGACCCATTGGCTACTGGCTTATTAATTATATGTACAGGAAAATTCACTAAAAAAATTGCAGAATTACAAGGCCAAATAAAAACATATACCGGAACTATTTCACTGGGAAAAACAACCCCTTCTTATGATTTAGAAACTGAATTTGACGCGCATTTTGACACAGATCACATCAGTGAGCAGCAGTTATTATCTACAGCTGAATTATTTACTGGAGACATACAACAAAGGCCTCCGGTGTTTTCTGCGCTAAAAAAAGAAGGCAAGCGATTATATGAATATGCGAGAGCTGGAGAGGCGGTAGAAATTCCCACTAGGCAAGTATGCGTGCACTCATTTAAGATTGCCCCCAAAACTTTCCCTGCCATTGAATTTGAAATAGTCTGTAGTAAAGGCACTTATATTAGATCCTTAGCTCATGATTACGGCAAAGCCTTAGAGAGTGGTGCGCATTTATCTTCACTTAGAAGAACCAAAATAGGAGATTTTAGCGTAAATAATGCAATAGATGCAGCTTCGTTTAAAGACTTGTTAGAAAAAAACGTGACTCTTTAAAAGGACGCTCTTAAGAGGAATGTTTTCAATGTATTCAAGAAGGGAATAATCCCTTGTAGTCTAGCCTTAATGATATCTTATTAAATAATCCGCATTAATGTCTGATTGGAAAGTGCTTATTAATCAAAAATTAATCCAGTTCATTTACTTTGTAAATCACCTGAACAGGCGTCAATTGGCATTTTTGAGTACCCTGTTTTCCATGGGGTTTCTCCTTTTAATCCTGGGGAACCTTCACCTATATCCAAACTATTTCAATACAGAAAAAGACATAGAAATATTAATGGCATTGGAATCTCCCCCCCTTCCAAAAGAAGACAATAAAGCAGTTTCAGAAAAAAAAGAAGCCTCAGAAAACTCAGAAAAATTCAAAAGTAATACCGCTTATAATTCGGCTAAAAAAGCGACCTATAACCCAAAAGAAACTAAGACTCCTAGTGGTGTTAATGCTGCTTCAGGCACTGAAGAAGTTGGTATGGGCAATTCATTTAGTGAAAGGCTAAAAGCACTAGAAGAAGAAAATCAAAAAGTCCTAGACAGTTTAAAAGCTCAAAAGAGCAGCAGCACTAATTTACCCTCAAGAACAAGGGTTTACTACCATTTATTTGAACGAGATAAAACTTCCCTCCCAATTCCTGTGTATACTTGCAAGCAAGGAGGAAAAGTAGTTGTCAATATAAAAGTCTCTCCAGAAGGGGTAGTTGTTGGCAAGGAAATAAATTCCGCAAAGAGCACCACTACGAATGGATGTCTACTAGAAAACGCCCTTGAATATGCTTCAAAATCTCAATTTAATAGCCGAGAAGGCAAAATGCAGTGGGGCACAATCACCTATTACTTTCAGGCAAAAAACTAGCGTAAATAGGGTCCCCAAGAAAAAATTAATGCCAATAAAAATTCGAAAAACATGCTCTCGAGCACTAAAGGCCTAATAGGATTAGAAAATCTTGAAGGGTAGACTGACCTTTATCTTTGTTGTACCACAGCTGTAAAGACTGTTTAAAGTCAGCATCTAGGGCACCGTGAATTTCTTTGTAATCTACCACCATTTTTGTAGCTACTGTAGGCCTTGGGCCCCAATCTGCCAAAACCTCTAAAGTCTTATTATCTAAAATAAGCACCTTGGGAATGGAACGTCCCCCATTGGTCAAATAGGCGTCCATTATAACTGGATGTTCATCTCTTGAAACAATAGACATAGACCAATTAGGATGGCATTGGGCTATTTTAGAAACCATGGGAAGGCTTTGTGCAGCGTCTCCACACCAACTCTCAGAAAGGACTAAAAAGTGAATATCTCTGGGGTCATTTTTAATACTGGTTTCTATTTCTGACGGAATTTTTAAGGTTTTATTTAAACGCTGCATGCGCTTGTTGTTCAAAAGGGTATAGTTGGCTAAAGCGTCACTTTGTTCCAGCCCAGTACTCATTTCTTTGAGCACTAATTCCTGCATAAGTATCATATAAGAAGGATAGTCTAGTGCAACTTTTATTGCAGATTCTATTTGAGCTTTTATTAGGGACATCTAAAAAAAAATTATAGTTTAGGGAATATGATTAGAGTATAAAAATATGAATAAAAAGAGATGTAGCTGGTGTGAGGGAGACCCTATTTATGAAGCCTATCACGATAATGAATGGGGAAGAGTGGTTAAGGAAGACCGTGTGCTATTTGAATTTTTAATCTTAGAGGGCTTTCAAGCGGGTTTGAGCTGGATTACCATACTAAAAAAAAGAAACGCCTTTAGAGAAGCTTTTGATCTGTTTGATTATGAGAAAATAGCGAAGTACAAAGAGGAGAAAATAGCCGCACTACTTCAAAACCAGGAGATTGTTAGAAACCGACTGAAAATTAGGTCTAGCGTTCAAAATGCAGCTGCTTTTATAAAAATTCAAGAAGAGTTTGGCAGCTTTAGTCAATATTACTGGAGCTTTACCCAAGGAAAGACGCTTATAAATAAAGTGAATTTATACAAAGAAGCGCCTGCATTCACTCCTTTATCTTTAGAAATAAGTAAGGACCTAAAAAAAAGAGGTTTCAATTTTGTAGGTCCTACTATTGTATATGCTTTTATGCAAGCCACTGGCATGGTCAATGACCATGAAGTCAGTTGTTATCTTTACTAGAATGGAAGATCGTCGTGATCTTCTTCATTTAAATTATCTGCAGGACTAAAAGCTTCCATTGGAGGCACAGGAGGAATACCCGCTGCAGCTCCGGAACTAGCTGCTTCTAAAGCATCTATTTTCCAGCCTTGAATAGAATTGAAGTACTTGGTCTCTCCTTGTGGACTCTGCCACTCTCTTCCCCTTAAATTAATGCCCACTTTCACCTTCTGACCTGGAGAAAATGAATTTAAAAGATCACATTTGTCTTGCACAAACTCAATCATTATGTGCTGAGGGTACTGCTCTTCAGTAGTTACAACCAGCTCTCTTTTTCTAAAACCATTCGTTCCAAAAGTTTTAGTTTCATCTATTAATTTCACAGTCCCTTGTACTTCCATGTGGCGTCTTTTAAATTAAAATTTGTCAAAAACAAAGGTAACAAAATGTAATAAACCCCTTTGGGTTTCTTTCTCAAAATAATGCCTAATTTTAAAGAATATTCCTTTTCTCTGGATTTAAATTTATGAAAGCATCTAATAAACTCATTTATGCCAGGCCTATCCTTATTACAATAGCACTCTTTATTGTAGGGCTTATTCTTTGGAATACTAATAGCTTTTTAAGAGAATTTAAAAAAGAAGCACAAGATAAAATGTCTATTTGGGCTACAGCCCAATCTCAATTCATGGGTGCAGACCCCAATATGCCTCTTGGAGATTTGGTCTTAAAGATTTTCCAATCTAATACTAAAACCCCCATGATTCTTTCTCATACAGATGGCTCCTATAGCTTTAACAACTTCGATGAAGACATTTCCCAAAATGCTGAAAAGCTGGAGGGACTCATGGAAAGATTTGCAAAAGTGAACCCACCAATCAAAATCAAAGAAGGAGAAACCGTATTGGCTACATTGTACTATGGAGAGTCTCCTAACTTAAAAAAGCTTCGGTATTTTCCATTAGCACTACTATTAATTCTTGCCTTATTTTCTGCCGTGGTATATTTTGCGCTAAAATTAGAAAAAGTAGCCGCTCAAAATATTTTATGGGCCAGTATGGCTAAAGAAACAGCCCACCAAATAGCCACTCCACTCAGTGCATTAATGGGCTGGAACAGTCTTTTGATAGAACGGGGCATATCTTCTGAAATTACTGTTGAAATTAATAAAGACCTTGAAAGACTCTCTACAATTAGCAACCGTTTCTCTAGCATTGGACTAGACACTGGTTTAGAAAAAGTAGCACTTATAGAAACAACCCAGGAGGGAATAAAATACCTCAGCGATAGATTTCCAAAATCTATTGACCTACAATTTAAGTCCCATTTAGAATCACAGATGGTCCCATTAAACAAACCGCTTTATTTTTGGTGTCTGGAAAATTTAATAAAAAATAGCGTAGACGCTATGAAAGGCCACGGAACCATTATGGTTCAAATCTTTAAAGACAAGAAATACATGGTAGTGAGTGTTCAGGATCACGGACCTGGAATTGACAAAAAACACCTTAAAAAAGTAACCGATCCGGGATTTAGTACTAAAAAATCTGGTTGGGGACTAGGACTCTCCTTGACCAAAAGGATTGTGACCCAATTCCATAAAGGTCAATTAAAAATACACTCAGAGAGCAACAGGGGTACGCGTATTGAAATGTACTTCCCTTTGGTTTAACTCATGGGCAAAAGACAGTATCTTGAGATGACTTTATTTAGTAATCTAAATAGAAAGTCATTAAAGGCAGTTGCTTAATTAGTTGACCAATTAGCTATTATAAGCGGCCTTTATATCTGCTGCTACAGTCTCGAACTCAGCAGGGATAAGGGTCTCTTTTTTAGAAAAATTTGCATCTGCCATACTATTTAAAGGAATTAGGTGCACATGAACATGGGGCACCTCTAAACCAATCACAGTAAAACCAACCCGCTTGCAAGGAACTGATTTTTCAATGGACTGTGCTACTTTTAAAGAAAATGACATGAGTGAAAGGTACGCTTCCTGTGACAGATCTGTAATCTTATCTACTTCTTTCTTTGGCACACAAAGCGTATGCCCCTTTGCATTTGGATTTACATCTAAAAAAGCAATACAATCTGCTGTTTCCGCAATTTTATAAGCGGGAATATCGCCTTGAATTATTTTGGTGAAGATACTAGCCATTTGTTAGGAATTATAAATAAAAAGGTGATTTATAAAGGGTGAAAAATCCTTTTTTCAGTATAAAAAGGAGGTTGTTGCCTGCGCTAAATTAAGACCTAGTTATGGCTACAATCTCAAAGCCCATAGTTCCATTAGGCACTTTAATTTCAGCAATGTCTCCCACTTTCTTTCCCAGTAAACCTTTTCCAATAGGAGAGTTCACAGAGATTTTTCCCGACTTGAGATCTGCTTCGCTTTCAGCTACTAAGGTGTATGACATAAGCATTCCGTTCTGGGTGTTTTTTAATTTCACTGTAGAAAGCACCAAAACTTTAGACACATCTAACTGTGACTCATCTATTAATCGCGCTCCAGCTAAAATTTCTTCCATTTTAGCGATTTTAAGCTCCAATAGGCCTTGGGCTTCTTTTGCCGCGTCGTATTCAGCGTTTTCAGACAAATCTCCTTTATCTCTCGCTTCTGCAATAGCTTGTGAGGCCTTTGGCCTTTCAATATCGCGCAGCTGATTCAATTCGTCTTTCAACTTTTTTAATCCCTCTGCGGTGTAATAAGATACTTTACTCATATCTTCATGGTTTTAAATAGAAAAATCCTCTATTATAGAGGATCTAAACAAAGATACACAATTTTTTATTCAAAACAGCATGTTATGCCTAAAGTCAAAACCACAAAAACCCTTGCTATACTTCTGTTTTTTAGCACTTTGATGGTCAACTGCAGTACCCAAAATTCAAGAAGAAACCCATACCTTCAAGAAATTAACTTTTCTATTGAACTCAATTTGAGCTTACCTAAATACAACCCACTCAAAATAATAGGCAACCCTATTTATATAGATGCTACGGGTATTGGAACCAAAGGAATTATTGTCATGAATTCTGGATTCGATCAGTTTGTAGCTTTTGAAGCCAGCTGTGCCAATCATAGCCCAAATAGCTGCAGCACACTAGTTATTGAGGGTCAAAATGGGCGCTGTGACTGCGACGCTTTTAGCTACAGCCTATTTACGGGACAGCTACTAAACCCAGCCAATAATTCGGAAAGAACCTATGATCTGCTGGCTTACCAAACGCAGGCCAGCGGAAACACAGTAAGGGTATTTAATTAAAGCATCGGCGAAGCCAAATAAACCTTCATGACTTTCTTAAAAAGAAAAGGTAGCGCCCAGCAAAAAGTTGGTGCCTGCTTGTGGGTAATAACCAGCTCCTTCTATAGTTGTCACCGTCCCTGGTGAGGAAAAATCGTCGTCATAGGTGAAAAAATAACCGTTACTCACAAAAAGATTATTGAACAAATTATTCACTAAAAGATTCAAACTAATCTCCTTAAAAGTATGGGAAGGATTCCAAGTGTATTGGGCATTTAAATCCGTATGGCTGTAACCTTTTAAAACGGAAGCATCTGAGTCAATGTTCCCCATATACTGCTTACCAACCCGCTTGTAGAGCAGACTCAAAGCAAAGTGCTTATCTACATTGTACTGGACCATTTGTCCTGCAATAAATCTTGGAGAAAAAGCTATTTGTGTATTGCCAAGGTCCCTGAGCTCCCCATCCCTTTTAAAGAAATAGTCTAGGTTTCTATGGTCACTAAAAGACACATTGGCCTGCCATAACCATTTATCTGACACTTGTTTCTGAGCATCTATTTCAATTCCTAACCTATAACTATCTCCCACATTGGCCCTGAGTGGGGCCCCAACGTCGTTTAAAGCCCCAGTTAAAACCAGCTGGTCTTTATAACGCATGTAAAACAAGTTGGTGTTTAATTGAAAAGAGGGCGACAAATAACGCCATCCCAACTCTATGTCCCTAAGCTGCTCAGGCTTAGGATTGCCACTTTCGTAATCATTTCTATTGGGTTCTCTATTCGCCACAGCATAGGAAATATATATACTATTGGCTTTATTGGCTTGGTAGGTTAGGCCCATTTTAGGATTGAAAAACCCAAATTGATCGTCTACAAGCCCTGTTTCTTCTCCATTGGCCGTATAGCCCACTCCTCTGTATTGAAGGTCTATAAATGAGGTCCATTTTTGACCAAATTGTTGCTGCCACTTCAAGTAGATATTCGCATCTGTTTTAGTAGAAAAATCGTCATAATAGCGGTCTCCTATGTGCGCTGTGCCCATTTGCTGTGCCCAGATCACTTCGCCAAAATGTGCCCCTTCATACTTGTTTAAGGCCCCTCCCAAAATGAGCTGTCCCTTATTGGTTTGCTTGGTCACCGAGGTGGTCAAGCCATAAAACCTGTTGTCTAACCAACGCCTTCTGATCAAATCCGTAGGCGTGTCTTGCAGCAAACCAATGCCGTAAGAACCATCTGTTTCACCTTCCTTATACTGCTCAAAATAACCCCTTCCTCTAGTGAAATGAAGGGCAAATTGGGCGTTCCAACCGTTCGCTAACACTTCATTCCAATGTAATTGGGCATGGTCTTGTTTGTAGTTGTCTTCTTCCTTGTCATGAAATTGCAGGACTCCATTGGCATCTGTGTACATTCCTGAAGGATTGAATGTTCTGTTTTCACTAAGGGTTTGTGCATCTATTCCGTTCCATGCCTGGTAAGTAACCTCATGACCACCAAATAAAAGTCCTTTTAAAGTAGTACTGCCTTTTTGATAGGTCCCCTGTAAAAAATAAGACGACAATAGGGCGCTTGCCCTGTCAATATAGCCGTCCGAAACAATACGAGACAGCCTTCCAGAAAGGCTAAAATCGTTGTTTAAGAGACCTGTGTTAAACTGAACGCTGTTGTTCAAGGTATTAAAACTACCCACAGCGCTTCTGATTTGGGCAGAGGCTTCGGGCGCAACGTCTTTGGTAGAAATATTTAAACTGGCACCAAATGCTCCAGCACCATTGGTAGAGGTACCTACCCCTCTTTGAAGTTGTACAGAAGAAACGGAAGAACCAAAATCCGGCAGGTTCACCCAAAAAGTGCCCTGAGACTCTGGGTCGTTATAGGGAATTCCGTTGATGGTTACATTAACCCTAGTCGCGTCTGACCCTCTGACCCTAATTCCGGTGTATCCAATTCCTGCTCCAGCATCTGAAGTAGTGACTACTCCGGGTAAATACTGTAGCAAAATAGGTAAATCCTGGCCTAAATTTCTAGACTCAAAATCTTCGGCCTTTACATTAGAAAAGGATACCCCCATAGCTTTTGTAGCCCTAAGGGCACTGACAAAAACCTCGTTTAAGGCAATTTCTTTTTGGAGCAAACTATCTGTTTGCTTTTTTGGCGCGCCATTAGATGGTTTCTTTGTTTGGGCCCAGACTGCTGTTGTGAGCAGCGCTGTAGCCAGTGTAGTGAAAACAATTTTCATTCGTAATAAAATTAGTACGAATAAAAGGGGCTGTTATTCTGGTTAAAATTCAGTGAAATGGTCACTTAAAACAACAGATTGAACTTATTTGACCAAAATAAATGCGCAAATAAAAAACAATCGAAGCTTTTAAGCAGTCCCTTGGCAGCATTACCCGCCCAGGTTCCATGGGTATAATCTCAGCTTATTCAATAAATGAAGTTCGCACCCCTTTGAGACAAAGCAAAGATAGGGGGCAAATCCTTAGGGCACAATATTTTTTTAAAGAAATATCACTTGGCGTTTCACTGCGCTTAGCCAGGTATATGACCTGAATCAAGTAGGTCTAACACCGTTTTTACAGGAGTAAAAGTTTCTTTGGGCACTTCTATAAAAATGGTATTCCATTCCCACATTCCGCCATTCCAAAGCCCTGGAAGTTCTAACACTTTGACCCTCTTGCCCAATCGGTTCTTCTCGGCAATAAAAGCAGTAGATGGATTGTTAAAAGCGGAAAGGTCAAAAGTTTCTCCTTTGTAGTTTTTGATTCCACAGACAATATCTACTGGGTTAAAATGGGTAGACGCTTCAAATATTTCCAATTGTTCTGGATCTTTAACCGCCACTTGTGAAGCCTCAATAATCTGAAGGCTTTCTTGGCCCAAGCTGTCTTTTATCCAAAATGGGCCACCTCCTGTTTTTCCTTCATTCTCCACCATACCACAAACCCGTATGGGTCTTTGAAATAACTCCAATAAGAAATCGCGCTGCTCTTCTAGCGTCATTTCTTCAAAGTATTCCGGCAAGTTTTTAGAAAAAGTCTCCTTAAAATAAGTGACCATAAATGCCAAATCAGTGGCATCTAAGAGCATGTCAGAATCTAAGGCTTCGGTGTAAGCAAACAATTGTTGTTGCACCTGTAAGAGTTTACCCCCCAATATTTTTTTATACTGTAAAGAGGTCTCTAAAGCGTGTGGAGCGCATACGTTGTCTACATTTTTTATAAAAATAATGTCGGCCTGTAAGGCCCCTAAATTATCCAATAAGGCGCCATGACCCGCTGGGTGAAATACCAAACGGCTGTCTTTGTCCCTCAGCGGATGCAAATCTAAACCAACCACCAATGTGTCTGTCTCCGACTTTTGATGCGAAAACTGAACCTTAAATGGGCCAAAATCTCGAAATTTATCTGAGGCTGAGATCTCCTTTATGGCTGCGTTAAAAGCATCTAAATGGTGTTCAGAAATCGTTAAATGTAGTTGCGCTTCTCCTTTCGTTTTAGCGTAATGCAAGGCTTCCAAAATATGCTCTTCCAAAACCAGCGGTGTCTGCCCCTCATTTATATGAAATGGCAATAAAGCCTTTGGTTTATTGCCTAAATTAAGTCCTGGACTTTGCAATAACGCTTTGAGATAGGCAATTACAGAAGCAGGAGCGTCAAATGAAAAATCTACAGGAAGTTGCTTTAAAACTGCTTCGTGAAAAGGAAAATGATGGGCTTCCCTTATAAAATCAGATACTTCTACATGGGCTTTTAAGTAAGCAGAAAAAGAAAAATCTTTCGCTTCACTCGCTTCCAAAAATGAGAGTAGTGGCTTAAACATTCGCGTTGCCGCCCCTGAAGCAGGAACAAATTTAACGGCATTTAGGGTGTTTTGAGCCGCCTCAAAAAATTGTGCTAATTTACGCGCCTCCCTAGGTTTTAATACAGAAATTCCGTCACCGATAGTAGCGGCTCTCTCTAAAGCTTGTTTAGGAATACCCCTTCTAAATGTTTTTAAATCTTCTGTAACTTTATCTACAGAGATATTGAGATCCTTAAATTGTTGAATATCTTGAGTGGTCCAAATCATTTTTTAGCAAGTAAAGCGTCTATATGTGCTACCGCTGAAGCCAATCTAGTTTTCTTATCGCCTTTTAAAAGGACATAAGGACGGTTATATTTATCAAGGGTGCCTTTAAAATAGGCAAACATTTCCTCCCTAGCAGTGGGTTTATCTCTAAGGTCGTCTGCCTCCCAAGGCACATCTATATAGGTTAGAAAATACAAGTCATAGGTGTTTTCCAATGCGTATTTTTCAAGTGTAGGGTCACAGTATCCAATATAATAGGCTTCAGAATATACTTTGGTCTCCAACAAATCTGTGTCACAAATTAATAAATCTGTTGCTTTTTGGGCCAATTTATTTTCTAATGCAATCTGTCCGGCTGCAATGGGCAAAAGGTCGTGAGGTTCACAAGTCTTGCGTTCTTCATTCCATTTATCTTGCAAATATTCTCTGGCATACTCAGGCGCCCAAACTGTATTGTAGTGTCTGGCCAATTGTTCAGATAAGGTCGTTTTTCCCGTAGATTCTGGTCCAAAAAGGACTACTTTGATCAGTTTTGATGGCTGTTGCTTAAATTTTTCTTCCATGATTGGTATCCGAGAACGGCAATAATAGTAAACAGTATATATTGAAAGGCGGTAAAGGTAAGGCCTTTATACCAATAAAGCGGTATGCTAATCAGGTTCCCTACAATCCAAAAATGCCAGTGCTCCCATTTCTTTTTAGCCATAAGCCACATGGCAACAAAGAATATGGCTGTGGTAAAAGTATCTACATAAGCCGTCCAGACATGGAACATATCAAAGGACATATATACTCCAACCACAAACAAAATGGCGCCAATAAATAAATACCCGGCTTTACGCCATTCATTTCTGGAAACTCGAGATATTTGAGGCTCGTGGCGTACGGATTTTTTATACCACCAAAACCACCACCCATAAATACTCATTGCGGTATAATAGCCATTAATCAGCATGTCTCCCAGCAAACCGTACACCCATAAGATATAAACAAAAATACCTGTGCTCACCAAACCTGTGGGAAAGACCAGTATATTCTCTTTATGGGCAAACCACACAGAGAGCACCCCTAAAAATACTGCGGTCATTTCCAAGCCCACCAAAAGAGGCGACACCCCAAAATAAGCCCCAAAGAAAAATTCAATTATCTGATCCATTACTGCAGTGGTATTTGGTCTAAACCATTAATAAATTTGCGCCTTCTTAACAGCTGTTGCATAGGCCTCTTTTAATTGGCCCTCTCGGGCCGATGCCTTTTGAATTTCCAACCCCCAAACACCTCCAAAATCGCCTATTTCAAAAGGGTGCATTTCATAAAAATGTTGGGACCCATTCACTGGAGCACAGGCGGCTAAAATAGCTTCTGAAAACCAAAAGACCTCAATGCCTTTTAAAAAACTCAATCCTGGGGTCCCGATTATTTTGTATACCGTTTCCTTAGTAGCCCAGATATGAGTCAAGGTAGGCACAACTGTTTCATTAGTAGCGTTAAAAGTGGTGAATTTATGTGCAATTCTAAGTATTTTATCCCGCTTCATTTCTACATCTATACCAACCGGTATATTTTTATGCACTACTAGAGCTGTTTGGGTGAAAGAATGCGAGATTGAGACAAAGCTACCGTCTTCAAGATGGGGTTTGCCATACAAATCATAAGATAAATCACTGTCTTGGTAGCCTGCTATTTTTAACAAATGCCTAATACTCAAATAGGCCCTTCTATGCAGTTCAGATTTCATATGAGCCAGCCGGTCTTTACTGTATCCTGCTAGCGAAATACCTGTTTGCAAAGTGGCCTCAGATTCTGTGACCTCCCACAGGTATACCATACCATTTGAATCTATTGGAATTGTCTTTTGGAGCGGCATTTAATTCTGAGCTATGTTGTATCTTTGCAACTTAATAATAATACGAAAGTAAAAATAAAAAAAGACTATGAGTGCAAATCCCCTACCCTATGTACCTTATAAGGTAAAAGATATTGGATTGGCCAACTGGGGCCGTAAAGAAATTACATTAGCAGAAGCAGAAATGCCTGGGCTAATGGCCTTGAGAGAGGAATACGGACCTTCTCAACCTTTAAAAGGTTCTAGGATTGCTGGTTGCCTGCACATGACTATTCAAACAGCAGTACTCATCGAGACCTTAGTAGCCCTAGGGGCAGAGGTGACTTGGAGTTCTTGTAATATTTTTTCTACTCAAGACCACGCAGCTGCAGCTATTGCAGCAGCAGGTATAGCGGTTTACGCCTGGAAAGGAATGAATGAAGAAGAATTTGACTGGTGTATTGAGCAAACCCTTTTCTTTGGGGAATCTCGCGAGCCGCTGAATATGATCTTAGACGACGGTGGAGATTTAACCAATATGGTGCTAGACCAATACCCCGCATTAGCTGAGGCCATTAAGGGGCTTTCAGAAGAAACTACCACTGGAGTGCATAGATTGTATGAGCGTGTTAAAAAGGGTACCTTACCCATGCCAGCCATAAACGTAAATGACTCGGTAACCAAATCTAAATTCGACAATAAATACGGCTGTAGAGAATCTGCTGTAGACGCCATTAGACGTGCCACAGATACCATGCTTGCTGGTAAAAGAGTCGTGGTAGCAGGATACGGAGACGTTGGAAAAGGAACTGCTGCCTCATTTAAAGGCGCTGGTTCAATAGTAACTGTGACTGAAATAGATCCTATTTGTGCCCTTCAGGCGGCTATGGATGGTTTTGAAGTAAAGAAAATGGCTTCTGTCATTGGAAATGCAGACATAGTGATCACCACTACTGGAAACAAAGACATTATTCGTGGAGAGCACTTTGAAGCCTTAAAAGACAAAGCTATTGTTTGTAATATTGGTCATTTTGACAATGAAATAGACATGGCCTGGCTCAATAATAACCATGGGAATACAAAAGAGGAGATTAAGCCTCAAGTAGACATGTACACCATTAATGGTAAAAACGTGATTGTATTGGCAGAAGGAAGATTGGTAAACTTAGGCTGTGCTACTGGGCACCCAAGTTTTGTAATGAGCAACTCATTTACCAACCAAACATTGGCACAAATAGAGCTTTGGACCAATTCAAGTGCTTATGAAAACAAAGTGTATATGCTGCCCAAGCATTTAGATGAAAAAGTGGCTGCATTACACCTTTCTAGACTGGGTGTAGAGTTAGAAACACTCAACGAAGAACAAGCAGATTATATAGGGGTAACTGTTCAGGGGCCTTTCAAACCTGAGTATTACAGATACTAAATACAAGCGCTTAATAATAAAAAAAACCCGCCATTGGCGGGTTTTTTTTATACATCAATACTATTGATGTATATGCTTAAAGAAATAGTTAAGACAAAAAAATCCTATGCTGCGTGAGCAACATAGGATTTTAATTATTATTTAAAGCGCACTATTAAGCCTGGAATGGCTCAATAGAAACAAAAGACTTACCGTCTACTTTTTTAGTGAATTTCACTAATCCGTCTACTCTTGCATGTAATGTATGGTCTTTACCAGCATATACATTTTCGCCTGGATTGTGCTTTGTTCCACGTTGTCTCACGATGATGTTCCCTGCAATAGCAGCTTGGCCACCAAAAATCTTAACTCCTAAGCGTTTTGATTCTGATTCTCTACCGTTTTTAGAACTACCTACACCTTTTTTATGTGCCATGATCTATCTATTTTTAACTTTATTATTTAGCTTAAAGCAGCAATTAAATCTGCTTTCTTCATTGTTGAAATTCCTTCAACACCTTTAGCTTTAGCCATTTCTTTTAATTCTGCAACCGTCTTAGAAGATAAATCTTCCGCAACTTTTGGAGCAGCTTTCTTAGCAGCAGCTGGTTTAGCTTCTACTGGTTTGGCAGCTTTAGTTGCCGCTTTCTTAGCAGGCGCATTAGCACCAGAAGCAACAATTCCTTCAATTACAATTTCAGAAAGGTATTGTCTGTGACCGTTTTTAACACGGTATCCTTTTCTTCTTTTCTTTTTGAAAACAATGACTTTGTCTCCTTTAAGATGTTTAATTACTTTGGCCTCTACTGCGGCTCCTTCTATAGCTGGGGCGCCAATGGTAATGTTTTTACCGTCTTCTAAAAGCATTACGTTAGAGAAATGAACTTTCTCTCCTTCTGCTTCTGGCAAACGATGAACAAAAACCTTCTGGTCTTTTGCAACTTTAAATTGCTGCCCTGCTATCTCTACAATTGCGTACATAGCTAATGATTAATAGTTAATTAACGCCCAAATAAGTTTAGGCGGGTGCAAATATACGCTTTCTCGTTTGATATGCAAATCCTTTTTTTAAAGAAAACAACTGAAATATTTCAAACATAATTGACCGATAATCTATAAAAAGATACCGATAATCTTAATTTGGACCTCAAATTTCATTTTAAGTACCATGATGACCTATCTTAGTGTAACATTTTTAGGTTTTAATACACCTATAATTAATTATAAATTTAAAGAAGTATGAAAAAGAATCTTTTCGTTGGGCTTTGCATGGGAATGCTCGCCTTTACAGTACAAGGACAAGAGGTAGCGTATGAAGAGTACGACCTAGACAATGGCCTTCACGTAATTTTACATCAAGACAATGGTGCGCCTGTAGTGACCACATCTGTCATGTACCATGTAGGTGGGAAAGACAGAAGTGAAGGTCGTACTGGTTTCGCTCATTTTTTCGAACATTTATTGTTCGAGGGAACTGAAAACATAGACAGAGGCCAGTGGTTTGACATTGTTTCTTCTAAAGGAGGTAAGAACAATGCCAATACGTCACAAGACAGGACGTATTATTACGAGGTCTTTCCGTCTAACAATTTAGAGTTAGGTCTTTGGTTAGAGTCAGAAAGAATGTTACACCCTGTAATTGATCAAGTAGGTGTAGACACTCAAAACGAAGTAGTTAAAGAGGAGAAAAGACTTAGAGTAGACAATTCTCCTTATGGGAATCTTTTAAATGTAGTGGGAGAGAACTTATTTAAAGTACATCCTTATAAAGATCCAAATATTGGATACATGAAAGATTTAGACGCGGCTACTTTAGAAGAATTTATTGACTACAAAAACACTTACTACGGACCAAACAATGCTGTGCTTGTTGTAGCAGGAGATATAGATGTAGCTAAAACAAAGAAAATGATTCAGGACTACTTTGGCCCAATTCCTGCTGGAAAAGAAGTCGTTAGAAACTATCCAAAAGAAGCGCCAATCACCGAGGAGATAAAAGCCCAAGCATTTGACAATAATATTCAAATTCCTGCAGCGGTGGTAGCATATAGAACACCAGGTTTTGCCACTAGAGAGGCGTATGTATTGGATATGATTTCTTCCTATTTAAGTGATGGGAAAAGCTCCAAACTCTATAAAAAAATGGTCGACGATCAAAAGCAAGCACTTCAGGTAGGCGCTTTTAATGTGGGTCAAGAAGACTACGGAATGTATTTGGTATTTGGTCTGCCACTAGGAGATGTTAGCTTAGAGACCCTAGTCAGTGAAATGGAGGCAGAAATTTCTGCTGTGAGGTCTGGTATAATTTCAGAAAGTGATTATCAAAAGCTTCAAAATAAATTTGAAAACCAATTTGTAAACTCAAACTCAAGTGTAGAGGGAATTGCCAACTCATTGGCTAGAAACTTCATGCTTTATGGAGACACCTCTTTAATCAATAAAGAGATTGACATTTACAGATCTGTGACCCGAGAGGAAATTCAAAAAGTGGCAGAAGCTTATTTAAAGCCCAACCAAAGAGTTGTGATTGATTACCTACCTACCCCTAAAGAAGAAACCAAATAGTTATGAAAAAAATTATACTGAGTTTAGTCATTGCGCTTACAACTGTGAGCCTTTACGCACAAATAGATAGAACTACAATGCCTGAGGCTGGACCAGCCCCAACAATCAATTTAGAGGAACCCACCCGTTTTGAACTTAAAAATGGATTGACCGTAATGGTGGTAGAAAACCACAAATTACCCAGGGTATCTATTCAATTAAGCATAGACAATCCGCCGAGCTTAGAAGGAGAAAAAGCAGGCGTTTCAAGTTTAGCTGCTGGACTATTAGGTAACGGAAGTACCAATATATCTAAAGATGCCTTTAACGAAGAGGTGGATTTTTTAGGCGCTAGTTTAAATTTTGGTGCGTCTTCTGCTTTTGCCAGCTCACTGTCTAAATATTTTCCTAGGATATTAGAGCTTATGGCAGACGCTGCCATTAATCCTAATTTTACGGAAGAGGAATTTCAAAAAGAAAAAGAAAAACTGCTGACCGGTTTAAAATCACAAGAAAAAGATGTTTCTGCTATGGCTGGTAGGGTTCAAAGTGCCATTGCCTATGGTAAAGAGCATCCTTATGGAGAGTTTGCTACAGAAGAAACCGTGAACAAAGTAAGCCTTGAAGATGCTAAAAAATTCTACCAAACTTACTTTAATCCAAACAATGCTTATTTGGTGATCATTGGTGATGTAGACACAAAAGCGGTTAAAAAATTAGTGAAGAAGCATTTTAATTCTTGGGAGAAAGGCGCTCAAGTATTGACCAATTGGAAAAATCCTGTAGCATCTAACGAAGCGACCATTAACTTTATAGACATGCCCAATGCAGTTCAGTCCGAAGTGAGTGTTCAGAATGTAGTAAATCTTCAAATGAAAGATCCAGACTACCTTCCAACCTTAATGGCCAATAGAATATTAGGTGGTGGGGGTTCTGCCAGATTATTTCAAAATTTGAGAGAAGACAAAGCATACACTTACGGCTCGTATTCAAGCATTGGAAACAGCAAATATGTTCCTTCAAGGTTTAGAGCGTATGCCAGTGTTAGAAATGCTGTGACTGATTCAGCTGCGGTACAGATATTAGAAGAGATTCAAAAAATTACGGCTGAGCCAGTAACCCAAAAAGAATTAGATGCTGCAAAAGCCACTTATGTGGGGAATTTTGTCATGGCACTGGAAAGACCTAGCACAATTGCTAATTACGCATTAAATATTGAAACAGAAGGGTTACCAAAAGACTTTTACAAAACCTATTTAGAGCGCATTAACGCCATTACTGTGGCTGATATTCAACAGGCTGCAGGAAAGTATTTTAGCACAGAAAATACCCAAGTGGTCGTAACAGGAAAAGGTAAAGAAGTCTTGGAGAATTTGGAAAAAATGACTTTCCAAGGAAAAAAACTTCCTGTGAAATATTTCAACACCAATGCAGACCAAGTAGAAAAGCCAGAATATAAAATGGAGCTTCCAGCTGGAGTAACTGCTCAAAGTGTTATTGAAAATTACCTAGATGCTATTGGAGGAAGGGCTGTCTTAGAAAAGGTAAAAACAGTCTCTATTTTTGCTTCAGGTGAAGTTCAAGGTATGGCATTAAATTTTCAATTGATCAGAACATCAGACAATCAATTCATGCAAAACATTGAAATGATGGGAAGATCTATGAGCAAACAAGTATTTAATGGAGAAAATGGCTACGCCATGATGCAAGGGCAAAAAATGGATTTAAATCCCCAACAAGCTGCAATGATTAAAGACGAGGCACAACCTTTTTACGAGCTACACTTAGACCCAGAAGCTATTTCCCTTGAGGGAATAGAAAAAGTAGATGGTGAAAACGCTTACAAAGTAAGGGTGTCTGATAATAGAGTGGCTTTTTACAATGTAACCAGCGGTCAAAAAATCCAAGAGATTACCACCACAGAAATGATGGGACAAACCATTGAGAGTACTATGAAATTTGGCGACTACAAAGAAGCCTCTGGAATTATGTTTCCTTTTTACCTCGGACAAATGATGGGACCTCAACTCATAGAATTTACCATTGAAAAAATTGAAGTAAACAGTGGCGTAACTGCTGAAGATTTCAACTAAAAAAGAGTCCAATTTCAGTGTTAAATTGCATTGATATATTAAAAACAGCGCCCTAAGGGCGCTGTTTTTTTTTACCTTTGTATTAGATCTGTAACCCACTTACCAATGATAAAAAAAATAGCCCTTTGTAGTCTTGTTTTAATTAGCTTATACGCTTGTAAAACAGAGGAGAAAAAAGACACCCCTTCACTGATGAAAGAGGTAATGTCGGTACATGACGCAGTCATGCCAAAAATGGGTACCATTGGAAAATTAGTTAAAGTGCTCAACCAGCAAAAGGACAGTCTTTTAGAAATAAGCCCTACAGAAGAAATAGCATTAAAAATGGACACGCTTTCCAAGGGTGTGGACAGCCTTCAAAGTGCCCATAAAAAAATGATGACATGGATGAAGGATTTTGGCAGTAATTTCACGGCAGAAGAAATCTTAAAAGGCAAAGCCTTGAGTCCTGAAAAGCAGTTAATTCTTGAGCAAGAAGCCATAAAAGTAAACGAAATGGAGGCATCTATTATTGGAAGCATTCAATATGCGGAGCAGATTTCAAAACAATAAACCAAACTAGTCACATCTTCTATGGAGTCTTCCAAGACACCTGAGAAATCATTTCCCTTAAATCCTTAATAATATATTGGGCTGTAGGGTAAATAGAATCATAATTGGGTTTAATATTGAAATACAAGGCTCCATTTAAAAAATGGCGCTTCTTGTCTGTAACATAAAACTGAGCTGCAGAAGCTGCATTCCCTTTAATTTCATAAAGCACTCCAACCTTTGAGTCACGAACTTCTTCATAAGGATACGCCACAATAGCTGTAGCTTTTATTTGGTGCTCGGAGAGTTTTTGTTCAATTCCACGAACCATTTCTTCTAAAGAAGGAGTTACTGGTGCGTAGTTAATATACACACTGGCATTTAGTTCAGGATAAAACAGCTCTATACTTTTAGACGTCTCATTTAAAATCTGGGCCTTAGACGGAATAGGTAAAGTGTAGTAATCATTCTCAAACAAGCTGTAGTGCGCTTTTTGATAAGAGAGGGATAAAAAAGCTTTGGGTTTTGGATATATGGGCGCATTACTGCAAGAAGCAATAATAAATACCATAAGCAAAACCATACTTTTACAAAAAAACCTCACAATAGTTTCTCTTTTACACCTCTTTTTGGGGGAGCGTCACCTTAATTTGACGCAGCCTTTTTTTATCCAGGCTCTCCACATTAAAAACGTAATCATTAAATACAATTTTCGCGCCTCTTTTCGGAAAACCTTGGGCAATCTCTAACACAAATCCCGCGATGGTTTCTGACTCCCCTTTGTGGCTTTCAAAAAGTGCGTCGTCCTCAATTTTTGTAACCCTGTAGAAATCTTTTAAGGTTGTTTTGCCCTCAAAAACAAAATTGTAGGCGTCTAATTTGGAGTAAATTAAATCTTCGTCGTCAAATTCATCACTAATATCTCCTACTATTTCTTCAATAATATCCTCTAAAGTAACAATCCCAGAGGTGCCTCCAAACTCGTCTACTACAACTGCTAGGTGCATTTTCTTTTCTTGAAATTCCAATAATAAGTTATCTAGTTTTTTATTTTCAGGAACAAAGTAAGTTGGCCGCACCAAAGTATTCCAATTAAAGGTCTTACGATCTATATAAGGTAGTAAATCTTTCACATACAACACCCCTATAATTTGATCCATATGATCTTTGTAAACCGGAATTCTTGAATAACCCTGACTGGTTATAGACTCTAAGACCTCAGAAAACTTTAGATGGTCAGATAAGGCAAAAATGTCTATCCTTGGCCGCATGACTTGCTTTGTGTCAGTGTTTCCAAAGGAGACAATTCCTTCAAGAATTTTCTGCTCTTCTTTGGTGGTGTCTCCTTCTGAGGTTAATTCTAACGCCTGCGATAGATGATCTATACTTAGGGTAGATTTTTGCTTGCCCAGCTTATCGTGCAAACTAATACTAATCCATCTCATTGGCATGCTCAGAGGCGTAAAGAGCAGGTCCAATAATTTTAAGGGTACCGCCATTAATTGCGCAAAAGAACGTCTATTCCTATTGGCATACACCTTAGGAAGAATCTCCCCGAAGAGTAGGATCAAAAAAGTCACCAAGACTACTTCAGTTAAAAATTTTAAAGAGACAAAACCAAATAAACGATACGTAATCGATGAGAAAAACACCGATCCAAGATTACTAAAGAGTAAAACGATCCCAATATTAATGGCATTGTTCGCTATTAATATAGTCGCTAATAATTTTTTAGGCTTATCTAAAAGCTTTACTACAAGAGCGGCCTTTGCATTAGTCTCCTTTTCCAGTTCAGATAAATCAGTCGATGAAAGGCCAAAAAAAGCCACTTCTGCCCCAGAAATTAAAGCAGAACAACAAATTAAAAAAAGTAATACACCAATCTTAATGGAAAAAAAAGAGGGGTCTATTGAGAGTAAATAATTGCTTAAAAAAAGGGGGTCAGGATCCAATCTTTACAGTTTAAATGATTTAAAATGGCAGGTCGTCTGAAGGGTCAGAATGGGCTGAATCCATATTTGGTGCATGCACTGGATTAGGATCAGCAGCTACAGCTCCTGAATTCATTGCTTGTGCTCCCTGACTGGTGCCTCCATCTGATTTAGTAGAAAGAAATGTAAAGTCCTGCACATGAACCTCTGTGGTGTATTTTGTAGTGCCATCTTCTGCTTGCCATTGCCTATTTTTCAGGCGACCCTCTACATATACTTTATCGCCCTTGCTCAGGTATTTTTCACAGATCTCAGCTGCTTTGTTACGCACCACAATATTATGCCAATCCGTATTGGTCACTTTTTCTCCAGTCTGTTTGTTGGTATAACTTTCATTGGTGGCGATAGGGAATCTCCCTATGCAATTACCTCCCTCGAAGTAATGGATTTTGACATCGTCACCTAGGTGACCTATTAACATCACTTTATTTAATGTTCCGCTCATAATTATTGTGGTATGGTATCAAAAATACGAATTTTTAAATGCATTTATAAAATCTGAAATCAAAACTGCTGTTGGAAATTCATCAATTGACACAAAAGGCACGCTATCTTGCAAAGTAACGGGGGTTTCTACAACAATAAAAGTGGCATAAATATGCCTATGGGTCAGTTTGTGAACAACAAAACTGTCGTGAAATACAAACTGTTTTGCGTTTTCAAACAACGAAATATCTAAACCTGTTTCGCTAGAAGCCAAAAGCCCTTCAATTTCTAAAGGCGATGAAGAGGTCATTAAAGGAAATTGATACAGTCCCTCCCAAATTCCTCTTCCAGCTCTTTTTTCATAAATTGTATTCCCTGAAGGATCAACCAGAACAAAGTAATAATGGTAGACTTTAACCGCTTTTTGTTTGGGCAATTTCACGGGCAGCAAACTTACTTTTTGGGTTTGATAGGCCACACATGTTTGCAATAATGGGCATGAGGTACAATCCGTAAGCTTAGGCGTGCATTGCAAAGCGCCAAACTCCATAATACCCTGATTGTAATCTGACGGATGAGCCGTAACCAATTGATCCATTGCAATCCTTTTAAACAATCGAGCACCCTCTGTGGTATTTACGGGTACATCTATGCCAAAATAACGCGACAACACCCTGTAAACATTCCCGTCGAGCACTGCCTCTGGGGCGTTAAAACAAATAGAAGCAATAGCACTGGCGGTATAGTCTCCCACCCCTTTTAGGGCTAATAATTCCTTATAAGTAGAAGGGAAAACACCATTTAACTCAAAAGCGACATATTTAGCTGCTGTATGAAGGTTTCGCGCCCTAGAATAATACCCCAATCCTTGCCATAATTTTAGTACCGCTTCTTCAGAGGCATTTGCTAAATCAAAAACCGTAGGAAATGTGTCTATAAACTTAAGATAATAAGGAGTCCCTTGCGCTACTCGGGTCTGTTGCAGTATAATTTCTGAAAGCCAAATACAGTATGGATCTTTCGTTTCCCGCCAAGGAAGTGATCGCTTATTTGCATGGTACCAGTGTATAATTTCCTGAGAAAAGGACATAAAGGCGTAATGAATGTCAAAAGTAGGCCTTTATTAACTTAAAATTAAGTCCATTAGAATAAAAGATTGAATTTAATTTATATATTTGCAACCCGAAAAAAATAGTACAGATTATATATCATACAACATGACAAAAGCAGATATCGTTAC
>JAQWTF010000010.1:0-25309 GCA_029242825.1 Flavobacteriaceae bacterium | reverse complement strand
TTCACGATATATTAAAACATTGTAAATTATCCATGTGGTTGTAAACTGCATGGATAATTTTTTTTAAATTACCTTTGTATTCTGTAATAAAACTAAAACAAATTACATGCAACTAAAGCGCGTAGTAGTTACTGGATTGGGCGCATTAACGCCCATAGGTAACAATGTAGCCTCCTACTGGGAAGGCCTAAAGTCAGGTAAAAGTGGCGCAGGCCCTATTACTCATTTTGACAACACCCATTTTAAAACCAAATTTGCTTGTGAACTCAAGGGCTACAATGCAGAGGATTATTTCGATAGAAAGGAAGCTAGAAAATTAGATAAATTTGCCCAGTACGCTATGGTGGCTGCTGACGAGGCTATCGCCGATGCCGCTCTCCCATTAGACCGCCTAGATAAATTCAGGGTTGGAGTTATTTGGGGTGCTGGAATTGGTGGATTAGAGACCTTTCAAAACGAAGTGCTCAATTATGCAGCAGGAGATGGGACGCCTAGATTCAACCCCTTCTTTATTCCAAAGATGATTGCAGACATTGCGCCGGGGAACATTTCCATTAAACATGGATTTATGGGACCCAATTACGCGACTGTTTCTGCTTGTGCCTCTTCATCTAACGCACTTATAGATGCTATGAATTACATTCGCTTGGGTCATTGCGACGTGATAGTTTCCGGAGGAAGTGAGGCCGCAGTAACGATTGCAGGAATGGGTGGTTTTAACGCCATGCATGCCCTTTCTACTAGAAATGAAAGCCCTGAAACCGCCTCAAGACCTTTTGACGCTTCTAGAGATGGCTTTGTTTTAGGTGAAGGCGCTGGTGCTTTAATCTTAGAAGAATACGAACATGCAGTTGCTAGAGGTGCACAGATCTACTGTGAGGTAATGGGGGGAGGAATGACCTCAGATGCACACCATATGACTGCACCACACCCGGAAGGAATAGGGGTAGTTCGCGTCATGGAAAACTGCTTGAAAGACGCTGGAATGACTCCAGATCAGGTAGACGCAATAAATACTCACGGAACCTCTACACCCCTTGGAGATGTGGCGGAACTAAAAGCCATTAGCAAGGTATTTGGAAGTCACGCGCCAAACATCAATATCAATTCTACAAAATCAATGACAGGTCACTTGTTGGGAGCTGCTGGAGCTATTGAAGCTATTGCCTCTATTTTAGCTATGAAGCACAGCCTGGTACCCCCTACGATTAACCATACAGAAGCAGATCCTAATATTGATCCAAGCCTTAACCTTACCCTTAATAAAGCGCAAGCGAGAGAGGTAAATGTAGCCATGAGTAATACCTTTGGTTTTGGCGGGCACAATGCCTGTGTGTTGTTCAAAAAATTTAATGCTTAATATGGGATTACGCCCCTATATATTTAATTCCCGTCCTAAAGAGGATGGGAATTTTTTTACAGGGATGCGAAATATACTGGGTTTTAAACCTAAAAACTTATCCATTTATAAAAAAGCCTTTATTCACCGGTCCTTACATTTGAAAGACCCTCAAGGAAATCCATTAAACTACGAGCGTTTAGAGTTTTTAGGAGACGCTATGTTGGGGGCTATTATTTCAAAGTATATCTATAATGAAGTCCCCGCTGCAGACGAGGGTTACCTCACTAAAATGCGTTCCAAGATTGTCAGTAGAGAGCATTTAAATGAACTGGGTAAAGAGCTTAATTTATTATCATTCGTAGACAGCAAAGTGCATAAAGACCATTTTGGAGACAATGTACACGGCAATGTATTTGAAGCTTTGGTAGGGGCTATTTATCTAGACAGAGGCTACAAATACTGTGAAAATTTCATACATCACAAAATTATTGAGCCCCATGTAGATCTGGCCAAGCTAGAAGGAAAGGTGATCTCTTACAAAAGCCTCTTGATTGAGTGGTGCCAAAAGGAGAAAAAAACCTTTAATTTTCAAATATTCGAAGACAGCGGTAATGATCCTGTAAGGCATTTTTCAGTAAAACTTTCGATCAATAAAAA
Organism: Flavobacteriaceae bacterium; assembly: GCA_029242825.1. Lineage (GTDB taxonomy): Bacteria > Bacteroidota > Bacteroidia > Flavobacteriales > Flavobacteriaceae > MAG-120531. Next base: position 23,310 of record JAQWTF010000010.1, on the reverse strand, counting down.
GATTATTTCAAAAGGCCGTGGACCCTCTAAGAAAAAAGCAGAAGAGCAGGCAGCAAAAAGAGCTTTTTTTGCGCTTCAGGAAAAAATTGACGCTTAAAAAGCGTACTGCAAACGTTTTCGTAATTTTTTTAGTCAGATTAGACAGTACAGTCTGCTTGTAGAAAAGGGAGATTATATATATTTGTTTGTTTAGATGTTTAATATGACGGCACTCCATAAAATATCAATGGATTTTTATGAGTCTGAATATGCACTTATAGCCCTGCATACTTCATTGGAAGATTACGCTATAGCTTATTGGTTAAACAAACATCTTAAAACAAAATTTAAACGGCATAATAGAGACCTGGATTTAAATACAGAAGCGACGTTTTCTGTGTTTGATTGGCATGACCTAAGCTCAGATTCGTATTGGACACTTTTGTCTAACAAACACTTGAGTTTTCAGCATCAGGCCACCCAAGATCTTTTTACCAATGCTGCCTTAGAAAAAAAGCAGTCCCTCATTCCAGAACACAAGGGGGTAGATTTTTTTCTAAAAATAGAAGAACAAGGTTTTTTAAATATAAAAGAGCTGGTCGTTAAATTAAAGCAGTTACCCGTAATAGTTACAGCTTTTACTGTAGACCAAAGCCAACTAAAGTCAAAAAATAACTTAATTTTTTAATATGCCAAGCGCAAAAAAAACAAAAATAGTAGCCACCTTAGGCCCTGCCACAAGTACAAAATCTGTCCTTAGAGATATGATTCTAGCAGGGGTAAATGTGTTTAGAATTAATTTTTCTCATGCAGACTATTCTGATGTGAGTGCACGCATTAAAATGATTCGTGAATTAAACGATGAGTTAGGCGTTTATACCTCCATCTTAGCAGATCTTCAAGGACCAAAGCTTCGTGTAGGTGTTATGGAAGAAGGTATTGTAGTAGCGCCTGGAGACCAAGTAACCTTTGCTACAGGAGCACCATTTGTAGGAACAGCTACAAGGGCTTATATGACTTATGACAGTTTTCCTCAGGATGTGAAAGTGGGAGAAAAAGTCTTGTTAGACGACGGTAAATTACTGTTTGAGGTAGTGAGTACCAACGGTAAAGATGAGGTAGTCACTAAGGTAGTTCAAGGAGGCCCTTTGAAATCTAAAAAAGGCGTTAACCTACCCAATACCAAAATTTCTCTTCCAGCATTAACGGAAAAGGATGTAGAAGACGCCATTTTTGCCATTGGTGAAAAAGTAGATTGGATCGCCTTGTCTTTTGTGCGTTTTAGCCAAGATTTAAAAGATTTACAAGAGTTAATTGCCCAGCATACAGACTTAAAAATTCCGATTGTCTCTAAGATAGAAAAGCCTGAAGCCATTGAAAATATTGATGAGATCATTGAATATACGGACGCTTTAATGGTGGCCAGAGGAGATTTGGGTGTTGAAATCCCAGCAGAGGAAGTGCCACTCATTCAAAAGCAATTGGTCCTTAAAGCCAAACAGGCTCGCAAGCCAATTATAATTGCTACTCAGATGATGGAGACTATGATAGATAGTCTTACACCAACAAGAGCAGAGGTAAATGATGTGGCCAACTCGGTAATGGATGGTGCAGACGCAGTGATGCTTTCTGGGGAGACTTCTGTAGGTCAATATCCTGTTCAAGTGATTGAGAAAATGAGCAGTATTCTTCGTGCCGTAGAGCATTCAGAACTAATCCAAGTGCCCTTGACCCCTCCGGTAAATTTAAGCAGAAGGTATGTGACCAAATCTGTTTGTTACCACGCGGCTATTATGGCCAATGAAATGAAAACTACCGCGATAGCTACTTTGACCAATAGTGGGTATACGGCGTATCAGATTTCTGCTTGGAGACCGTCGGCACATATTTTAGTGTTTACTTCTAACAAGCGTATTTTAACACAGTTGAATCTATTATGGGGGGTGAAAGCATTTTATTACGACAGCATGGTGTCTACCGACCAGACCATTTCTGATTTAAACGAGATAGCTAGAAAAGCAGGTTATGTGACTCAGGGAGACACTATTATTAACCTAGCGTCTATGCCTTTAAAAGAAAAAGGAATGGTGAACACCTTAAGGGTTTCAACTATTTCTTAATGTATATTTTATATAAAAAAGCCGCTTGCATATATGTAAGCGGCTTTTTTTATGAGGCATATAACCAAAAGCCCCTTTGGCACTAAAGTGACACCCTTACTTTAGGGTCAAAAATCAATATCTTCTTTAGATTCAAAAATGATTTCCTTGTTTAGAAATCAATGTGCAATTGCACACTTACAGGAAGCTGTTTTATAGGAGTTGCTTTTTCATTATTTAGTTTTCCCATAGAAATACCCACTAAGCGAACGGAGTTGTTTAAATTTTCTTGGTAGAGTAAGTCCAAAGCATTCTCTAGAATTAAGTCTTTGCTAGATATAAAATAAGGAATTGTTTTGGACCTAGTTTGAGTGTTAAAATCTGAGTACTTCAGTTTGAGTGTAATGGTTTTTCCGGAGACCTTATTTTTCTTTAACCGCCTGGATAATTCTTCTGCCAAATCGTCTATTTTTTCTTTCAAAAAAATTTCACTGCTAATGTTTTCACTAAAAGTTCGTTCTGCTCCAATAGATTTTTGAATCCTTTCTGGTTTTACTTCAGAGGGGTGAATGCCTCTGACAGCTTGGTGAAAATAGTGACCACTCTTTCCAAAGTTCTCTATTAAGAAATCTTCTGAATGTTTCTTTAAGTCTGCTCCAGTAAAAATTCCTAATCCGTACATTTTATCTGCAGTCACTTTTCCAATTCCAAAAAACTTTCGAATATCCAATGTTTCAAGAAATGACAAAACCGCTTCAGGAGGAATGGTTTTCTGTCCGTTTGGCTTGTTAATATCACTGGCTATTTTTGCTGCAAACTTATTTATAGAGACTCCAGCAGAGGCATTCAGCCCTGTCCTTTTTAAAATGGTTTCCCTAATGTCTTGCGCAATGAGTGTGGCAGAGGGGGTTCCTTTTTTGTGTTGGGTTACATCTAAATAAGCTTCATCTAAAGATAAGGGTTCTACTAAATCTGTATGCTCGTGAAAAATAAGGCGAATTTGATTTGAGATCTCTTTATATCGATCGAATCTAGGAGGTACAAAGATCAGGTCTGGACAAAGCCTTTTAGCCATCATTCCAGACATGGCAGAACGCACTCCAAATTTTCTAGCCTCATAGGAGGCGGCGGACACGACCCCTCGTTTGCCACCGCCACCCACTGCCACAGGAAGCCCTCTCAATGAAGGATTGTCTAGCTGCTCTACTGAGGCAAAGAAAGCATCCATGTCTACATGGATTATTTTTCTAAAGGGAGGAGAGAGAGACATTAAAAAGCTTTTCTCAAAGATATATATTCCAAGCCTATTTTCTCTCAAAAGCGTATCTTTAGCGTATGGTTCAAATGGGAAAAGTAGCGGTAGTATTGGGTGCCACTGGAGTGGTAGGAAAGGCTTTGGTCTTACAACTGATACAAGATTACAGATACGATCAAATTCATCTCATAGGAAGAACGGCCCTAGACTTTGATCACTATAAAATAAAGGAAACCCTTTATTCAGATCTAGAAGAAGGCTTGAAAGAGCATCCTATTAAAGGAGATCATTTGTATTGTTGTTTAGGGAGTACTAAACATAAGACTCCGCAGATGGCAGCCTATAAAAAAATAGATGTAGAGATTCCTTTGCTAGCTGCTTTTCAGGCTAGAGAGGCTTCCTTTGAAGCGGTGGTAGTAGTCTCTGCATTAGGAGCCAATGTGCAGTCTAAAAACTTTTATAGTCAGATGAAAGGCGCTATGGAAAACCAGCTATTAGCGCTTGAATTACCTAAGATTCACTTTGTTCAGCCTTCATTAATACTGGGAGCCAGAAAAGAATTTCGTTTGGGGGAACTCCTGTTAAAGGGTATTATGAAGGGTTTGTTTTTCATTTGGTATGGTCCTTTGAAAGAATACAATCCCATTCAAGCCAAAGACATTGCTAAGGCTATGATTTGGCTAGCCAATACACCTTATGAGACTAAAAGCGTAACTTCTTCTAAACTCATAGAAATAGCCCAGTATTAGAAATCGAGGTTTTTAGTTGGCTATACACCTTCAAAGCATTTTCTGGTGTATTTTTAAATTAATTTCTTTTTTAATTGTGCAAAATGATAGAAATAGAACGCAAATTTTTAGTCAAAGATTATAGTTTTGAAAATGAAGCTGTAACTAGTAGGGCTATTAAGCAAGGATTTTTGTCAACAGATCCCAACAGAACAGTTCGTATTAGGGTAGAAGAGACTGGAGGGTTTATAACCGTGAAAGGAATTTCTACTGATGGGGGTGTGTCTAGATTTGAATGGGAGAACTCCTTGTCAAAAGAAGCTGCAGAAGCCTTATTTAAACTTTGTTTGCCTGGTAAAATAGAAAAGACCAGACATGTAGTGTCTGTAGGATCTCACCATTTTGAGGTGGATGTTTTTTATGGAGACAATCAGGGGCTTGTTATAGCTGAGGTGGAATTGTCAGATCCTAAGCAAGAGTTTGAAAAACCAGCTTGGCTTGGAAAAGAGGTTACAGGAGATCAGAAATACTACAATGCTTCCCTAAGCCAACATCCTTTCAAAGATTGGAAGTAATTTTTAGAAACTGCCCTTGAATTGGGAAAGAAAACGAATGTCGTTTTCGCTCAATAGTCTAATATCAGAAATTTGGTGCAGTAATAAGGCAATTCTATCTATTCCCATTCCAAAGGCAAAACCAGAATATTCCTCAGGATCAATGCCACAGTTTTTAAGTACATTAGGATCTACCATGCCACAACCCATAATCTCCAGCCAACCGGTACCCTTAGTCATTTTATAGTCTGTTTCTGTCTCTAAGCCCCAATAAACGTCTACCTCTGCACTGGGTTCTGTGAAAGGAAAGTAAGAGGGTCTCAATCTAATTTTAGACTTGCCAAATAAAGACTCAGTAAAGTATTGTAAAGTTTGTTTTAAGTCTGCAAAAGAGACGTCTTTATCTATGTACAAGCCTTCTACTTGGTGAAAGAAACAATGGGATCTGGCAGAGATGGCCTCATTTCTGAACACCCTTCCCGGAGAGATTGTTCTAATGGGAGGTTTATTGTTTTCCATATACCGCACCTGAACAGAAGATGTGTGTGTTCTAAGGAGAATATCCGGATCTGTTTGAATAAAAAAGGTGTCTTGCATGTCTCTTGCCGGATGGTATTCGGGCAAGTTTAAGGCGGTGAAATTGTGCCAATCATCTTCCATTTCTGGACCTTCTGACACATTAAATCCTATGCGAGAAAAAATATCAATTATCTGATTTTTTACAATAGAAATTGGGTGTCTTGAACCTATTTCAAGGGGGCTTCCAGGTCTAGTTAAGTCTCCGTATAGACCTGATACTGTTGCTGTTTCCTCTAATGCTTCTTTGAGATTGCTGATCTTTTCTGTCGCAGTAATCTTTAGTTCATTGAGTTTTTGACCAAACACTTTTTTTTCTTCATTAGGAACAGATTTAAAGGCTGCGAAAAGCTCTGTTAAAACCCCTTTTTTCCCTAAGAATTCTATTCTAAATGCTTCAATAGCCCCTGAATCTTTTGATTCAAAAGCTTTTACCCTCTCTATGTGTTTTTCTAATTGGTCTATCATGTGCTTTTCCTCCAGGCTTTTTCAGCGCTTAAGATTGAAGGACAAATTTAAGATTTTCTAGGTAATCCAAAGCGTTTATTTTGGAAAACCCTTGTGATGTCTAAGACGATTAAAAAAAAATAGCCATCGCGAAGCGATGGCTATTGACAAAACAACTAGTATTGTTTTATTGTTTAGTCTAAATGGTATATTTCCATGATGTTTTTCAAAATTCCTTCAAAGTCTATTTTTAGATCTATGAGTCTTCCTGTATGAACATCAAATACCCAGCCATGTACTTTTAAGTTCCTATCTCTAGCAGCTTTTTGTACCGTAGCTGTTTTGATCAAGTTCACACATTGTTCTTGCACATTGAGCTCCACCAAACGGTCGTATCGTTTGTCTTCATCTGCTATGGCATCTAATTCGTTTCTGTGAATTCTGTACACATCTCTAATATTTCTAAGCCACGGATTTAAAATCCCTAAATCTGCAGATTGCATGGCTGCTTTTACGCCACCACAGGCATAGTGGCCACAAACCACTACGTGATTTACTTTTAAGTGGTCTACGGCATAATTAACTACTGACATTACATTAAGGTCTATGCTTATGACCATATTGGCAATATTTCTATGTACAAAAACCTCTCCTGGACCTAAGCCCATGAGATCTTCTGCAGTTACACGGCTGTCTGAACAGCCTATATAGAGCAATTCTGGACTTTGGCCTTTGCCCAATTCTTCAAAATAGTTGTTATCTGTGCTGAGTTTGTCTTTAATCCAAGCCTCATTGTTTTCAAATACTTTATCTAGTTTCATAAGAGATATTTTTGGTTAAGCCTTTTTGGAGCTCAGGTTAAAAAATGAAATAAAACTTTCTGGATTAGAGACTGTTCCCTTTTCTGAAATTAAAGTAATATTGATATTTCTCATGACCGCTTTAGCAGCAAAATCTTCAAGAATTTCAATAATATCATGATCTAAAAATCGGGTTTTTCTAACGTCTAATTCCAGATGGCTGTCATGGGGTAATTGATCCAGTTCTTTTAAAATAGCACCCTTATTGAAAAAAGTAACTTCTTCTGCCAAGGTCATTTTAATTTTATGGGCACCATTGCTATTGTCTTCAATATGTAAAAAGTGAGAGTTTTGAAAACTTTTAATCAAAACAACAATTACACCAACAGCCAGACCCAAAGCAATTCCTATCAGTAAGTCTGTAAATATAATTCCCATTACAGTCACTATAAAAGGAATGAATTGTTTCCATCCTAGCAGGTACATTTTTTTAAACAATGCCGGTTTTGCCAATTTATACCCAACAATGAATAGTATAGAAGCCAATACAGAAAGTGGAATCATATTGAGTAACTTAGGAATTACCATTACGGAAATGAGTAATAAAAAACCATGTAAAATAGCGGCTAATTTACTTTTCCCTCCAGATTGAATATTTGCTGAACTCCTTACGATTACTTGTGTTACAGGTAACCCACCAATTAGTCCAGAAAACACATTACCAGCACCCTGAGCCAATAATTCTCTGTTGGTTGGAGTAACCCTTTTATCCGGATCTAATTTGTCCGTGGCCTCTACACACAGCAGGGTTTCTAAACTGGCCACTAAAGCTATGGTAAATGCTACAATCCAAACTTCAGGATTTCCAATCCCAGAAAAATTAGGACTGGTAAATTGTGCTTTAAATGAAGCTAAGTCCTCTGGGACTGGAACCTGCACTAAATGGCTGGCTTTAATAGAGAGTCCTTCAGAATCTTTGGTGACAACAAAGTAAATAATTCCAATTACAACCGCCACTAATGGACCTTGAATTAAGGTGAATATTTTACCCTTTTTAGACAAAATTTTATCCCAAAGTAATAATATTCCCAAACCGATGATAGCTACAATTGTTGGACCAACTTGAATGCCGTTCAAGGGGGCTAATATTTCTGAAAAAGTATTTTGACCATCTATTTGCATAAAAGCAAAGTCGCCTTCTGGGTCTGCATCATAGCCAAAAAAATGTGGTATTTGTTTTAGAATAATTATAATTCCTATACCTGTGAGCATTCCCTTAATCACTGAAGATGGAAAGTAATACCCTATGACTCCCGCTTTTAAAAGGCCAAAGACAATTTGTATAGCGCCTCCTAAAACGACTGCCAATAGGAAGTTCTCAAACCCCCCTAAGGTCCCTATTGCTGTAAGCACTATTGCAGCTAGTCCTGCTGCAGGCCCTGAAACGCCAATTTCAGATCCGCTCAAGAATCCTACAAAGATTCCACCTACAATACCCGCGATTAGACCTGAAAAAAGAGGGGCTCCACTGGCTAATGCTATACCCAAACAAAGGGGGAGCGCAACGAAGAAAACGACAATACTCGCAGGGATGTCTTGTTTTATATTTTTAAACATAAGTTGTTGTTGTTTTATGATGTTCACCTTTTTACTCCTTTGAAGGAGAAAAGGTAAAAAGTAAATAGTTGAGTTGTTATTGCGGAGGTATTACAGTAATTCTGGAGGCGGAAGGGCAACCACATTTGTAGGGCTTTTGTACAATTTTTGTAGTACAGAACTATGGGTTAATAGGGGGGTTATTTTTGTAGAATAATTGATTAAAGTCTGATAGGAGATCCACTCTTTTTTTTGGTCCTCTTTTTTCTCTTCTCCTTGTTGTTCTTCTTCTAATGTTCCATTCATGGAAATTTGATCGCTCTCTTGAAAGACATAAATAGAAACAGCAGGCATAATCGCACTAAAAAGCCATAAGAACAAAGTTCCTATCACCCAAATTTTAATATTTTGTTTATAACCCATCCTTACAAAGATGAAAAAAATAAAACAAAGAATTATTCTTTTAAGGGTCTAATTTGGTTTTGTAATAACCAGCCAATTTGACCGTCTGCGATTTGAATTTTATACCAGTTAGAAAACCTTTCTAAAATTTGAACCTTTGTTCCTTCATGCAATTCAAAGGCTTCAATACCATTTGAATTTGGTTCAGAGAGCACTTTGGCTGTTTCAAAAACAATAGCTGGATGGTCTTTTTGCGTCGCTTTTCCAACTAAAGAAGCGTTTAGGTAAGATAATCCACTCAACAGAACCACAAGAATAGCGGTAGTAAAGAAAAATCTTTTTGCCAGTGAGGTATTGGCAAAGTAGTACAATAAATAAAGTGTTACAGAAATAAAGACCAAAAGGATACATAAAAGCCCCCATTGATGTTCACTTCTGGATTTAATGACTTTTAAATAGGCTTTTCCAATGCCATTGACTTCTTTAGAAGGAATAGCGTCTATGGTCATTTTTTGAGCAAACCCTAAGTTTTTAATGACTTCTTGATCATTTGGGTTTAGCAGCAGAGATTTTTCAAAATAATAGATACTGAGTGCTATTTCATTTTGTTTGTAATATACATTCCCTAGGTTGTAATACAACTCCGGACTGTGGTATCCGGTAGCAATTATTTTTTCGTAATAATCAATGGCTAGTTCAAAATTAGAATCGTTATATGCTCGAGTGGCTGCATTAAAAAAAGCCATTTCTTGACTCTGTGCTTTTATTGTTTCGTTGTTTTTGACTTCAAGATTATTTTCTGCAGTGCCTTTAATCAAATTTTCTTGTGCATTATTTTGAGCTAATACAGGAAATATTGCTACTTGGCTCAACAGCATAAAAAATACAAACCAATTCATGTGCACTTTAAGCGAATGCTTCAATTTGTAGGGTTTTTCATTTGGCGTCATTGCGGTATTTTTTTTCATTGCGAACCTTAATTTTACCATTATAATTGCGCGTCTAATTGACTTATTGCACTTATTGCATTTAGGTAGTCCTCCTCAATTTCAACAGCTGTAAATGGACTGTATCTTGCCGCTTCACAGTGCTCTAATAAAGTAATTAATAAGCCTGTGGTTTCTGTAGAAATGGATTTTTGAGTAAAGATATTATGGATGTTTTCTTTGCTAAAATCTGCATTGTCTAATGTTAATTTTCCTTTGAGGTAAAGCTGTAGTCCTTTTTCAAGAGCTACATAAAAAGCGTCTTTGTCTGCTTTTTTCCCTTTGGCTTCTGAGAGGAATTTTTTAGCCAATCGCTGCGCCCTTTTGCTTAGAGCAGAAACTTGATCCGTTTTTTTTGTTGTAATTAATCGGTGTGTTAATACTGTTAATAGAAGTATGGCGAAAGGAATTAAACACAACAACCAAAAACTTTTGCTGTTAAAAAATCTGCTTTGCGCCACAGGGATTAGACTTGTTTTTGTTTTAATAAAACCAAATGCATTGTTTTCTGCAACAGCTTGTTTGATTGTTGTTGTAGCCGTGGTATTGTTATTTTTAGGGTTTTCATTGTAAGTGGGTCCTTCAATGACATTTACCAGTACAGGCGCTGTGGTGAGGCTTATATATTTGTCTAGAGAAGGATCAAAATAACTAAAAGCGACAGGTGGAATTGGGTATTTTCCTTTATATGCAGGTACTACAGTATAGCTATTACTGATCTTACCGTTCATTCCGGATAAATTTGTTGTGATTTTCTCTTCAAACTCTGGCTCATAGACTTCTAATGCCGCTGGAAGTTTAAGTTCAGGTACTTGGAATAATTTTAAGTTTCCATTTCCAGTTACTTCTACGACCGCCTGAAGAGATTCATTGGCATTCAAAATATTCTTAGAAGTTCTTACAAAGAAATCAAATTTTCCCACTGCGCCATTAAACGAAGCGGGTTTACCTGCCTCAGGTAAGGGTTTTACTTCAATGACTCTATTGCCGGCTGTTACTGTTTTATTGGTTTGCGCGTATAGTCTTCCTCCGAAGAAGTCTCTTCTATTGGTGGGGACTTCTGCGGTAATATCTAGCACCAATGGCTCCAATTGAAGTTCTCCTGATTTTTGAGGGTATAATACGACTTTTTTTAAGGCTACATATTGCATGGGCTTACCGTTATATGTGCCAGATTGGAAGGTGTATTGAGTGACTGGTATGTCTTGATTCCAAAAATTATTAAAAGTTGGGTTGTCTGCAGGTCTAAAGTTTGTAACACTAATATCTGCACCAACATATAGTTTATACACTACAGTAACCATTTCGTTGAGGTAAGGATTGGCATTGGAGACCTCTGCTACCAAATATAGATTTTCATTGGCCACATCTTCTGCAGTCATATCTTCACTTGGCTTTTTCACGGCATCTGTCACAGTCACCTTTTGAGCAGATGTTTTATAAGTTTTTCCGTCTATTTCTATCTGGGCTTGCGCAATGGTTAAACTTCCTTTTCTAGTAGGCGCTATGGTATATGAAAAAGTTTTTGAAAAACTCCTAACCCCATTGACCCAAGAAGAGCTTATAGCTTGAGAGGGCCCCATAACCACCCTAAAATCCTCAAAAGAGGGCGGAACAAAGTTATCCCCATCCTTGTTCATTACAAAGTCTACTCGAATACGCTCGTTTATACCCATGCTGCTTTTACTCAACACTACTTTAAAGCTCACAGGGTCTTGATTGTCTTTCCACGAATCTCCTCCAAAGAGTGAGGTCACACTTAATAAAAGAAGTAAATATGTTTTTGTAATTAAGGGCATTACCAATCTTTTTTAGTTTTTAAAGGAGCTCCTTTAATTTTTTTACCCTCTAGTTTTTCTTGAGATTTTTTCTCTGCATTCTGCATAGCATCTAACAAGTTTTGTATTTGCTGAGGGGAGAGTTGACTTTTGCGTTCCTTAGGTTTTCCTTGGTCTTCTTTGGGTTTTTGAGGGGTTTCTTTTTTATCTTCTCCATCTCCTTTTTTCTGTTCTTCTTTTTCTTCTTCTGAGGGGTCTTTTGGTTCGGAATCTTCGTCTTTTTTCTCTCCGTCTCCTTTATCGGGATCGCCATTTGGATCTTTTTTCTGATCTCCTTCTTGGTCTTCTTTATCTTTATTTTCCTGGTCTTCTTGATCCTTTTTGTCGGAATCCTTTTGGTCTTTTTTGTCGGGGTCTTTATCTTGCTCTTGTTGTTCTTTCTTGAGCATTTCTTTAGCAAGGGCTAAATTATACCTTGTCTCGTTGTCTGTAGGATTATTTCTAAGGGCTTCTTTATATGTTTCTACGGCTTTTTCATAGCTTTTATTCTTCATGAAAGCATTTCCTAAATTGTGCAATGCAGTATGTTTTTCTTGCTTGTTTTTTCCTGCAATTACGGCTTTTTTTAATGGAGTTAAAGCTTCTTCAAAAGCCTCTTTTTGGTACAATGCACTTCCTAAGTTATAAGCAGGTGTAGCATCTTCAGGGTTTATACCAATGGCTGTTCTATAAGATTTTTCTGCGGCTACAAATGAATTTTCACTCAAAGATTCATTCCCCTTATAAGTGAGGTTGTGTGCTTCAATAATTTTTTTAGGGTGAACAGATTTTTTGACCCCTTCCTTTTTAGTATCAAGAGATATTTCGGATAAATTTTGCTTCTCTTCTTGTGCATAGCCACTTAGCCCCAAAATTAAGCATGCAAAAAACCATAATTTATTAAGCTGCTGTCTCATTTTCTTTTTCATTAAATAAATTTAATTTTGAAATCCATCCAGTCTTTCCCTCCCAGATAATTTGATCTAAAAAAAGCATCAAAAGTCCAAGGCCTAAAAACCATTGAAATTGGTCTTTATAGTCGGAAAATTGCTTTGCTTCAAAAGCCATTTTATCCATTTGGTTTAACTGTTCTTTGATAATTGCTACAGCATTAGCAGTATTTTCTCCGTCTATATAAATGCCATTTCCCGCTGAGGCTATTTCAATCAATGTCTCGGTATTTCTTTTTGTAATGACTACCTCACCTTCTGAATCTCTTTTTAGACTTTCTACTATCCCTTTTTTCTTTAATGGAATTGGAGCGCCCTTTTCTGTTCCAACGCCTATTGTAAATACTTTAATTCCAGCATCAGTTGCTTTTGATACTGCATTAGCGGCACCTCCATCTGAATGGTCTTCTCCGTCAGAGACTATAAAGAGCACCCTGTTTGTTTGAGCCGCATCGTTGTAATAAGTAGTGGCCAGCTCAATGGCATCTGAAATTGCAGTACCTTGTGAAGAGAGCATGTCTGTATCCATCCCTTGAAGAAACATTTTTGCAGCGCCAAAATCCGTTGTGATCGGTAACTGTGGGTATGCTTGCGCTGCATACGCAATTATTCCAATGCGATCACTCGCCAGTTCATTGATAATCTCAGAGACCAGTCTTTTGGCTTTTTCCATTCTATTGGGCGCAATGTCCTCTGCTAACATACTTTTGGAGACGTCTACAGCGAATACAATGTCTACCCCTTCTCTCTTAACAGTTTCTAGTTTTGTTCCCGCCTTTGGATTTACAAGGGCAATTACAATTGCCGTTACCCCTAAAATTTGAAGGGTGAATTTAAAGGGTGCTTTGAAGGCAGATTTTTTTGGGGCCAATTTTTTTAACAGCGAAGTATCTGAAAAATTGTTTTGCGTCTTTTTTTTCCATATCTGTACTCCCAAAAACACCAATAGCATTAATGGTAGCAGCACTAGGGCATAGAAATATATTTTCTGATCAAATTGAATCATGTCTCTTTTAAATAAAACTTTTAAACAGGCTGTTCTTTAACAACCATTCTATTAGGAAAAACACAAGAGCAGCAATAGCCCAGGGCCTGAATTTCTCTTCATAAGCATAGAATTTAAAAGTGGCTACTTCAGTCTTTTCTAAGCTATTTATTTCATTATAAATAGCTACTAATTTTTGATTATCTGTTGCTCTAAAATACTTGCCTCCTGTTAAGTTGGCTATTTGTTCTAATAAGGTTTCATCTATTTGAACCTCTGCCATTCCGTATCTGAAACTTCCATCTGGGTTGTAAGCAATAGGGGAAAGCGCATTGCCATTAGTTCCAAGACCAATGGTATATGTTTTTATATCATATTCAACTGCCAATTCTGCAGCGGTAGCAGGTTCAATAAAGCCTGCATTATTTACACCATCTGTCAATAGTATAATTACTTTGCTTAATGCTTTACTGTCTTTTAGCCTATTCACAGAAGTAGCCAAGCCCATTCCAATAGCTGTTCCGTCTGTTAACTCTCCGTATTGAATCTCTTTTAAGGCTTGTAAAACCAATCTTTTATCTGAGGTAATAGGGGTCTTGGTGTAACTTTCTCCCGCATAAACGACCAAACCAATCCTGTCATTGGGTCTGTCTTTTATGAAATTAGAGGCTACTTCCTTTAAAGCAACCAATCTATTTGGGCTTAAATCTTTAGCCAACATACTAGAGGACACATCTATGGCCATAACAATGTCTATGCCCTTTGTGGTTTCTGTCCTAGTGCTTTCTGAGCTATTTTGAGGTCTTGCAAGACCAATAATTAAAGCGCTTATTGACAATAATCTCAATACAAAAAGTATGGGTTTTAAGCGGTTGTAAATACTGTTATTGAAACCTTTTGTACTAGGCATTTTAAGAGGCACTAGTGATTTTTTTTGCTTCAATAATTGCCATGCTACCAACAATGGAATGACCAATAAGAGCCATAAAAATTCTGGGTTTGCGAAGGGGTTTTGAAACATATTAAAAAGTTCTTTTAAGCTAATTATTTAAGGTTTTGAGGCGAAGGCATTTTTTCAAAAGCAATACTTTCCATAATTCTTTGCGAAATCTGTTCGGCGTATTCATCTTTGTCAATCCATCTCATACCTATTGATTGTACAAATCCTTTACCGCCAAAGTAAAGCAAAATATAGTCTTCTTTAGTAAGTGAACTATCTCCATTTAAAGCAAAGTCTGCAGTACCAAAGGTTTTAATCCCCTTGACCCCTTCTTGGGCTTCAAAATTCTCCTGTTTTGTAATGATATTTTTAGCCCCTAAGGATTCAAGATTTTTAAGCCCCTGCTCTGTTAATGCGTTAAAATCAGGCGCTTGTTCAGAAACCAATGTTTTCGTTTCAATAGTTACAAAAAGCACCCCTTTTGGATGTTTATAATAAAATCGCTGTACATATTTCTCCCCTGTATTTAATTCAACATCCAGTGAGCGTTCTAGTGCTTCCGGGGTTTCTATGACAATAGCAGGTACTCCGTATTCACTTTTTATCCAATCTTTTTCTAGTAGAATTTTTGTAGGATTTCTAAGCACCGTATCCCAAATGTTTTGAGGACCTAAATAAGCAACCGTAGCAAAGCACAGTGATAGAAAAATAGCAGTGGCTAGCACAATTTTTCTTTTTCTAGACCTGTTTATTTCACTGGCTTTTTTTGCCCACTCACTTGCTGCAATTTCAGCCAGTTCTTCTTCGGTAGGTGGGGCAATAGATTCTTTTGTTTTTACTACAATTTGTTTCAGTTTGCTTCTATCTTGTTCTGCAGCCCATATTTCTGGAGTTGATTTTGCAAATTTCACAAGATCAGCCGTTTGGAGAATCTGTTTGAATTGTGTAATTGTTTCTGGTTCAAGGGTAAGCGCTCCTGAATCCCTGAGAAGTTCCAACCGCTCAATGAGCTGGTCTGTAGTGCTTTCCAAAGCGGCAACATGCACCTCTTCCTCTAGGTAACCCCTCACAATATTTGTGAGTTCACTGTAGTAAGCTTTGTATTCTTCTTTGATTAAATACTGAGAATTTTCTAGTTGGTCTAGGGCCAAAAGTGCCTTGTCATAGGGTGGGAGTTCTCGTTCCGCTGCGGCACGTTTTTTCTTAAGCCTTCTTAAATAAGCAAATATTAAGGTACCCAAGCTCAACAAAACAAATAGGCACTGCCACAACCATTCGTAGGTAGCTATTTTTTCTACAGAAGTCAATGGTTTAATATCGTATAAATTTTGCTTTAAGGTGTCTACAGGGATATCTAAAACTTTAAGGTTTAAAGGGGCTGTGAAATAAGCTTGATTGTTGACCAAAACAAGCTGCTTTGGGAGCGTATATGATCCAGAGTCAAACTGTGTTAAAGCATATTTTTTAAGCAGTTGTAATTTTCCTTGATACTCAAGGGAGTCTACTTTAGAAGCAGACACCAGTTCTAGTGGCGCGAATGATTGCGCTTCTGTAGGAAAATCTACCAAGTCTGTTGGACCAATAGAAATAGCAATACTGAGTTCTATTTGTTCTCCAATTTTAATTTCGGTACTATCTATAACTGCTATAGGATTAAACAGTTCCTTTTGCTCTTGCGCAAAAGCAGTTCCACAGCAAAAAAGCAGTCCTAATAAAAGTGTTTTTACCACACTTTTAGTCTTCATACTAGGTTTATTATTGTTGAATGACGGTGTCATATTATCTCCCCCTTTGTTTAAAGTAGCCCAACAGTTTTTTTACATAACTCTCATCTACCCTGCAGCTAATTTGACCACAACCAGACTTTCTGAAACTTTCTTCAAAGTATTCTTTGCGTTCTCTTTGATAGTTTTCATAGGCGTTTCTGACCGTTTTTGATTGGGTAGCAACTGTTTTAATTTTTCCTGTTTCTGCATCTAAAATAGGCACCAAACCAAGGTTTGGAATTTGTTCTTCCTTTGGATCGTAAACACGAATACCGGTAAGATCATGTTTTTTACCTACAATCCTTAAACTTTGGAGGTATTCTTCTGAAATAAAATCTGAAAGCACAAAAACAATGGCTTTTTTCTTAAGCACATTTCCAAGGTACTTCAATGCCATGGACAAATCTGTTTTTTGACTTTTTGGCTTGAATTCTAAAAGTTCTCTTATAATTCTAAGAATATGACTTTTTCCCTTTTTGGGAGGAATAAAAAGCTCTATTTGATCTGTAAAAAGTAACACCCCTACTTTGTCATTGTTTTGCAAAGCAGAAAAAGCTAGGGTTGCAGTAATTTCTATTAAAAGATCTTTTTTAAAAGCATTGGTTGTTCCAAATAAACCAGATCCACTCACATCTACAACCATCATCAGGGTGAGTTCTCTTTCCTCTTCAAAAACTTTGATATAAGGCTCGTTTTGTCTGGCAGTTACATTCCAATCTATTGCCCTAACGTCGTCTCCAAACTGGTATTGACGGACTTCTGAAAAAGTCATACCACGGCCCTTAAAGGTGGAGTGGTATTCTCCGCCAAAAATATGGTCTGAGAGCCTTCTCGTCTTTATTTCTATTTTCCTTACTTTTTTTAAAAGATCTTTAGTTTCCATAAATGAATTGAAATAGTGTCTGGGACATTAAACGATATTTTAAAATATCCTATGGCACTTCTATTTCGTTTACGATGGTATTGATCAAGTCTTCTGAGGTTACATTTTCCGCTTCTGCTTCATACGTAATTCCAATTCTATGCCTTAACACATCGTGAACTACAGCCCTGACATCTTCAGGAATTACATAGCCCCTTCTTTTAATAAAAGCATAGCACTTTGCAGCCATAGCCAAGTTAATACTCCCTCTTGGAGATGCGCCAAAACTAATTAGAGGTTTAAGGCTTTCTAAATGGTATTTTTCAGGAAAACGGGTAGCAAAAATGAGGTCTAATATATATTTCTCAATTTTCTCATCCATATACACTTCACGAACAGCTGCTTGAGCAGATAAAATCTGTTTTACACTAACGACTGGATTTACTTTTTCATAGGCCTGACTCATTGCTTGCCTCATGACCATCTGCTCCTCAGACATTTTGGGATAAGTAATCACTGTTTTTAGCATAAATCGGTCTACTTGTGCTTCTGGAAGTGGGTAGGTACCCTCTTGTTCTACAGGGTTTTGTGTAGCCAAAACTAAGAAAGGCTTATCTAATACAAATGTTTCGTCTCCAATAGTAACTTGTTTTTCTTGCATGGCCTCCAGCAGGGCAGATTGCACCTTAGCAGGTGCTCTGTTAATTTCGTCTGCTAAAACAAAATTGGCAAAAATAGGCCCCTTTTTAATAGAGAAGTCGTTCTCTTTCATATTAAAAATCATGGTACCCACAACATCTGCAGGAAGTAAATCGGGAGTAAATTGAATCCTACTAAAACTTCCCTTTACTGCTTTGGCTAAGGTGTTTATAGCTAAGGTTTTTGCTAAACCAGGTACCCCTTCTAACAAAATATGACCCTGTCCCAATAAGCCAATCAGCAGCCTTTCTACCATGTGCTTCTGACCTACAATTACTTTGTTCATTTCAAATTGTAAGGCGTCTATAAAAGCACTTTCATTGGCTATTTTTTCATTAATAGCCGCCATGTCTATCGAACTCTTTTCTTCCATAGTGTTTAGATAATTTACGGTGTTTGTAGCTGCATTTAAATTACAGCGTTGCAATTAAAAAATTTATTCACAGACCCCTTGTTAATACAGCGTTAAAAAATGACTAAACCCCATGTTTTTATGAAGTTTTTAAGGAATTTATGCCTAATTTCATTTATTATTTTACCTAATTTAGGGAACAACACAAAGAATTAACAGATTTTAAAACATTTACCTATGTCTAAAAAGCACCATTCTCCAGAATATTCTAAAATTATCGTGGGCACTATGAATTGGGGAAGTTGGGGTGCAGCTTTATCTACTAAAGATGTTGCCCATAGGATTGAATCTGCTTTTGAGATGGGATTGACAAGCTTTGATCACGCCGATATTTATGGAGATTACACCACAGAAGCTGATTTTGGAAGAGGCTTTAAAGCAAGTGGAATTTCAAGAGAATCTGTACAGTTTATCAGTAAATGCGGTATTGCGCTTAAAAATAAATCTAGGGACACTCAGACAAACCATTATGACTATACCTACCAGTATATAATAAACAGTGTGCAACGCTCTTTGGAAGAGTTGCAAACAGATTATTTAGATCTTTTGTTGCTTCATAGGCCCAGTCCTTTAATGGATCCCATCGAGGTTCAACAGGCGGTTCAAACACTTTTAGATAAAGGCTATATTAAGTCTTTTGGGCTGTCTAATTTCACTCCTTCTCAGACCAGCATTATTCAACAAAAACTTACGGTTAGCGCGAACCAATTGGAAATTTCACTCAAGGCAAACGACCCTTTTTTTAATGGAGATTTAGATTTTTGCCTTTTGCACCAGATTACACCTATGGCCTGGGCGCCTTTAGGTGGGATTTTAGGAAATCAGTCCCATCCATTAATTTTAGAAAAGGCTTTTGTTCAATTGGAAAAAAAATACTCCCTTGGCAGAGACGCGCTTCTTTTGGCTTGGTTAATGAAACACCCTGCAGGAATTCATCCGGTGATTGGAACTACCCAGGTTGCACGATATAAAAACGCCATTAGTGCCATAGCTATAGATTTTGATACAGAAGATTGGTTTTACCTTTTAGCCGCCTTTAGAGGGCATGACATTCCATAAAAATAACAGATGAGTATAGAAAAACAATATATGAGCACAGAAAATAAAACAGCCCTAATTACAGGGGCCAGTAGTGGGATTGGAAAAGCGACTGCAGTACATTTAGCAGAAATGGGCTACCAACTTGTTTTATGTGGGAGAAATACCTTAAAATTAAATGAAGTAGCATTATCTCTGTCTAAAAAAACGAAGGTTCATACCCTCTTATTTGATGTGGTAAATAAAGTAGCTGTTTCGGATGCTATTGCCTCCTTAAAGGCCCCTTTTCATCAGATAGATGTGTTGGTTAATAATGCGGGAAATGCCCATGGTTTAGATTTGTTTCAAGACGCCTCTTTAGAAGATTGGGACGCTATGATAGATATTAATGTAAAAGGATTGCTCTATGTTACAAAAGCAGTTTTGCCCGGTATGCTCAGCAGAAACAAAGGACATATTATTCATATTGGATCTACTGCAGGAAAGGAAGTATACCCCAAAGGAAATGTTTATTGTGCGTCTAAACACGCTGTAGATGCTATTAATAGTGCCATGAGAATAGATTTAAATGGTACAGGTATAAAAGTGGGTGCCATACATCCGGGACTGGTAGAAACTTCTTTTAGTGAAGTTCGTTTTAAAGGAGATCAAGACAGGGCCGCTCAAGTGTATAAAGGTTTTATGCCCTTACAGGCCAGCGATATTGCAGATGTGATAGGATTTGTAATTTCAAGACCATATCATGTTAATATAGCAGATCTAATCGTTATGCCTACTGCTCAAGCAAATAGCACCACGCTCTTTAAGGGGAGTTAATGAAGCAATAATCCAACAATGATCAATAAGCGCCTTTTGGTTAAAAGCCTACTTTCCCATAATGGGGAGAACAGCTTTTATGACAAAAAAAGCATGATCAATATTGGCACAAAAGAAGGTAAGGCTAAGTTTTTAAAGCATGTTTGTGCTTTAGCCAATAGCAATCCTAAAAACAGATCGTTTATAGTTATAGGCGTTTCAGATACAGATAACCTTATAGTGGGGGTGGATTTTTTTGACGATTCTAAAATTCAAAACCTGGTCAATGCTTACCTTAATAATGCCCCTATTATTTCTTATGAAAATATCCATTTTCCAGATCTAGAAGCCGCAAAGGTTATTGGTTTGGTTACGATTAGTTCTTCTGGGAATATTTGTAGTCTGAAAAAAAACATTTGGAAATATTACTTGGGGACTGTCTTTATAAGAGAAGGTAGTATTAGCTTACCAAAAGAGACTGGCTTGATTTTGCAGGATCTCAATGCTGCAGCTGTAGCTGCTATAGAGCTAAGTGCTCAAAACAATATTAAATTAACCTTAGATGGGGTTATAGACTTCATTAATAATAGGCACAAAGACCTCGAGTGTCATTACAGGGTTTTTAAAGATCAGTTTGTGGTATGCTGGGCGGGAATACCAAATAAACAGCAGAACAACACCTATTTTTCTAGGGTAGATATTGAATTAATTACAGAACAAGTCAAACTTTTCTATTCAGATTTAGACGAGGTGATGATTGATTTTGACAACGATTCATTTACCATTGTAGAATACGTCAGTTTGGGATTGGGAACAGAGATCAAGTATTATCCGCTAGAAAAAACCCAAATTCTTTTTAAGGAAAATGGCACCTATCGCATAGACACTAGCTTGATGTTTGCCCCACCTCTTTTTGATTTAAAACTCTTGCATCATGTGTTTAACAACAGCAAATTTCTGGTGAAAAAGATTCAAAATTACGGGCTGTTTACTCAAGAAGAACGCTTAGAAATAGACGCATTACCCCAAACCCTTTTATTGTGTTATTTAAACGGTTTCTTGGACGCTAAGGTAATTTTAGAAAAGATAAAACCCTTTTTAAAAGGAACTTATGCAACTTCCTACACCAATCTTAAAGAAGCCCAGAGGATCATAAGAAAAGTGAAATATAATTAAAGCTCGTTTAGCTCTGGTATAGCAGCTATTGCACCGTATTTTGTAGTGGTAAGCGCACCAACTTTATTGGATTTTGCCACCATATTGTAAAGTAGGTCTAATTGAGTAGATAATTCAATGAGCGGAAAGTCTAGGGTAGAAATTTGGGCCAATAAACTTCCAATAAAAGCGTCTCCAGCCCCTGTAGTGTCTACAGGAGTTACTTCAGTACTTGCAATTTGCTTTTTAGATTTAGCAGCACTTACTAAAGTTCCTTTGGCGCCCATTGTTACGCAAATAATAGGGGTTCCCAATTCGTGAAGCGCGTCACAAGCGTCCTCTAAGTTTTCCTTCCCGGAGAGTAATTTTGCCTCCTCTTCACTAAATTTACAGAGGTGCGACTTTTCTATAAATGGAAGGCATTTTTTGATAAAGCTGTCTGCATTATTTTTCCACAAATCTGCCCTAAAATTAGGGTCAAAACTAATAAAGGCATCTTGTGTGAGGGCGTCAAACAAATAGTGGCCATAAGATTCTTCTAAGGCACCTCCTAAAAAAGATGTGGCGGCACCAAAGTGCACCATTTGTTGGTTAAAAAGGTGTTTTACATTGCTTTGGTATTGTAATTCTTTATCTGCACCCCTGCTAAAAACGAAGTCTCTCTCTCCATTAGTGTCAATAGAAACAAAAGCCAGAGTGGTAAAAGCATCTGTCCGTTGGGTGAGGCTCAAGTCAATTTCGTGTTCCTCCAAGGTTTTCCATAAAAAGTCTCCAAAAGCATCTTTACCCAAGCAACCAATAAATGCGGCATAGCCCCCAAGTTTATTTATTGCACAGGCTACATTTGCTGGGGCTCCACCCGCCTTCTTTGTAAAGGTCTGGGCTTTTTTTAAATCACTTCCTTGGTTTTCAGCAACAAAATCTATGAGTAATTCACCAATACAGAATACTTTTTTAATGGGCATAATGACTTAAAATAAGAGGGTGTAACAAGTGTAATATTTGGGCAAATTACAATGAAAAGCTTATCCTTCAAAAATAAAGACATAAAAAACACAAACTAATATATGTTTTGACGTTTTTAACCAATGTATATTTGTTAAAAAAAGGAGATGAGAGAATATGTAATAGGGGATATTCACGGAGGTTATTTGGCTTTAAAAGCTCTGGTGGAAAAACTCTCTTTAAGCCCTGAGGATCGATTAATTTTTTTGGGAGATTATGTAGACGGTTGGTCCCAGCCTGTTGAAACGGTAGACTACCTCATAGAATTAAAAGCCCGTTACAACACCGTTTTACTTATGGGAAATCACGACTCATTGGCTTTAGAATGGCTGTTAAACGGCCAGGCAAATGATTTGTGGCTCAGTCATGGGGGCGCTGCTACAGTGGCTGCTTATGAGAAAGTTTCTGAGGACAAGAAAGCAGCACATATATTATTTTACAAAGCATTAAGACCCTATTATTTAGATTCAAAAAACAGGCTATTTATTCATGCCGGTTTCACTAATCAAAAAGGGGTTGTCAAAGAATATTTTGAAAAAATGTTTTATTGGGACAGGTCTCTTTGGGAAACAGCAGTTTCTCTTGACCCTAGAATTCCTATAAATAGCCCATTATATCCCAAACGATTTTTGTGTTATAGCGAAATATTTATTGGCCACAGTTCTTTAGACAAGATAGGAGAAACTGTTCCTACAAAACGTGCTAATGTATGGAATATAGACACCGGAGCAGCATTTAAAGGTCCTTTGTCTGCCATGGAAATAAACACCAAAAATATTTTACAGTCCCATGCAGTTTATTTGTATTATCTCGATGAGTTAGGAAGAAACGATTCTTAATTAATTTTGTGACAGGATTCTATTTTAATGAAATCCTTTGGTCATATTGGTTACTTAACTCCTCTTAAATTTTATCTTTACTTTAAAATACACTTTTTTCATGTCACAACACAATATTAGATTAGAAGTAATGCGGTCTTTAGAGCCTAAAATAGACGGCTTTATTGAACAATTCTTAATTCCCATTGAAGAGATTTGGCAGCCTTCAGATTTTCTTCCAGATTCACAGTCAGAAGATTTTTTTGAACAAACAGCGCAAATTAGAGAAGGAGCCAAGGAAATTGGGTATGACCTTTGGGTGACATTAGTGGCAGACACTATTACGGAAGAAGCTTTGCCCACCTATGAGTCTTGGCTTTTAGATGTAGACGGAATAGACCAACACGCAGATAAAAATGGATGGACCAAATGGATTAGACATTGGACTGGTGAGGAAAATAGGCATGGAGATGTACTCAATAAATACCTCTATCTCTCGGGAAGAGTAAATATGAAAGAGGTAGAAAAGAGTACCCAATACCTAATTGCAGACGGATTCGATATTGGGACGGATAGAGATCCATATAAAAACTTTGTGTATACGAGTTTTCAAGAATTGGCTACCAATATTTCCCACAAACGCGTG
>JAQWTF010000003.1:0-24303 GCA_029242825.1 Flavobacteriaceae bacterium | reverse complement strand
GAAACATCCCCAACATCGGTAGAGCCTCCCGCTTTCGCTGTGGTTTGATAAGGCGCTATTGCAGCAGCAGTTTCTTGGTCTGCACTATCCTGTCCAAGTGTTTTGGCAATAGTATTGGCAAAGGATAATTCAGTATCATTGTATTGCACACCACCTACTTTTGTGAGGTTTTTGTGTACCATTTCTTGTAGGCTCAGGTTGGGGAGTAATTCATGGGTTCCTCCAATAATTTCGTAGTCCATTGTTGTTCCAGTTCCTAAGGCAGCTCCCTCAGCTGCCTTGACCATTCGGTCAAATATATCCATTACCACATCTCTTTTGTTGTGTCTGGCATAATAGTAAACTTCTGCATAATCTGGAACCACATTAGGAGCCTTTCCGCCGCTGGTAATAACATAGTGAATTCTAGCGTCTTCTAAAACGTGTTCCCGCATCATATTGACCATATTGTTCATGGCCTCTACGCCATCTAAAGCGGAACGTCCCATATGTGGAGCCGCTGCAGCATGAGCAGAAACACCATAAAATCTAAATTTAGCAGATTTATTTGCTAAGGCAGCTCCTGCACTGGCAGCGTTTTTTGCGCCAGGATGCCAGTGTAGGGCAATGTCTACATCATTAAACAATCCCGCTCTTACCATATATACTTTTCCAGAACCGCCCTCTTCAGCAGGACAACCGTAAAAACGAATGCGTCCTTTTTTATTGTTGGCCTCTAACCACTCTTTTACAGCAATTGCAGCAGCAGTAGAAGCGGTGCCAAATAAATGATGGCCGCAAGCGTGGCCTGCTTTTTCACCTGCAGATTCTTTGCTAGGAATGGCTTTTTGAGAGAGTCCTGGCAGTGCGTCGTACTCCCCTAAAATAGCAATCACGGGACCTTCATTACCGTATTCTGCTGTGAAAGCGGTTGGTATTCCAGCCACAGCAGTAGTTATTTTAAAACCAGCATTGGCTAAGGTTTCTTGTAACAAAGCACTGCTTTGCTTTTCTTGGTATCCCATCTCTGCTAAGCCCCAAATTTGCTGTGCTATATCACTATAATATGCGGTCTTAGTCTCTAAATTTTTTAACACCTCAGTAGGTTTTTTTTGTGCCATTGCACCAAAACCCAGCCCACATAAAGCAGCAGTAAAGATTAATTTTTTCATTAGGTTTAATTAATTGGTTTGTAATAAAAATAAGGATAATTATTGAACTAAATACACCCTAGCTTCAAAGGGCGCTAAAAGGTTTTCTGCCTTAATTTCCTGATGTGTATTGCGCAGCAATAGACTTTTAGGCAATTCACTTAAATCACCTAAGGCTACTTGAGCCTCTAAAGTGCTAAAATTCAATAGGATTAAATATACTTTAGTCTCATAACTCCTGGTGTAGGCATAAACAGATTCGTTCTTAGGATCAATAAGAGTGTAGTGTCCATATATAAGACCCAGATGATTCTTTCTCAGTGCGGTCGCTTTCCTGAAAAAATGAAGCACTGAAGAAGGATTTTTTTCTTGATCTGCCACATTGACTCCATTTGTGAAATTTTGGTTTACCTCAATCCATGGAGTTGCTTTTGAAAAACCAGCAGCATGACTCACGTCCCACTGCATTGGCGTTCTAGCATTATCTCTACTGGTGTCTTTTTCATTCTCTATAAAAACATGGAGATCTTCCCCTTTGTTTTTGGCTATTTCATAACGGTTTATAGTGTTTATATCTCTGTATTGGTCTATGCGATCAAAACGAATATTGGTCATCCCAATTTCATCTCCAAAATAAAAATAGGGGGTGCCTCTCATGGTCAGTAAAAAAGTGTGGAGCATAGTCGCAGACGCATACCAAAAGTCTGGGTGGTCGTTACCCCACCTACTCACAGATCTAGGAAAGTCGTGATTGCTTAAATACACACTGCCCCAACCATCTTTTTCAAAGGCTTTATCCCATCTAGAATGAATCTCTTTAAAAGAAGAAAGTGGCCAGCCTTCTGGGTTTTTTTCAAATACAGTGCCTGGTTTTCGGTCTAGTGACATGAGGTCAAAATGAAAAAACATATTGAGCTCTTTTCGGTTTTCTCCCACCAGATCTAATGCCTTGTCTATGGTAATTCCTGGTGCTTCTCCCACCGTCATGACGTTGTATTTGGAGAGTACCTCTGAATGCATCTCCTGAAGGTATTCATGCAATTTAGGACCTTGAGCGTAATAGGCAATGAAGTCTCCATTGAATTCTGGTGGTAATTCAGGGTAGTTGGTATCTTTTGATATAAAAGGAATTACGTCCATTCTAAAGCCATCTACACCTTTCTCAAACCAATAAGCCATCATAGTATATATTTCTTGTCTCAAGGCTGAATTTTCCCATTTTAGGTCAGGTTGTTTTACAGAAAAATAATGTAGGTAATAGGCATTGGTGGTAGCGTCGTATTTCCAAGCGTTCTCCTCCACGTCAAAATAACTCCATCTTTTTGGCGGGGTTCCTTTTTCTGCTGGCCACCAATGGTAATAATCCCTGTAAGGATTATCCCTGTCTTTTCTAGATTCCTGAAACCATTTGTGCTCATCACTGGAGTGGTTCACCACCAAATCCATCACTAATTTTAGCCCCCTATCATGCATTCCTTTGAGCAGTGAGTCAAAATCTTCCATACTGCCAAATTCAGCCATAATGTTTTGGTAATCACTAATGTCATAACCATTGTCGTCATTTGGAGACTCATACACTGGATTGAGCCAGATAATATCTACCCCCAAACTTTTAATATAGTCTAGCCTTTGTAAGATCCCTTTTAAATCTCCAACGCCATTCCCAGAGGTGTCTTGAAAACTTCTCGGATAAATTTGGTACACAATGCCTTCTTTCCACCAGGCGTTATTTTGTTTTATTGTCATATTATTTTCTCGGATGATATTGATTGAGCACGCCAGCCAGGTGAGTTCTGTCTAGGTGCATATATATTTCTGTGGTTGTAATACTTTCGTGTCCTAACAATTGTTGAATGACCCTTAAATCTGCCCCATTTTCTAAAAGATGTGTGGCAAATGAGTGTCTAAAACTGTGTGGGCTGATTGTTTTTTCTAAGGCAATTTTTTTGGCCAATTGTTTAATAATGGTAAAAATCATGGCCCTAGTTAACCCATGGCCCCTACGGTTTAAAAATAGGGTGTCTATCGCAGCTTTTTGTGGTTTTTGAAGCGGCCTCACTGTTTTCAAATATACTTTTATGAGCTTTTCTGTTGTGGGATTTACCGGCACAAAACGCTCCTTATTTCCCTTTCCTAAAACCCTTATGAAGCCCTCTTCAAAAAATAAATCAGATATTTTAAGCGTTGTTAATTCAGACACCCTAAGTCCGCAGCCGTATAGGGTTTCTAGTATGGCTACATTTCTCTGGCCTTCAAGACTGCTTCGGTCTATTGCGTTAATGAGCGCATCTATTTCTTGGGTAGAAAGTACGGGAGGTAATTTCCTTCCCAATCTTGGAGATTCTACCATTTCCATAGGGTTGTCTGTTCGGTATTTTTCAAATACTAGATAGTTAAAAAAGCTTTTTAATCCAGATATAAATCTCGCTTGAGAGCGCTCACTTAAAGATTTAACGCTTTCATAAACGCCCTCTAGAACCGTGTCTTTGTCTATTGTTATTGGTAGGGCTTTTGCGTTATCAGAGACTGATTTTTGAAGCTTTTGTATATCATAAACATAACTTTCCACCGCATTCTTAGACAGGCCTCTCTCTATTTGAAGATAACTTTTATAAGCGCTAATTGCCTGTTCCCAATTCATGTTTTAAAAATAAGATTGTTTTGTTTGCTACACAAGGAATTATACAAATGCTCGCAAATCCTTTTTTTATATATTTGGGTATGAAAATTTGCATTATAAACGGCCCAAATTTAAACCTCTTGGGTAAGAGAGAACCCGGTATATACGGGAATAGTTCCTTTGAAACTTATTTAGAAGAATTGAAAAGCGCTTTTCCAAGCCTAGACTTTGACTATTTTCAATCTAATATTGAGGGAGAAATCATTGACAAGCTACATGAGGTAGGATTTGATTATGAGGGTATTGTTCTCAACGCGGGGGCTTATACCCACACTTCGGTGGGCATAGCCGATGCCGTTAAAGCCATTAGCACTCCAGTAGTAGAAGTGCATATATCCAATACCCACACCAGAGAGTCTTTTAGGCATTTGTCTTATATTTCTCCAGTGGCAAAAGGCGTTATTCTCGGTTTTGGTATGCAAAGTTACCAATTGGCCGTACAGAGTTTTTTATAAGAAATACAAGTCAAAAAAAAAAGGCGCCCGTCAGGGCGCCTTTTTTTTTAGTTTGTGCATATTTTAAATATGAATAACTTCATCATAAGCAGCAGCAACTGCTTCCATAACAGCTTCACTCATCGTTGGGTGTGGGTGAATGGTTTTTAAAATTTCATGTCCAGTGGTTTCTAGTTTTCTAGCTACAACCGCTTCAGCAATCATATCTGTCACACCAGCACCAATCATATGGCATCCCAACCACTCTCCGTATTTGGCGTCAAAAATAACTTTCACAAAACCTTCAGGAGTCCCTGAAGCAACCGCCTTTCCAGAGGCTGTAAAGGGGAATTTACCCACTTTAATATCTAAACCTTTGTCTTTTGCTTGTTGCTCTGTAAGTCCTACAGAGGCAATTTCAGGGCTGGAATAAGTACAGCCAGGGATATTGCCATAGTCTAAAGGATGCACCTCCATACCGGCTAATTTTTCAACACACAAAATACCTTCTGCAGAAGCTACGTGCGCCAAAGCAGGACCAGCAGTAATGTCTCCAATAGCATAATATCCAGGAATATTGGTCTGGTAAAAATCGTTGACTAAAACTTTGTCACGGTCTGTGGCAATTCCAACATCTTCTAAACCAATATTTTCAATATTGGTTTTAATACCCACTGCAGAGAGTACTATGTCTGCCTCCAAAATTTCTTCTCCTTTGGCTGTTTTTACCGTAACTACGACCCCTTTTCCAGCGGTGTCTACCTTAGTTACTTCAGAGGAAGTCATTACTTTAACTCCAGCTTTTTTAAAACTTTTTTCTAACTGAATTGAAATGTCTTTATCTTCTACTGGGACAATATTTGGAAGGTATTCTACTACAGTTACGTCAGTTCCCATAGCATTGTAGAAATAAGCAAATTCAATCCCTATGGCACCACTACCTACAACGATTAATTTTTTGGGTTGTTTCTCCAAAGTCATGGCCTGTCTGTACCCAATAATTTTTTTGCCATCTTGCGGTAGACTAGGTAGTTCTCTAGACCTAGCACCTGTAGCTATAATTACATTATTAGCCGTGTATTCAGTGGCTTTTCCATTGGCATCTGTAACAGACACCTTTTTTCCAGGAAGTAATTTGCCATATCCATTGATTACTTCAATTTTATTCTTTTTAAGTAAGAACTGTACCCCTTTACTCATGGTTCCGGCTACATTTCTACTTCTTTTCACAACAGCGTCAAAATCCTTATCTACCCCTGCAGCTTTTAGACCGTAGTCTTCTGCATGTTGAAGGTATTCAAAAACCTGAGCAGATTTAATCAGGGCCTTTGTAGGAATACAACCCCAGTTAAGGCATACTCCTCCCAGACTTTCTTTTTCTACAATAGCAGTTTTAAATCCTAATTGAGAAGCTCTAATGGCGGTAACATAACCTCCAGGTCCACTTCCTAAAACAATAACATCAAAATGACTCATGATAATGATTTTGGTAAAAATTTATAGCGCCCAAAGTTACAAAACCAATCTGAAAGCTTCTACCCTTATTTTGTTGTTTTTTCAGGAACAAAAACCAAGCAAATAGAATTAATGCAGTATCGTTCACCGGTAGTGTCTGCAGGGCCGTCTTCAAAAACATGTCCCAAATGCGAATTGCATGCTGCACAGCGGGTCTCTACGCGCCGCATACCGTGACTGTGATCTTCAATGTACAGAACAGCTCCTGGAATAGCGGTGTCAAAGGCCGGCCACCCACAACCACTATTGTATTTGTGGGCACTTTCGAAAAGTTGTGTGTCACAAGCTGCACAGTGGTAACTTCCTTTTTCAAAGTGGTTGTCAAATTCGCCACTGTAAGGGAATTCAGTACCGTTCTGTCTTAATACCTTATAAGCTTCTGGAGAAAGCTGTGTTTTGTAATGATTTTCGGATTGTTCTTTTGGGAATGTTGCACTCATATTATTTTGTGTCAGAAGTGAATGTTAAGGCAGCAGCTTTAAGACAATGATTATTTGGTATCAGAAGTAAATGTTAAAACAGCAGCCTTAAGACAATGATTATTTTGTGTCAGGAATAAATGCTAAGGCAGCACCATTAATGCAATGTCTTAAACCTGTGGTATTTTTAGGTCCATCCGTAAATACATGACCCAAGTGACCACCACATTTTAAGCAGTATTCCTCAGACCTGGCATAACCTACCTTATAATCTACTCCATAACCCACATTGCCTTTTATCTCTCTGTCAAAAGAAGGCCATCCTGTACCTGAATCAAATTTATGCTCACTTTTAAATAGGGGTGTCTTACACGCTTTACACACATAGGTACCTTTTTGTTTTATTTTTAACAAAGGGCTTGTGAAGGGTCTTTCTGTTCCCTGTTCTCTGAGTACGTAAAATTCTAAGTCAGATAAAGTAGCTTTCCATTCTTGGGCTGTTTTAATCACGTCGTATTGATTTACAGCACGTTGGGCGTAAAAAGAATGACTTGTCAAAAGGAACAATCCTACTAATAAAGTGTTTTTCATTTTTTTTATTTTAAAGGTAATAAAAAATAGTCTCTATTCTTTGTTCAGGACCTTAATCAGGTTAGTGTCATTCGTGCCTATATACTGAGATACTTCTTGATAATTCATAGTGTTTAAATTGGGATCTAAGGCAAATTCAGCAGGCATAACAACCACCCTAAAGATTTGATTTTGCGTAAAAATTGCTGCGGCATTATTTAGATTAAAATTCCCTTGAAGTAATAAGTTAACATCAGAAAAAGTATGGTTAAAGGTGTATTGCAAAAGCCCCTGATCGGTGAAAAATGACTGGGGTAGGGGCGTCCAAATATCCGTGTTAGTTCCATTTGAAACAATAGTTTCTTCTAAAAGATACACCAATACAGCGTCAGATTCATAGACCCTTACTTGGTTTGGAAAAACAAACAAATGGCTGTAGTTGTTATTGGCACTAAATGAAGCTTGGAATTCCATGGTCTGACCAAGTAGGGTATTTCCATCTAAACCTGGGGGTCCTTCTGGACCATCACAAGCTGTTGTAAATACACTTAAAATTATAAGGGCTAATAAAGTTGTTACATGTCTCATATCAAAATCATTTTAGTTCATAAGCCATATTTCAAAAAGAGTGCCAAGTTTATAAATAGCAGAAATTTTAAGGTCTTTTTTGTGACTGTGGCTATAATTGTATATTAGCAAAGTCCAAGTGATGTATGAAAGAGACTCAAGTAAATTTTAAGCCACTTTAAAACAACCAACTCCAAATTAACCCCATTGAAATGAAAGCCATAGCTGAGAAAGGAAGTAAAAAAATATTGTTTGCATGGGCTTTTTATGACTGGGCCAATTCTGTATACAGCCTGGTCATTTCTTCTGCGATTTTTCCTATTTTTTACGGGGCGCTATTTCGTATGGAAGGGATTGAAAAAGTATGGGTTTTTGGGGTAGAAATAGCGCGAGCACCTTTAATCAGTTATGTTACTTCAGCTGCATTTTTATTCATAGCCCTCTTAACGCCAATTCTCTCAGGAATTGCAGATTACTTAGGGAATAAAAAAGTTTTTTTAAAGTTTTTTTGTTACCTAGGAGGACTCTCATGCATAGGTTTGTATTGGTTTTCTCTTGAACATATCTACACCTCATTATTGCTCTATTTTATGGGTTTGGTGGGGTTTTGGGTGAGTTTTGCCTTTAATAATTCTTACCTTCCAGATATTGCTTTTCCTGAACAACACGACAGCATTAGTGCCAAAGGCTTTTCATTGGGTTATATAGGGAGTGTGATTCTTTTGTTGTTTAATTTGGCCATGGTCATGCAACCTGCCCTTTTTGGTATTGAAGACCTTCCCGAATCTCCTGCAGCTATTACAGCAATGAAATACTCCTTTGTGACTGTGGGAATTTGGTGGATGATTTTCAGTCAATACAGTTTTTACTATATGCCCAAAGGGAACAAGAAAGACGGTCCTGCGGTAAACTTACTTTTCAATGGATTCAAGGAGCTTAAAATGGTCTGGAATCAATTGGGATCACAGCCATTGTTAAAAAAATATTTGCTCGCTTTTTTTGTGTACAGCATGGCGGTTCAAACGGTTATGCTCATTGCGGCTTATTTTGGAGAAGAGGAGATTGCTTGGGGGTCGGACGATCAAAGAACCATAGGATTAATTAGTAGTATTCTCCTGATTCAATTGGTGGCTATTATAGGCGCAACCCTCACTGCTAAAGCTTCTGAGAAATTTGGAAATATCCCTACGCTCATAGTGGTCAATGCCCTTTGGCTCATGATTTGCGTTTATGCCTATTTTGTGGTTTCTCCCAACGAATTCTATATAGCTGCAGGATTGGTCGGTATGGTTATGGGAGGGATTCAGGCGCTCTCTAGATCTACCTACGCCAAACTTATGCCAGAAACCCAAGACACCACCTCTTTCTTTAGTTTCTACGACGTAGCAGAAAAGATAGGTATTGTCTTGGGTACTTTTATTTACGGCGCACTTGCACAAGGAAGTGGTGACCTTAGAAATGGGATTATTATGTTTGGTGTTTTTTTCCTAGTAGGTGGGTTATTACTCCGAAGGGTCAAATAAGGTTTAATAGCCAGTAACGTCTCCTGAACCAGACACTTTTGACGCTACTTTTTTAGGATTTCCCTTGTATTGAATATCACCAGAACCAGATACTTTTGCATTTAAAGTGCCTTTTACAGTCAGTGTAACATCTGCAGATCCAGATACGTTTACTGTAGCGTCTTGTGCAACTACACCATAAGCATTTACATCTCCAGAGCCAGAAACTTTTACACTTAAGTCTTCTGCGCTTCCAGAAAGATCAATATCTCCGGATCCAGATACCTGTACGTTTAAATTCGTCGCTTCTATGGCTAATGAAATATCTCCAGAACCCGATACTGTAGCGTTAAAATCTGCTGCCTTTAAAGTGGTCTGTGTGCTAATATCTCCAGAACCTGATAATTTAACTCCGGTTATTTCAATGACAGGCACCTCAATAGCGATGGTTTTATTCCACGAACTACTCAGGTTTATATTGTCTTTTACTTTTAAAATGAGCACATTGTTTTTAACATACACTTCAATGTGCTCTAAGAGGTTTTCTTCTCCTTTTAGTGTAATCTCTCCCTCTTCACCTCTAACCAATTCCACGTCAAAAGATCCTGCTACAGAAACTTTGTCATAATTAGCTGTTTGTCTTGTTTGTGTAATGCTGTTACCATTTCCTTTAATTCTCTTCCACCACTGAGCATGCGCAGAGGTTCCAAGTAAAATCATTGCGATTAATAAGATGCTTTTTTTCATAATTAAGAAGTTTAAAATGTTGGTTGCCTTGGTGAATGAATCAAAAGAACATTGTTTTATGACATTATTAGGTGGTATTTTAATAGCTTACTTTGCGAAATACTTATTTTTTAGTAAAGCTCAAACCGCCGTATTTACTAAATATTTGAACGTGATTTTTGCTGTTTGGATTTTTGTAGTAGCCTTTGTAATAACGCTCACTAGATTTTTCTTTAGAGATAGACATCTCAAAAGCATCTGTACCACTAACTCCTGCGTATTTGGTTTCAATTTCAAAGGTAAAATGATAATCCTCATGGTATCCGATTTTTACACCAGTATAATCAGAACTGATATTTAGGCTTCCCGCGTCTGCAGCCATTTCTGCAATTTTTACACTTCCATAATCAGCATCTATAGTCACATTTCCATGAAGGACACCAAGTTTAGTGCTAAAATAGTCGCCTACTCCATTTACATCATTGGCTTCTTCTACTTCTATACTTCCGTAATCTGCGTCATAACTTAAATTGTCCATCTGATAAATACTTATGGAGGAATAGTCTGAATTGATATTTAAATCGCCCGCTTTCTCAATAGTCATTCCTGAGTAATCTGCTTCTATATAGGCTTTCTTAACATAGGCTATAGTAGATTTGGAGGTGTAGTCAAAGTTGAGATCGTTTCTGTCGCCATTTAAGGAACCAATCTCCAGCCTTCCATAGTCACAATTAATTTTGGTATTTCCATTGATTTGATCAATGATAATACTTCCGTAATCATTCTCTAAATCTACACTGTTAGAAATGGGCATTTTTATGTTGTAGTGTACAGAGAGGTTTACATTGTTATTCCCCCAATTCCAACTCCAACCACTTCTTTTGTTGTTAAAAATTGTTTTGGCAGAGACCATACTGCTGCTAGACATAAAGTCTATATCTACCCCTTCGATTTTTTCAATTACACGGTCTTCATCGCTACCCTCTGCTTTAATAGTAATGACCATTTCAATCCTATTCTCGTTCCAACTACTAATGGTTAGATTGCCATAGGCGTTGTCAATTTTCATGAGTGCGTCTGCATTGACCTTGAAGTTTTTCTTAACCACCCTTTCTTTTTCATATCTGAAAGGAGATTTTTTTTCGAGAACCTCAGGTTTGTTGGCCCACATAAATGCAGGGAAAATTAAAGTAATTAAAAGTATTCTAACTGTTTTTTTAAAGGTTTCCATCTGTGTGTTCGTTTATAGCGTTAATGGTGTTTATTTGGTGCATAACTTCTTCTAATAATTCTATTCTTGTGGTGTAATTTTGTACCATGGCCTGAAGGATTAATTTGGTGTTTCCGCCATTAATCATAGCGACCTCCATTTCTTTAAAGCGGTCGTCTAATTTTGAAATTTCCTTAAATGCCTTGTCTATATGAGCTTTAGTTAGCGGGCTGCTCTTTTGTTCAATTTCTTTAACAGCAATGGCAATTAAGCCAGGATAGTAGTCATTTATAGCTGCTGCTTCAGGAGCAAAGGAGGCAATTTTTGTTTGGGTGGCCTGACTGTGCACTCCCCACTGAAACACGCAAAATAAAATGGCTACACTCGCAGCTACACTCAAAAATCGTCGGGTGTTTTTACGCCATACTAATTTAAGGGCCGTCTTTGGGGGAGTGGATTCTTGGGCAGATTCTTCAAGGAGATTTTGTGCTGTTTGTGCAGGGTTCATTTCAGTTTCCGCTTGCGCTAAAGAAGCCTCAGAAAGTTTTTTTAAAAAGCGGTTTTCGTGGCCTTCAAGCGGTTTTTTGCTTTCAAGTGCCTCTGGTACCAATGCCATAATTTGTTTTATAACTCTTTCCATAATGGATGTGTTTCTAATTTTTTTCTCAGTTGTTCTTTTGCCCTAGAAAAGGTGGTCCTACAATTGCCGCTACTTATGCCTAATAGTTCAGAGACTTCTTCATGGGTTAATCCTTCTATGAGGTGTAAGGTCAGTGAAATGCGATAATTTTCTTTTAATCGGTCTATGGTTTCTAAAACTAAAGCCGCTTTTTTTTCGTTGTTTGTCTGGTGAGTGGCATCGGCCAAAGGCCCAGAAATGATATAAATCTCTTCTTCTAAACCAATAGTGTCTTGTTTTTTTTGTTTTCTAAAAGCGACAATCGCTTTGTTAATGACAATTTTCTTTAACCAAGCGCCAAAGGTGACTTGACCGCTAAACTGATCTAGTTTTTTAAAAGCACTAATAAAAGCTTCCTGCATCACGTCTTCTGCTTCATGCGTTTCTTTAACAATACGCCAAGCCACGTTGTACATGGCTCTATGGTACTGCTCGTAAAGCGCGAATTGTGCTTTGGCGTCTCCATGAAGACAGTCTTTAATTAGGGGCGTAATATGTATGGGCTCTTTCAGGCTCAAAAAACAAGCGTATTTAATAGTATAGATACAAGTTAGACAGAAATGTTACAGTTTCAAATCAATTATTGAAACAATGGCATGGGAATTGACTATATGGGTAGAGATAAAAATGACTAAATTCCTGTATTCAGGGCCTTTTAGTCGCTTTTAAATACAGAAAAATAATTATTAAAACCGAAACAGGTGTTGTTGAATGACATTATGACGGATATATAAGACTATGAGTAATTCGAATTTTTTACATATTGACAGTATGTCATTACAAGGAATAGATGAAGATGCAGATTTAATCCCATTAATGACTCCTGAAGATGAAGAAGAGATTAACAAGGAATCTTTACCAGAATCACTGCCTATTCTACCCTTGAGAAATACGGTGCTATTCCCAGGTGTTGTAGTGCCTATTACAGCAGGGAGGGATAAGTCTATTCAGTTAATAAAAGACGCCAACAACGGAGATAAAGTGATTGGGGTGGTGTCTCAAAAAGACCAAAACACAGAGAATCCTGGTGCCAATGACATTAGTAGCATAGGAACTGTGGCTAGAATTCTCAGGGTATTGAAAATGCCTGATGGAAATACTACGGTGATTATCCAGGGAAAAAAACGTTTTGCTATTAAAGCGGTCGTTTCAGAGGACCCATACATTAAAGCAACTGTAGAAGAAACTCCTGAACAAAGGCCTGAGCCAGATAATAAAGAGTTTTTAGCCATTATAGATTCTATAAAGGAATTGGCTTTACAGATTATTAAAAACAATCCAAATCTCCCTTCGGAGGCTTCCTTTGCTATTAAGAATATAGAGAGCAATTCATTTTTAATCAACTTTGTTTGTTCTAATTTATCTGTTTCTCACAAGGAAAAGCAAATTCTATTGGAAACTCCTGATTTACAGGAGCGTGCCTTGGCAACTTTAAAGTATATGAATGTTGAAATGCAGAAATTGCAATTGAAGAATGACATTCAATCTAAGGTGAGAAATGATTTAGACCAACAGCAACGGGAGTATTTTTTACACCAGCAAATGAAAACCATTCAAGAAGAATTGGGAGGGGTGTCTTACGAAGAAGAAGTCAATGAAATGGCCGCTGCGGCCAAAAAGAAAAAATGGGCAGAAAAAGTAGGCTTGCATTTTGACAAAGAGCTCGGTAAGCTCCAAAGAATGAACCCTCAGGTTGCGGAATACTCTATTCAAAGAAATTATTTAGAACTCTTTTTGGACCTGCCATGGGGCCAATTTTCAAAGGATGTTTTTGATCTAAAACGCGCTCAAAAAATCTTGGATAGGGACCATTTTGGTTTAGAAGACGTGAAGAGGCGAATTTTGGAACACTTGGCGGTGTTAAAGCTCAGAAATGACATGAAGTCTCCTATTCTTTGTTTGTATGGACCTCCAGGGGTGGGTAAAACTTCCTTGGGTAAATCTATAGCAGAATCTCTGGGCAGAGAATACGTGAGAATGTCTCTTGGAGGCTTGAGAGACGAGGCGGAAATTAGGGGGCACCGAAAAACCTATATTGGCGCCATGCCAGGAAGGGTATTACAGAGTTTAAAGAAAGCAGGGACTTCTAATCCAGTGTTTGTATTAGATGAAATTGATAAATTGTCTAATTCACATCAGGGAGACCCCTCTTCTGCACTTTTGGAAGTGTTGGATCCTGAGCAGAATGGAGATTTCCACGATAATTTCTTGGAAATGGGTTACGATCTTTCCAAAGTGTTGTTTATAGCCACTGCCAATAATTTAGGGGCCATTCAACCAGCATTGTTAGATCGTATGGAGCTCATTAATGTGTCTGGTTACACGATTGAAGAAAAAGTTGAAATTGCCAAACGACACTTATTGCCTAAGCAGTTAAAAGAACACGGAATTAAGGCAGATCAAATTAAAATGGGTAAGCCTCAATTTGAAAAAATTGTCGCAGGATACACCAGAGAGTCCGGCGTGAGAAACTTAGACAAACAATTGGCTAAAATGGTTAGAAATACAGCAAAATCTATTGCTATGGAAGAAGACTATGAGGTTAAAGTGAGCACTGAGCATATAGAAAAAGTGTTGGGTGTACCCAGATTAGAACGTGACAAATATGAAAATAATAAGGTTGCTGGGGTAGTGACAGGTTTGGCATGGACCTCCGTAGGAGGAGACATCCTGTTTATAGAATCTATTCTCTCTAAGGGTAAAGGGCTTTTAAATATTACGGGTAACTTGGGTAAGGTTATGAAAGAATCTGCCACTATAGCCATGGAATATATTAAAGCAAATGCCGATTTATATGGCCTTACGGCCGACATCTTTGAGAAATACAACGTGCATATTCACGTGCCTGAGGGTGCAACACCTAAAGATGGACCTAGTGCAGGAATTACCATGCTCACATCCTTGGTTTCTTTGTTTACACAGCGAAAGGTGAAATCTCGTTTGGCCATGACAGGGGAAATTACCCTGAGAGGTAAGGTGCTTCCAGTTGGAGGAATTAAGGAAAAAATATTAGCTGCTAAAAGAGCGAATATTAACCAGATTATTCTCTGTGAGGAAAACAGAAAAGACATTGCTGAAATTAAAGAAGCTTATTTAAAAGGCATGACTTTCCATTATGTCACTGATATGAGTGAAGTAGTGGCGTTGGCACTCACTAAAGAACAGGTTGCAGAGGCAAAAAAATTGTAAATTTAATGTAATTCAACAGCTTTAAATGAAAAAAATAACCATTGCCATAGACGGATATTCCTCCACAGGAAAAAGTACCATTGCTAAAAAATTGGCCAAATCATTGGGTTATATTTATGTAGACAGCGGCGCTATGTACCGAGGGGTAACTTATTTTGCCATGCAGCAGGGTTTCATTAAAGACGGTATATTAGATAAAACATCCCTTGTAAATGCCTTAGATCAAATAGACCTTCAATTTAAATTTGTAGCAAGTATTCCAGATGCTGCTATGTTTTTAAATGGAGCGAATATAGAGACACCTATTAGAACCCTTGCCGTTTCTCAGCAGGTGAGTCCAGTAGCGGCCATTCCAGAAGTGAGAGAGAAATTAGTGGCTTTACAGCAGGCAATGGGTGTTCAAAAGGGGGTTGTGATGGATGGCAGAGACATTGGAACTGTTGTTTTTCCTGAGGCTGAATTAAAATTATACCTCACCGCTTCTGCAGACACTAGGGCGCATAGAAGGTACAAAGAATTGATAGACAAGGGAGACAAGGTAGATTTTGACGCGGTGCTTAAAAATGTCCAAGAGCGTGATTATATAGATTCGCACAGAGCGACATCGCCTTTGAAAAAGGCAGAAGGTGCTATAGAAATTGACAATAGTGATATGGGTCTTGAAGAACAATTTGAGCGTATATTAAGTCATGTAAATGCCCTGATAGAACGCTCATAACTTTACCTCTCAACTTGCTGTAAATAAAAAGAATACCGGCAAAATTTAGTACTGTTTAGATTTGTATTTCCCTAATAAAATTGTATTTTTGCACTCCTTTTTAGCAAATAGTCAAGAGGAAAAGGGACTTGTATATTTTAATCATTCACAACTTCTGTAGGTATTGCGCGCTCTTGTAAGCCTTTCAGAATACAAATTTTAATCTTCAAATGACTGAAGAAAACACAAACGCAGCAGCAGAAAATGAAGCTGTAGCAGCAAAAGTGACTACTGAAACAGTAGCACAAGACCCAAAAGAATTTTTGGAAAACTTTAACTGGGATAAATACGAGCAAGGAATTGAGCGTGTTGATGATTCTAAGTTAGAGGAGTTTGAAACTTTGGTTTCAGCAAATTTTGTAGACACTGCAGATGAAGAGGTAGTGGTTGGAAAGGTAGTTTACCTGACTGAGCGCGAAGCTATCATTGACATTAATGCCAAGTCTGAAGGGGTAATCTCTTTAAATGAATTTCGCTACAATCCTGACTTAAAAGTAGGAGATGAGGTAGAAGTTCTTATTGACATTAGAGAAGACAAAACAGGTCAGTTGGTTTTATCTCACAGAAAAGCGAGAACTATTAAAGCTTGGGATCGTGTGAACAATGCACATGACAAAGAAGAAGTAGTGAACGGATTCGTGAAGTGTAGAACTAAAGGAGGTATGATCGTAGATGTATTTGGAATTGAGGCGTTCTTGCCAGGTTCTCAAATTGACGTGAAGCCTATTAGAGACTACGACCAATATGTTGGAAAAACAATGGAATTTAAAGTGGTTAAAATTAACCATGAATTCAAAAACGTTGTTGTTTCTCACAAAGCGCTTATTGAAGCAGATATTGAAGAGCAGAAAAAAGAAATCATTGGCCAATTAGAAAAAGGACAAGTCTTAGAAGGTGTTGTTAAAAACATTACTTCTTACGGGGTGTTTATTGATCTTGGTGGTGTAGATGGTTTGGTTCACATTACAGATCTTTCTTGGTCTAGAATTAACCACCCGAACGAAGTGGTTGAATTAGATCAGAAATTAAATGTGGTGATCTTAGACTTTGACGACAATAAATCTAGAATCCAATTAGGTCTTAAGCAGTTAGAGAAGCACCCATGGGAAGCTTTGAGCGACACGATTGCTATTGGAGATAAGGTAAAAGGTAAAGTAGTTGTTATTGCAGACTACGGTGCATTTATTGAAGTAGAAGAAGGTGTAGAAGGATTAATCCACGTGTCTGAAATGTCATGGTCTACGCACTTGCGTTCTGCCCAAGATTTCGTAAAAGTTGGAGATGAGGTAGAAGCTGTTGTATTGACTTTAGACCGTGAAGACCGTAAAATGTCTCTTGGTATTAAGCAATTAACACAAGATCCTTGGACAGATATTACCACTAAATACCCAGTTGCTTCTAAGCACAAAGGTATTGTGAGAAACTTTACTAACTTCGGTGTGTTTGTTGAATTAGAAGAAGGAATTGACGGATTAATTTATATTTCTGATCTTTCTTGGACTAAGAAAATTAAGCACCCATCTGAATTTGTTGCCGTTGGTGACACTTTAGAAGTAGAGGTATTGGAATTAGATGTTGACGGTAGAAAATTAAGCCTTGGTCACAAGCAAACTACTGACAACCCTTGGGATAAATACGAAGCTGAATTTGCTTTAGATTCTTTACATACTGCTACTATTGCAGAGATTGTAGACAAGGGAGCTACTATTAACTTCAATGAAGATATTGTAGCCTTTGTTCCTTCTAGACACTTAGAGAAAGAAGACGGATCTAAATTGGGCAAAGGAGACGAAGCACAATTTAAGGTAATTGAATTCAATAAAGAATTTAAGCGTGTGGTAGCAAGCCATACTGCTATCTTTAGAGAAGAAGAGCAACGCAATATTCGCACAGCCGTTAAGAAGGCTTCTGCGAGTGCAGACGAAGCAAAACCAACCCTTGGTGACGCTAACGAAGCATTGCAAGCGTTAAAAGACAAAATGGAAGGAAAAGGAAACTAATTCTTTTTGTTTGAATTTTTTAAAAGCCCGAGCGATAGCTCGGGCTTTTTTTATGCCCTTTTTTAAAATCCAATCCTTTGAAACGGCTTAAATGGTATTCTAGGGCTGTGAATTGAAAAAAATCCCTATTTTTGTCTCGCAAACGCCTACACTGGAGCTTATGAGCCAAAAAGTACTTCTTTCCGAAAAAGAAATTCACATTATCCTTCACAGGTTGGCTTGCCAGTTGTTAGAGAGTCACCTAGATTTTTCTAATACAGTATTGATTGGTTTGCAACCAAGAGGAACCTTTCTAGCCAGCCGTTTAACGCAAATTCTCCAAGAAGACTACAAGGTTAAAGACATTGCTTTGGGTTTTTTAGACATTACCTTTTTTAGGGATGATTTTAGAAGGGACGGCAAAACACTTACGGCCAACAAGACCCAGATAGATTTCCTGATAGACAATAAAAAAGTAGTCCTTATAGACGACGTTCTCTATACCGGTAGGAGTATTAGAGCAGCACTTACTGCACTCCAATCCTTTGGAAGGCCTGAAGAGATTGAGCTACTTACCCTAATAGACAGAAGGTTCAGTAGGCATTTACCCATTCAACCCAATTATAGGGGAAGACAGGTAGACGTCATTGACCATGAAAAAGTGAAGGTGTGCTGGAAAGCACAAGATGGAGAAGACACCGTATATTTAATCAACTAACGCTTAAAAAATACATTTAGAAAGTGCCAAATCCTAACAGACAATTAAGTGTAAAACACTTGCTCGGGATTAAATACCTCCAAGAGACGGACATTGATCTTATTTTTGAAACAGCAGACCACTTTAAAGAAGTGATTAACCGCTCTATTAAAAAAGTACCTTCTCTAAGAGACATTACTATTGCCAATATATTTTTTGAAAATTCTACCCGAACAAAACTCTCTTTTGAGTTGGCAGAGAAAAGATTGTCTGCAGATGTACTTAATTTTTCTGCTTCACAGTCTTCAGTTACTAAAGGAGAAACTCTAGTAGATACGGTCAATAACATCTTGTCTATGAAAGTAGATATGGTGGTTATGCGCCACCCCAATCCAGGCGCAGGTGTCCTGCTTTCTAAGCATATTAATGCCGCTATTATTAATGCAGGCGACGGAGCTCATGAGCACCCTACACAGGCACTTCTAGATTCTTACTCTATTAGAGAACGATTGGGAGATGTAGCCGGTAAAAAAGTAGTTATTGTTGGAGATATTCTTCACTCAAGAGTCGCTTTGTCTAATATTTATGCCCTAAAGCTTCAGGGGGCAGAGGTGATGGTTTGTGGCCCAAAAACACTGATTCCAAAACATATAGCGTCTTTAGGAGTCACGGTAGAGACGGACCTGAGAAAAGCACTCAACTGGTGTGACGTAGCCAATATGCTTCGGGTTCAAAACGAGCGTATGGATATTAGCTATTTTCCAAGTACCAGAGAATACACTCAATTGTATGGAGTAAACATGGATCTCTTAAATAGTTTAGACAAAGAGATAGTGATCATGCACCCTGGTCCCATTAACAGAGGGGTAGAGATTACCTCAGAGGTAGCTGATTCCAATCAGTCTATCATTTTAAATCAAGTAGAAAACGGAGTAGCCATTAGAATGGCAGTCATTTATTTATTGGCTTCCAAAATAAAATAAACCCATGGTCCAACTCATTGACCAAACCGCTATTTTTTCTCAAGGGAATACTGAGATTGATGCTTTTATGGAGGCTTTAGAGTCTCTTTTAAAAGCACATCTATCCTATCATATTATTATAGCCCTCTCTGAGAAGACACTCAAAGAATCTATTGATATTTCTCGATTTGTCCATTGGGCCACCACTTGTAAAAAGGCGGCTAAGTCTTTTGTACTGGTAACCAATGCCATTGGTTATGAAGACGCTCCAGAAAACCTATCTGTAGTGCCTAGCCTTCAAGAAGCGAAAGATGTGATAGAGATGGAAGAGATAGAAAGGGATCTCGGATTTTGAAAGTCACTATCTTAGGCTGTTACGCCGCTACACCACGTACATTAACTAATCCTACTTCTCAGGTTCTTGAAATTAAAAACCACTTGTTTTTAATTGATTGTGGAGAAGGTACTCAGGTGCAGCTCAGAAAACAAAAAGTACGTTTCTCTAAGATCAATCATATTTTTATATCACATTTACACGGAGATCATTTCTTTGGATTGCCGGGGTTAGTGGCAACATTTAGGTTGTTAGGAAGGGTGAACCCTCTTCATATTTACGGTCCAAAAGGCATTAAAGAGGCTGTTACTTTGCTATTGAAACTGGGCGATTCCTGGACCAATTATCCCCTTCATTTTCATGAACTAAGCTCACAAGCACCTGAGGTGGTCTTTGAAGATAAAAAAGTAACTGTTACCACTATACCCCTAGATCATAGGGTATATACCAATGGTTTTTTATTTCAAGAGAAAGTAGGACCCCGTAAACTAGAGGTGCAAGCAGTGCAAGCTCATGGGATAGACGCTTGTTACTATCAGAATATAAAAGACGGAAAAGATGCCCCTAATTCAGCGGGTAAACTTATTCCAAACGCTCAATTGAGCAGTGACCCAAAAGCCGTAAAAAGTTATGCTTTTTGTAGTGACACCGCTTATTTCCCTGAGATAATCCCACAGATTAAAGGCGTTACTGCCCTGTATCACGAGAGCACATTTCTGGAAACAGAAGCAGATTTAGCCACCAAAACAAAGCATTCTACTGCTCAGCAGGCCGCAAAAATAGCCCATGCTGCCATTGTAGAAACCCTAATCTTAGGGCATTACTCTACCCGTTACGATGGTTTAGAGCTTTTCAAAGAAGAGGCTGAACTAAATTTTAAACCGGTTCTTTTAGCAGACGACGGAAGGACGTTTGAGTTTTAGAAATCGTTCCATTTCCCTATCTTTGAATTAAAATTTTGGCATGGAAAAAGATTTAGGGAATTACAGAAAGTCATACGAAAAGGAAGCTTTAGAGGAGTCTAAGATTTCAGACAACCCCATGCAACAGTTTCAAACTTGGTTTTATGAGGTAGAGGCTTCTGAAACCGTAGATGAGGCCAATGCGATGAGTATTTCTTCTATAGGCTTGGATGGTTTTCCTAAAACTCGTGTGGTGCTTTTAAAAAAGTATTACGAAGAGGGCTTTGTTTTCTATACCAATTATGATTCTGAAAAGGGTAGGGCCATTGCGGCCCATCCAGAGGTTTGTTTGTCTTTTTTCTGGCCCAGTATGGAACGTCAAGTAATTATTAAAGGGCTTGCAGAGAAGCTACCAGCAGCTGTTTCAGACAATTATTTTGACTCTAGACCCTTGGGCTCTCGTTTGGGGGCTATGGTGTCTCCTCAAAGCGAGGTGATTGATTCTAGGGTGGTATTGGAAGATTCATTAAAGTCCTTAGAGGCAAAAGCGGTAGACGGGCAGGTAAAAAGACCTGACCATTGGGGTGGGTATT
This sequence comes from Flavobacteriaceae bacterium, assembly GCA_029242825.1. Taxonomy (GTDB): domain Bacteria; phylum Bacteroidota; class Bacteroidia; order Flavobacteriales; family Flavobacteriaceae; genus MAG-120531. The sequence continues at coordinate 3,458 of JAQWTF010000003.1, read as the reverse complement.
TGGTACGACCTAAAAGTATAGAGTTTTGGCAAGGAAGGCCCAACAGGCTTCACGACAGAATCAGGTACACTTTAGAAGAAGATCTAAACTGGACCGTGGAGCGTTTAGCACCATAATTTCATAAAAAGCAGCACTTACTTACATTAATTTAACCCGTTACTATAGAAAGTATATTACTTTTGTACTTTAGTTGTTTAAGGGAATAGATATGACAAAAAACCAATACATCAATAGGGAAATAAGCTGGTTGCGCTTCAATGAACGTGTGTTACAAGAAAGTGCAGACCCCCAAGTACCTCTTATTGAAAGGTTTCGTTTTTTGGGTATTTTCTCGAACAACTTAGATGAGTTTTTCAAGGTGCGTTATGCTACAGTAAAAAGGGTAGTAGACGCAGGCGCAAAGCTAAAAGGGGTGCTTGGAGATGAAAAGCCCAAAGCCCTTTTAGATGAGATCACTACAATTGTGATTGCTCAGCAGAAAAAATCATTGGAGATTCTCAAAAATATTGAAGATGAATTAGAGACCAAGAATATCTTTTTGATCAATGAGAAAGAACTCTCAGCAGATCAGAAAATCTTTGTATCTGATTATTTTAACCAGCATGTGAGTCCGGTGCTCATGACCATCATATTAAACGATTTGGCTGCTTTTCCAACCCTTAAGGATACTGCAGCGTATTTGGCTGTTAAGATGACTATGACGGATGAGGATCAAAAGCCTAAGACTTTAGTGCCGCTGAGAAGGAAGAAAGACAATCGATATGCGATTATAGAGATTCCTAAGAGTATAGATCGCTTCGTAGTGTTGCCCAATGAAGGGGAGAAGCAGTATATTATTATGTTAGACGACATTATTCGCTTTAACTTAGATAAGGTGTTTAGTATGTTTTCCTATACGAAGATTTCTGCCCACATGATTAAGATTACTAGAGATGCGGAGTTGGATATGGACAACGATCTCTCTAAGAGTTTTATTGAAAAAATTTATGAGAGCGTAGAAGAGCGTAAAATAAGTGATCCAGTTAGGTTTGTGTACGATATGAATATCGAAAAAGACACTTTGAAATTCCTAAAGGATAAAATGAAAATAGAAGACACGGATTCTGTGATTCCTGGTGGTAGGTACCACAATAGAAGGGATTATATGAGTTTCCCAAGTTTGGGGAGAACCGATCTTCAATACACTAAAACAGCACCGCTTCCTGTTAAAGGGGTGCCAGCAGAGGGAAGCTTATTGGATCATATTGCTAAAAAAGATTTCTTGCAATACACACCTTACCACACCTTCTCTTATATTACTAGATTCTTAAAAGAAGCGGCCTTAGATCCTAAAGTGAAAACGATTAAGATCACTGTGTACAGATTGGCTAACAATTCTCAAGTGGCTGCTTCACTGATTAATGCGGTAAAAAACGGCAAGCAAGTAACAGTTCAAATAGAGCTTCAGGCGAGGTTTGACGAGCATGCAAATATTGAATATGCAGAGCAGTTACAGGCAGAGGGCGTGAAGTTAATATTTGGAGTGAGAGGTCTTAAAGTGCACTCTAAAATATGTTTAATTGAAAGAGAAGAGTCCGGAACTTTAAAACGTTATGGTTTTGTGAGTACGGGGAACTTTAACGAATCTACCGCAAGGATTTACACAGATTATACTTTATTTACCGCTCATGAACCAATTTTAAAAGAATTAGATAAAGTATTTGACTTCTTTGAAACTACTTATAAAATTCATAAATACAAGCATTTAATTGTTTCTCCACATTACACTAAAAACGTGTTTAAAAAACTGATTGATCAGGAAATTAAAAATGCCAAAGCAGGTAAAGAGGCTTGTATTAAAATTAAAATGAACAGTTTTACCTCCTATAAAATGGTAGATAAATTGTACGAAGCTTCTAATGCAGGGGTCAAAATTCAATTGATTATAAGAGGCATTTGTTGTCTGGTACCAGGTGTCCCAGGAATGAGTGAAAATATTGAAGTGATTAGTGTCATTGATAAATTTCTGGAACACACCAGACTATTTATTTTTGGAAATGATGGAGATCCTAAAATGTATATTTCTTCTGCAGATTGGATGACTAGAAACCTGGATTACAGGGTAGAGGTGGGCTGTCCTATTTATGATGCAGATTTAAAAAATGAGTTAATAGACACTTTTAATATGGCTTGGCAGGACAATACCAAATCTAGGTGGCTTACAGACCAACAAGAGAGTCCTTATAGAACCATAGAGGGCCCTACAGTTCGTTCTCAATTTGACATGTATGATTATTACAAAGAAAAATTAGAGGCTTAATGCTCTCAATTAATTTTTAACCGTGAATGAGTTGTTGGTTGCCTAAGTCCTTCATGATTTGGGCTTCAAAAACCAATAGTGATTCCCATTTTTCGTCTACTTCTTTTCTGTCTCCATATTGTCTCGCAAATTTTAGAAACATGGTGTAATGACCTGCCTCGCTGATCATGAGTTTTTTATAAAATTCTCTGAGATCTGCATCTTCTAGTTCTTCAGAGAGCAACCTAAAGCGTTCACAGCTTCTGGCTTCAATGAGTGCGGCTATGAGCAATCTGTGTACTAGCTGAGTGGTTCTACTCCCTCCTTTAGGGAAAAAACTAAGAAGTGCAATGACATAGTCATCTTTGCGATCCCTTCCTAGGGTTTGACCCCTGGCTATGATGAGATCATGGACCATTTTAAAATGCCCCATTTCTTCTCTTACCAGTGCAGTCATTTCATTGACCAGCTCGGTGTATTCAGGAAAGCCCACAATTAGTGATATAGCGGTACTCGCTGCCTTTTGCTCGCAGAAGGCATGATCGGTTAAAATGTCGTCAATATTTTTTTCTACGATATTGACCCATCGAGGGTCTGTGGGTAATTTTAATCCAAGCATGTTATTGTAGGTCTAAGTCAAAACTTTGTCTAAGAACATCTACCGCAGGGTTTTTGCTCCTAATCTTTTCGTATTTCTCTTCTGGTGTAAAGGCGTATTTGGTGTCCATAGTTTCTAAAACAGACACCTTTAAAGTAATGCTGTGATTGTTTAATTTGGCTTTTAAATAATCTAAAACGCCTGATTGTGCTCTTTCAACCTCTTTTTTCATGGTGTCATTAGGTAGTGTAATGCCAATCACGAAATGATCCAAAAGTTTTGGCTGGTCTGCATTTAAATTAGAAGCGATTATTTTTTGCCCTTCTTGTTCTATTTTTTCTACAAAATCGTTCCAATGTTTTTGTAAGACTTCTTCAGTAAAAGGGTCTTCTATGATGGGGCTGTCTACTTGAACTTTATTTTTTAAGGCTTCTTCGTGTGCTTTCTTTGCCTTTAAGCTCGCAATAGACAAGCCGGAAACACCTTCTTTTTTCTCTAAATTTAGCGTGGGTTTAGAGGGGGCTTCAACGGGAACAGGCACATCTACTGGAATAGGCTTCGCAATGGGTATTTCATCTATTA
>JAQWTF010000123.1:0-14108 GCA_029242825.1 Flavobacteriaceae bacterium | reverse complement strand
AGGACCCTCTCCTTAAAAGGGAGATGCTCTACCAACTGAGCTACCAGGTCATTAACTAACTTTATTGCTGTTAGCGGGTGCAAATATACTATCAATAATTAATTTTCCAAGGCTAATTACATATAATTTTTTGTTTTTTTTAAAAGGGTACTGCTATACAGTCAATTAGGCTTTGAAAAAGAATGTGTTTTTTTTATTAAATGCTTTTGTATGTGACTTTTTGGTGTAAAACCTTTGAAGAAAATGTAACTTTGTATCTGTAGAATTAAACAAAATATGAAAGTTGTATTGGTAGGGTATATGGGAAGTGGGAAAACAACCACTGGGAGACTTTTAGCTGAAAGTTTAGCCATTCCTTTTATAGATTTAGATCACTATATCTCTGAAAATCACGAGATGTCCGTTACAGATCTGTTTAAAACTAAGGGGGCGGTTTTTTTTAGAAAGGCAGAGCGAGAAGCCCTTATTCATCTTGGAAATTCTGAGGACTCATTTGTTTTGTCTACAGGAGGGGGAACCCCTTGTTTTGGCGACAATATGGAAAAGATGAAAGCTTTTTCCAATAGCGTTGTGGTGTATTTAAAGCTTTCTATACCAGAGTTAGTGACTCGTCTAGAAGATGAAATGGATCAAAGACCGCTAATTGCAGGTTTAGATAAAGCGCAATTGCCGGAGTTTTTGGGAAAACACCTATTTGAAAGGGCACCTTTTTATGAACAAGCGCATTTAGTTGTCCCTGCACTTGGTCAAGCACCCAATGAAATTTCACAAAAAATCCTTAGTAAAATAACACCGCTATAGGAAACCTTACTAAAATAATGTAGCCATAGGTGGTCTTAGAAAATAAAATAGCTACAGGAAGCCTAAGCAGGATAAAGGAGTTATAGCTTAGTTAAAAAAGATTACTTCAAATACACTGCGTCATTGTCCTTTTCGAATCTTACCTCAATGTGTTCATGTAATGAAGTGGAAAGTGAAATCCCTTTAAAATCTGCTTTCACTGGGTATTTCTTATGATTTCTATTGACTAAAACAGCTGTTTTAATTTGTTTTAGAGGCACTTGAAGAAAATGATGTACCCCATAAATCAAGGTGCTTCCTGAATTTAAAACATCGTCTACTAATACCACTGATTTATTTTCATAATCACTTTTATCAATAGAGGTACTTACACCCTTAAGTGGGTTTTTCTTATCCATGTTTAATTCACAAAGTAAAATAGTAGCGTCGGTGATTTCTTGAAGAACACGACTAATTTTTTTCGCAAATTCAAGTCCAGTACCTATAATACCTGCCACTACAATTTCTTTCTCATTTACATTAGATTCATAGATTTGATATGCAATTCTCTGAATTTTATGGGCAATCTCTTGGTGTGTTAATATTTGATGTGACATGATTTAAATGTTTAAGCTTGTTTTTGAGATCTATTTTCAAATATAAAGAAGAGTTCTTTCTCTGCTCTAGGTTTTATTGAATTTTGGGCAGTTTCCATAAAATTTATGAGAAAATAAGGGTCAAATAAATCCAAATACTCTTCTATGCTTCCTCCAAATGGAGGTCCCTGATCAGTTAAAGGAAAATTAAAAAACAGGCCAGTTAAAATACCTTTTGGCTTTAGTAATTCATGCATTTTTAGGACGTACATTTCTCTGGAGCTAGGTGGTATGGCGCAAAAAAACGTTTGTTCAAAAATAATATCAAATGCCTCTTTTTTAAAATTAAAGAAGTCTTCACAATGCAAGTGATGGCTCGGGAAATCTGGGCACTTACGGGCAATTTCTGCTAAAGGTTTTTTAGCAATATCCAATACATGAACATTTGTATACCCTTTTTGGTGAAGATAAATGGCTTCATGTCCCAAGCCAGCACCAGGGATTAAGATGCTTAAATCTTTTTGTTCCGGATATTGAAAAGCCAATTGGTCTATGGCAAATTTCATTGGAGGAGAAATACCTCCAATATCCCAACCAGTCTCCTCTTTGTTGTATCTCTCCTCCCAATAGGCTTGGCTTAAGTCTTGATTTGTATCCATAGTATGCTGTATTCTTATTCCCAATCGGTGTTTTCTTCATTCTCTTGGGCGTAGTCTGATAGGTCTCTTCTCTCTTTCTTTGTGGGTCTTCCAGTCCCACTTTTCCTATAGTGTTCTTGAGCCAGTGCGGCTACTTTATGTTGTTCTAATGCCTCCAATGGGGTGGTGTCCTTACGGTACATGTCCACCAATTTAGCACCCAACCTACTAGTAGGTATATCTAGTACAGTACATTGAAAATTAATCTGATTTTTTCGAATGAGCAGTTTATCCATAGGATAAACTTCCCTGGAAGGCTTGGCAATTTGATCATTAACCCTGATTTGACCCTTCTTACACGCTTCTGAAGCAATGTTTCTGGTCTTAAAATATCTCAGGGCCCACAGGTATTTGTCTAAACGCATAAACAATACAAAAATCTTTGTTAATGTCTCTGACAAAAATACGGGAAAATTGTATCTTGCCGGCCTTAAAATGATTCTAAATGTCTAAGAATACTTTATTCCTGTGTGCTTTTGTATTACTCACTGCTATTTCCTGTAAGAAAAATGAAATAGTAGGCGTAGAATTAGTGCCGCCGCTTAATTTAAGTGAGGTAGAACCAACCAATGCTGAAGATATTTCTGCTTTTTTGGATACACACTTTTATAATTACGAATCTTTTCAAAATCCACCAGTTGGTTTTGACTTTAAAGTGCGGGTAGACACACTTGCAGGAGATAATGCCAATAAAACGCCTCTTTCTCAAATGATGCAATCTGAAACCATTGCAATTGATTCTGATTATTATGGTCTGGACACAAAAGAGCTAGTGAACCATACCTATTATTATTTGGTTGTAAGAGAGGGCGCTAGTGGAATTTCTCCTACTGTTGCAGACTCTACACTTATTAAGTATGAGGGAAGTTTTTTAAATGGTAAATCATTTGACGCATCTGCCAGTTTTCTCTGGCAATACCTTCCTTTTACCATAAGGGGGTACCAATTGGGTGTAAACAAACTTAAAGCTGGTCTTAATGTAGAAAACCATCCCGATGGTACAACAACTTTCACAGACAGTGGTATTGGTTTATTTGTTTTTCCTTCTGCGCTAGGTTACTACAATTCTACTTCAGGCGTTATTCCAGCCTATACTCCTTTGATGTTTTCTATTGAATTGGGTAAGTTTATAGTAGATACTGATTATGACAATGACGGTATTCCTTCCATATTAGAAGATCTCAATGGAGACGGTATTCTGGGTAATGATAATACAGATGCAGATGAGGAAGCCAGTAGTTTTCAGCAAGCCTTAGCCAATCATGCAGATTCAGATGACGACAACGATGGTATTCCTACCCTAGAGGAAATCATTATTAATGAAGATGGTTCCATTACCTTTCCTGATACCGATGGCGACGGTATCCCTGATTACTTGGATAAAGATTAATCTGACCGAACAAGTTTAAATACAAAAAAGCCCTGCAATGCAGGGCTTTTTTTTGAATATCTCTTTAAGTTTATAAAGCATATGAAAGCGCAAAGATCACTTGGGTGGGCCTAGTGTCAATAAAACTCTCTGAAATAGTGGTGATATTGTTGTTGATCAGTGAGATTTGATTGGGACTTAATCCCCTTTCAAACCTTACATCTAATCCTAAACGTCCTAGGTTTATACCAGCGCCAAATTGAAAACCAATGGTGGTATTTTTTTCTAAATCTGTTAGAGCAACATTACTCAAGTCAAAATCATTTCCTAAAACCAATTGAATAGATGGACCTGCAAAAACATGTAGAGGACCTATAATCTCATAACCTAATAGAATAGGGAGGTCTATTTTTGATTGACTATACACTCCATTTCCTCCTGAAAAGTTATAAGCACTTTTGGTATGGGTAAAGATCAATTCAGGTCTGAGGTAAAAAATAGGTAAATTCATTTTAGCATAAAGACCAAGATGGTAGCCCATTTTTTGATCTGATCCAGAAATAATGTCGTTTGCAGCGCTACTTACAGCAGTTTTTAAATCGCCATTCTGATTGTAATTTACGCCAGCTTTAATTCCTATCCCTGTTTCTTTCTGTGCAAAGCCTTGAAAAGTGATTAAGGCCACTGCAATAAATAATACTTTTTTCATCTTAAATAATATTTTAAAGTAAAAAAGCGCATTTTAAGATCTTTTGAAAGAATTAAAATGCGCCTTTAGACATTTGTATGGTAAAACGGTTTTATTTGCGTTTTATTACTTTTTCACAAGCCTTTGTAATGGCCGCTGCGTTCAATCCATATTTCTCCATGAGTTGTGCGGGTGTACCACTCTCTCCAAAAGTGTCATTTGTTCCAATGAATTCTTGTGGCACAGGGTGTTTTGAAGCTAAAGTTCTAGCTACACTTTCTCCCAATCCCCCTAAGATATTGTGCTCTTCAGCGGTAACAATACAAGATGTTTTTGCTACAGAAGCTAAAATAGCCGCTTCATCTAATGGTTTAATGGTGTGTATATTAATGACCTCTGCACTGATCCCTTTTTCTGCTAAGGCCTCTGCTGCAATTAAAGCTTCCCAAACTAGGTGTCCGGTGGCTACAATAGTGACGTCTGTCCCTTCTTGCAATAAAAGGGCTTTTCCAATTTCAAAAGGTGCATCTGGTGGAGTAAAATTAGCTACTGCAGGCCTGCCAAAACGCAAGTAAACAGGACCATGGTAATCTGCTATGGCAATGGTAGCTGCTTTTGTTTGGTTATAATCACAGGTGTTTATGACCACCATTCCTGGTAGCATTTTCATTAAACCTATATCTTCAAGAATTTGGTGTGTAGCGCCATCTTCTCCTAATGTTAAGCCCGCATGTGAGGCACATATTTTAACATTCTTATCTGAGTAGGCAACAGACTGCCTGATTTGATCGTAAACCCTACCAGTTGAAAAGTTGGCAAATGTCCCAGTAAATGGAATTTTCCCCCCAATAGTCAAACCAGCTGCAATTCCAATCATATTAGCTTCTGCAATACCTATTTGATAAAAACGCTCTGGGTTCTCCGCAATAAATTCATCCATCTTTAAAGAGCCTATAAGATCTGCACACAATGCAACAACATTCTTATTGGTTCTTCCTAAATGGGCCAATCCTGCACCAAAACCACTTCTAGTATCTTTTTTTCCTGTATCTGTATATTTTTTCATTGTCTTGTGGTTTAGTAGTCCCCTAAAGTTTCTGCATTTTGGGCCAGTCCATTGGCCAATTGTTCGTCGTTTGGTGCTTTACCATGCCATGCGTGGGTATGCATCATGAAATCTACCCCATTACCCATTACAGTGTGCATGAGTATACAAACAGGCTTACCTTTTCCGCTAAGTGCTTTGGCTTTTTGAAGGCCTTCAATAACAGCCTCCATATCGTTCCCTTTTTCAATAGAGAGTACTTCCCAATCAAAAGCTTTAAATTTCGCGGCAACATCTCCCATGTGTAATACGTGGTCTGTTGACCCATCTATTTGCTGCCCATTTAAGTCTATGGTAGCGATTAAGTTGTCTACCTTTTTTGCAGAAGCATACATAATGGCTTCCCAGTTTTGACCTTCTTGTAGTTCTCCATCTCCGTGAAGACTGTACACTAAATGAGCATCTTTATTGAGTTTTTTGGCTTGTGCTGCGCCAATAGCCACAGACATTCCTTGACCCAAAGAACCAGATGCCATTCTTATACCTGGCAGACCTTCGTGTGTTGTTGGGTGTCCTTGAAGTCTGGAGTTGATTAATCTAAAGGTGTTTAATTCTTCTACTGGGAAGTAGCCTCTTCTAGCCAAAACGCTATAGAAAACCGGAGAGATATGTCCATTGGATAAAAAGAATAAATCTTCTTCTTTACCGTCCATATCAAAACCTTCTTTTAGCTCCATTACCTCATTGTAAAGGGCTACGAAAAATTCAGCACAACCTAATGATCCTCCTGGATGACCAGAGTTAACTTTGTGTACCATACGCAAAATGTCTCTTCTGACCTGCGTAGTCAATTGGTTTAATTCTGTAATATTTGCCATGTTTTTATTGGGTAGTTTAACAACGGTAAAAATAAGGCCCTTATGTGGGCTACACAACTTGAGTTGTTACTATTTATCAACGAATTCACATTTTATTTTACACCTTCTAAAGTGAATACTCCATAGGGGTTTAGTATATTTGCGGCTAGATTTATATACTTTGAAATTTAACTTATCCCATAGAGACCCACAATCTAAAGCTAGGGCAGCTACTTTAGAAACAGACCACGGTATTATTGAAACCCCTATTTTTATGCCTGTGGGTACGGTGGCTTCCGTAAAAGGGGTGCATCAGCGCGAGCTAAAAGAAGAGATTAAACCAGATATAATTTTGGGAAATACCTATCATTTGTATTTGAGGCCAAAGACAGATATTCTGGAAAAGGCTGGTGGTCTTCATAAGTTTATGGGATGGGACAAAAATATTTTAACAGATAGCGGTGGTTATCAGGTTTATTCCCTATCCTCTAATAGAAAAATTAAGGAAGAAGGGGTTAAGTTTAAGTCTCATATTGACGGTTCATATCATGTTTTTACTCCTGAAAATGTGATGGAGATTCAGCGAAAAATTGGCGCAGACATTATCATGGCCTTTGATGAATGTACCCCTTACCCTTGTGATTATTCATATGCTAAAAGATCTATGCATATGACCCACAGATGGTTAGATCGTTGTATGACGCATCTGGACAAAACACCCTACACTTACGATTACGAACAAACTTTTTTCCCGATCGTTCAAGGATCTACCTATAAAGACCTCAGGAGACAGTCGGCAGAGTTTATTGCCTCTGTGGGTGCTCAGGGTAACGCAATTGGAGGTCTTTCAGTTGGGGAGCCTGCAGATGAGATGTACGCCATGACTGAAGTAGTTTGTGAGGTGCTTCCGGAAGACAAACCTAGGTATTTAATGGGGGTGGGAACTCCTATTAATATTTTGGAAAACATAGCTTTGGGTATTGATATGTTTGACTGCGTTATGCCTACTAGAAACGCTAGAAATGGGATGTTATTTACGGCTCATGGGACTATTAACATAAAAAACAAAAAGTGGGAAGCAGATTTTTCTGCTTTAGATGAAATGGGACACACTTTTGTAGATACAGAGTATTCTAAGGCCTATTTGCGTCATTTGTTTGCGGCCAATGAGTATTTAGGAAAACAAATTGCGACCATTCACAATTTAGGTTTTTATATGTGGTTGGTGCGCACTGCTAGAGAGAAAATTATCGCAGGAGAATTTGCGGCTTGGAAAGCAATGATGGTGGTTCAAATGGACAAAAGACTCTAAGAGTGAAAATTCTTGATTGGTACATACTCAAACGATATTTACTCACCTTCTCGGTGATGCTAATGCTTTTTGTGCCTATTGGAATTATGGCTAATCTGGCTGAGCAAGTAGGTAAGATCATAGACAATAACGCGCCCCTTGAAGAAGTACTGGTGTACTATGGTAATTTCACCATTTATATAGGAAGTTTGTTATTTCCTATATTTCTTTTTTTATCGGTTATTTTTTTCACCTCTAAACTGGCTAACAACACAGAAATAGTAGCTATTTTAAGCTCCGGCGTGTCATTTAATAGGTTTTTAAGACCCTATTTTGTTGGGGCGAGTATTATTGCTGCACTCATGTTTTTTATGGTGATGTTTATTGTTCCTCATGCGAGTAAAGGGTATAATGAATTCATTTTTAAGTACCTCAAAAAGGGAAAAGAAGACCGCATTACCAAAAATATTTTTAACCAGGTAAACGAGAATGATTTCCTGTATGTGAGTAGTTATGATCCAAGTAGGTCTAGAGGGTATAATTTTACCCTTGAACATTTTAACGAGGCCAATGAATTGGATTATAAAATTAGTGCAGCTACGATTAGATGGAGGGAAAAAGATTCCATGTATCAGCTCACTACTTTTGAGAAGAGATACTTTACAGATAGTCTTGCTAGGATAGAATCTAAAGCGACCTTAGACACTGTGTTTGATTTTAAGATTTCAGATTTAACGCCTGTGTCCTACATTGCTGAGACCAAGAATCTCATAGAGCTTAACGAATTTATAGCAGATCAAAAGCGAAAAGGCGCCAGTAATATCAACACCTATATTATGGTTAAATACAAGAGATGGGCCCTTCCTTTTACAGCTTTCATTCTTACCTTTATTGCTGTTGGAGTCTCAGCAGCCAAGAGAAGAGGAGGTATGGGTGTTAATTTAGCTTTTGGTATTTGTGTGGCTTTTATTTACATCTTTTTTGATAGGGTTTTTGGTACTTTGGCACAGCAATCTGGCTTGTCTCCACTATGGGCTATTTTAATCCCTAATATTCTATTTAGTTTTATAGCTGTTTATTTATTAAATAATGCCAAACGGTAATCTCAAGCACTTCGCTCACCTTCACTTAATTGTATTTATCTGGGGTTTTACTGCAGTCATAGGAAAGCTTATTTCTATAGACGCCCTTCCTTTGGTTTGGTATAGAATGGCTATGGCAATGCTAATGGTAATGATCTATATTAAAGCCATGCGTTTTTCTTGGCGTTTGCCCATTAGAACAGTGCTTGGCCTATTGGGAACAGGAGCTATAATTGCTTTGCATTGGGTCACTTTTTTTAAGGCTATAAAAATCTCTAATGTATCTATAGCCTTGGCTTGTATGTCAGTAGGCGCATTATTTGCTGCATTTCTAGAGCCTTTGTGGTACAAGAGAAAATTAGTAGGCTACGAGGTGTTATTTGGCTTGATGGTTGTTTTTGGTTTAGGCGTTATTTTTAAAGTAGAAACCCAGTATTGGCAGGGTATTCTCTTAGCGGTTACTTCTGCTTTTTTAGTGGCTGTTTTTTCAATGATCAACGGCTTGTATATCGCAAGATTAAAACCTTCAGTGATCGTTTTTTATGAAATGGCTGGTGGGGTGTTACTGCTGTCTCTTTATCTGGTTTTTACCGGTGCTTTCACAAAAGATTTTTGGGCCGTTTCTTCATCAGATATAGGCTATTTGTTTTTGTTAGCCTCCTTGTGTACGGCTTACGCTTTTATTGCCTCTGTAAAGCTCATGGCATTTATTAGTCCATACTCTGTGATGTTAACCACCAATCTAGAACCTGTGTATGGTATTGTACTCGCTTTTTTTGTTTTTGGATCTAGTGAGCAAATGACCCCGATGTTTTATACAGGTGCCAGTGTTATATTGTTGACAGTAATTGCCAATGGTATTTTAAAAAACAGACTGAAGCTAAAAACTAAAACTAAGACATAGATTGTAGCATATAAATTTTATATTTGTCAGTTGTTACCAATTAAAACACCCCATGGAGTATTTAGATTTTGAGCTTCCTATTAAGGAACTAGAAGACCAGCTAGACAAGTGTGTGATTATAGGAGAAGAGAGCGACGTAGACGTTAGTGAGACCTGTAAGCAAATTGAAAAAAAATTACAAGAGACTAAAAAAGACATATACAAGAATTTAACTGCATGGCAGAGGGTTCAGTTGTCTAGACATCCTAATAGACCTTACACTTTAGATTACATTAAAGCCATTTGTGGAGAGACTTTCCTAGAGCTCCACGGAGACAGAACGGTTAAGGACGACAAAGCCATGATTGGTGGTTTGGGTAAAATTGGTGATCAGTCCTATATGTTTATAGGACAGCAGAAAGGCTATAATACTAAGACCAGACAATACAGGAATTTTGGTATGGCCAATCCTGAAGGCTATAGAAAAGCCCTTAGACTCATGAAATCTGCGGAGAAATTTAACATTCCAGTAGTGTGTCTAATAGACACTCCAGGGGCATACCCAGGAATTGAAGCAGAAGAAAGGGGCCAAGGAGAAGCTATTGCAAGGAATATACTTGAAATGACTAGGCTTAAAGTGCCCATTATCGTGATGATCATAGGCGAAGGTGCCTCAGGAGGAGCCTTGGGAATAGGGGTTGGAGATAAGGTGCTGATGTTAGAGAATACCTGGTACTCTGTAATTTCTCCTGAATCTTGTTCTTCTATTTTATGGAGGAGTTGGGAATATAAAGAATTGGCAGCAAGCGCCCTTAAGTTAACGGCTACTGATATGAAGAAGCTCAAACTTATTGATGAAATTGTAAGAGAACCTTCAGGGGGGGCTCACAGTGACAGGACAAAAATGTTTGAAATTACCAAACAAAAGATTAGCGCTCATTTTAATGAGCTCAAAAACTTATCCCCAAAAGAATTGGTGGCTAGCAGAATGGAAAAATACGCTCAGATGGGTGTCTTTAACGACTAAGCCCCTAGTTTATAAAGTCTTTACAAAACTGCTGTTTTTTAACAGCAGTTTTTTTTATGCTTATCAACAATTTTTGTAACTTATTAACAGTCAGATTGTGAATGAACGGTGAATAGTCGGGACGCACTTTTTTAGGTCTGGCCGCATCTTATTACGTACATTAGCACTTATGGAAAACCCAAAAGCATTTACAAGAAATATTCCTAATAGCGCCTCGCTTGTTACTTTAGAGCGCGGCAAAATACCGCCTCAAGCAACTGATTTAGAGGAGGTTGTGTTAGGAGCAATGCTTATTGACAAAAAAGGGGTAGATGAGGTTATAGATATTTTGCATCCAGACGTATTTTATAAAGACGCCCATAGATTTATTTATGAAGCCATATTCACACTCTTTGAAACCTCTGAACCCATTGATTTATTAACCGTTTCTGCGCAATTAAAAAAAGAAGGTCAGCTAGAAAAGGTTGGAGGGGATTTTTACTTGATTAACCTCACCCAAAAGGTGGCTTCTTCTGCTCATATTGAGTTTCATGCTAGAATCATTTTGCAAAAATACATCCAGCGAAGTCTCATTAAAATTTCTAACGAGATTATACAAGAAGCTTATGAAGACAGTACGGATGTTTTTGACTTATTAGACGCGGCAGAATCTAAGCTATACGACGTTACCCAAGGGAATTTAAAGCGTTCGGCAGAAACAGCGCAAAATCTTGTAATACAAGCTAAAAAGCGAATTGAAGAAATTGCCAATAAAGAAGGGCTCAGTGGGATTCCATCTGGTTTTGACAAGCTAGATAAGCTTACTTCAGGATGGCAACCAAGTGATTTAATTATTGTAGCAGCCAGACCAGGTATGGGTAAAACAGCCCTAACGCTCTCCATGGCGCGTAATATGGCGGTGAACAACAACCATGGTGTAGCGTTCTTTTCTTTAGAGATGTCTTCGGTACAATTAATTACCAGGCTTATTTCTTCAGAGACTGGATTGTCTTCTGAAAAACTAAGAACTGGTAAGCTAGAAAAGCACGAATGGGAGCAATTAAATGTTAAGGTGAAAGCCTTGGAAACGGCCCCTTTATTTATAGACGACACCCCCTCTTTGTCCATTTTTGACCTTAGGGCCAAAGCGAGAAGATTGGCTTCACAACACGGTATTAAACTAATTATAATAGATTACCTTCAGTTAATGACTGCAGGAACCAGTCAGAAGGGTGGCGGAAACAGGGAACAGGAAATTTCTACTATTTCCAGAAACCTAAAAGCCTTAGCCAAGGAATTAAATGTCCCAGTAATAGCACTGTCTCAATTATCTAGGGCAGTAGAAACCAGGGGAGGTTCTAAGCGTCCAATACTTTCCGATTTAAGGGAGTCGGGAGCCATTGAGCAAGATGCAGATATTGTTTCCTTTATCTACAGACCTGAATATTATAAAATTGAGGAATGGGACGACGATGAAAGATCCCCAACAGACGGCCAGGCAGAATTTATTGTCGCCAAGCACAGAAATGGTGGTTTAGATAATATTAGGCTTAAATTCGTGGGTAACTTAGGTAAGTTTGAAAACTTAGATACTTTTGACACTCCTTTTGAATTTCAGTCTAAACTCAATAGCAACCAGGAATCTAATCCATTTATAACCAAAGACCTTCCTTCGCCTAATGACGCTTTTGGTATGCCAGATTCAGACGACGTTCCATTTTAGAGACCCAAAAAACTGTTTGCTAAAGTGTAATGAATTTGAGGGGCTCTATTCCTCAGACGCCTATACTAGTTTTAGTAATTTTTCTAAAACCGTTTCTACACCAAATTCACTATTAGAGCCTGTTTTATAATTGGCTTTTTTGATAATTTCAGGATGTGCGTTGGCCATAGCATAGCTAAAATGTGCTTGTTCCATCATCTCTAAATCATTGAAGTAATCGCCAAAGACCATGGTTTGCTCCCGGCTCACTCCTAAGTGTTTTTGTAGGGCATTTAAAGCGAATCCCTTATTGGCGTTTGGATGAGAAAGATCTACCCAATTAGGGCCAGAAATTTTAATTTTCACTGCATTGGCTAAGTCTTGCACTACTGGGAAAATATACTTTTCAGAGCTTTCAAAATGATAAATAGCAATTTTAAGTACCTCTTGTGTGCAATCTTCCAGGCGATCAATTACATTAAAAGCACTGTAAAATTCTCTCAGAATAGGTTCAAACTTTTCCTGCCCCTTGCTTATAAATGCAGATCCATTGGTGCAAAGTACCGGATGCATATTTTCTTGCTTTTTTAAAAGCGCCAGTGTTTTGTTTAAATACACCTTGGGGTAGGGGGTAAATACCGTTTCTTTACCATGAAAAGTGGTCATGGCCCCATTTTCTGCAATAACAGTGAGCTCGTTTTCTACAGCGGCTAATTTTTCAACAATACTATTGTGTTGCCTTCCACTAGCAGCCACCACTGTAATCCCTTTTTCTTTAAGTGCCCAGAATTGATCAATGAATTGAGAGCTCACCTCGTGATTGGGATTTAACAAAGTGCCATCCATGTCTGTTACAACGAGCTTTACGTCTTTAAGTAGTGGTGTATTCATAGGTTGAAAGGTAAAAAAAAATCCCACGCTGAAGGCGTGGGATTTTTATAAGTGAGATAGATTCGTATTATTTTATTTTGTCTACTACAGCTTTGAACGCCTCTGGATGATTCATACCCAAATCTGCTAAAACCTTGCGGTTTAGTTCAATGTTGTTGGCTTTTACTTTACCCATAAACTCTGAGTAAGACATTCCGTGTAATCTTGCCGCTGCATTAATACGTGTAATCCATAGGGCACGGAAATTTCTTTTCTTATTTCTACGGTCTCTGTATGCGTAAAGCATCGCTTTCTCTACCGCGTTTTTAGCAACAGTCCAAACGTTCTTTCTTCTTCCGAAGAAACCTTTGGCTTGTTTCATTACTTTTTTTCTTCTAGCTCTTGAAGCTACTGAATTGACTGATCTTGGCATGTCTTAATTGTTTTTTGTAGTAGGCGGCTGTTGGGCACTTTAAGGCCTAGCTCCACGGTTAATAATTGTTACCTTAATTGGTTTATTTTAAACGCAATTGAATTTTGATGTTGTTCTCATCTGCTTTGTGAACCAAACCATCATGAGTTAATTTAAGCTTACGCTTTTTAGACTTTTTAGTTAAGATGTGACTCTTAAAAGCGTGCTTTCTTTTTAATTTACCAGAACCTGTAAGCTTAAAACGCTTCTTGGCACTAGATTTAGTTTTCATTTTAGGCATTGTCTTCCTATTTATAGTTATCTCACTTAATGTATTCAGGGCCATTAAACACCCTTGTGACTATTTTTTAGTTTTTGGGGCTAAAAACATGGTCATTCTCTTTCCTTCTAATCGAGGCATTTGCTCTACTTTTCCTAGTTCTTCTAGTTCAGAAGCCAATTTTAAGAGTAGAATTTCTCCTTGATCTTTATATACGATAGAACGTCCTTTAAAGAATACATAAGCCTTTAATTTGGCTCCATCCTTAAGAAACTTCTCTGCGTGTTTCTTTTTAAACTCATAATCATGGTCGTCTGTTTGAGGTCCAAAACGGATCTCTTTAACCACCACTTTAGTCGCTTTAGCTTTAAGTACCTTTTCTCTTTTCTTTTGTTCGTAAAGGAATTTCTTGTAATCGGTAATTTTACAAACAGGAGGGTCTGCCTTAGGAGAAATCTCTACTAAGTCTAATTCTAGTTCCTCTGCTTTGACAAGTGCATCTTTAATGTCATAGACACCTACTTCTACATTGTCTCCTACCAAACGAAC
>JAQWTF010000134.1:0-2351 GCA_029242825.1 Flavobacteriaceae bacterium | reverse complement strand
ACAGCAACTACCAACCGCCTATTTTTCAAAATTTCTGCGGTGATCAATACCGCAGTGATTTTATAATTGACCGCTGTAAAAACCAATTCGTCCCCTTCAGCTACTTCAATTTCAAAAGAGCCCTCCTGGTCTGTAATAGTTGCTAAACCAGCAGTGGTATTCAACACGTTTTCATTGACCACATTGCTCCCTCTATACATTACCTTACCCTTAAGAGGCACCCTGTCTTGAGACCAGAGACTCAGGGAAATTAAAAGAAAAAAAGAGCACAACAAATAAGTCTTTTTAAGTATCATACATCAATATATTTCATGCCAAAGACATGGGTTAGTGGTTATATTAGTATAAAGAAAACCCATCTTAGTTAGAAATAAAAAAATAGGATGGCCAAACTTTTGTTAATTTGCAAAAAAAATAGTCTTGAAACATCTTATACTTGCCAGTACCAGCACATTACCCGATGAAAAGTATTTGGCTTATTTACTCCCCGAGCTTGAAACTTTTTTTAAAAATGTCACTACCATCACTTTTATTCCATACGCTAGACCAAATGGAATTAGTCACGACCACTACACCAGACACGTGTCTCAAGCATTTTCCAAAATAGGAAAAAAAGTAAAAGGGCTTCACGAATACAAAGACCCTATCGAAGGGATATCCAAGGCAGAAGCAATTTTTACTGGAGGAGGAAATACCTTTGTCTTGGTCAAAGCCCTGTACGACTTAGGCATTATTGCTGCTTTAAAAAATGCGCTTATAGGAGGCGTACCTTATTTGGGCTGTAGTGCTGGAAGTAACATCATTGGACAAAGCATGCACACCACTAATGATATGCCTATTACTATGCCAAAGGATTTCAGAACTATTGGCCTTATCCCTTATAATATTAATGCACACTACCTAGATCCAATACCACACTTAAAGCACAATGGAGAGAGCAGAGAAACTAGGATAAAGGAATTCCACACCTATCATGACACCGACGTCATTGGACTTCGGGAAGGAAGTTATTTAGAAGTGATTAATCAGGACATATTCCTAAGAGGTCCCCATACAGCTCGATTATTTCAAAAAAACCAAGAAGCTGCAGAAGTCTCTCAAATAGAGCGCAAAGCAATGGATTTATAAACACTTCTAAAACACTTAAACACCCATTTAAGTCTTTTAAAAGAATTGACTTAAAAACCAGCCGTTTTAATCAAAAAATAGTCTTTTTGAGACTTTAACAGATAAAAAGACCCTCTTTATCTTATTTTCTGATATTACAATCAATTGGATGTTACCTTATAGAAAAGTGACAATATGAAGTCTTTATTTTTTATAGGTTTAACGCTACTATATTCCTGTATTACCTCAGCCCAGGTAAAAATAGGAGGAGATCCTGAAACGATTCATCCCCACTCACTTTTAGAATTAAAAAGCCACACAAAAGCATTGATCTTAACGGTTGTCACTGACAATGAAATGCGTTCTATTAGACCTCTTAGCGGCGCCTTAGTGTATAATATTGATCAAAACTGCGTATTTTACTACCACCAAAGGTGGATGCCCCTATGCGAGTTCATCCCTCCAACAACACCCACTCCTGCAAGCTTCCAAAATATCTCAGAAAATAATTTTTTATTTACAAGCAGTAGCGGAGAACAGACCCTTATTGAGGTACCCCCAATAAATCACCAGCATGAAAATATCCCAACAGCTATTTTGAGCCATACGCATGAAAACGAAAACTTCGCTTTAAACAATCACAGTCATGAAACCCCAAACTTTGCATTAATAAATCACACCCACGATTTTCCGCTCACAACAACGGCTTCTCACACCCATGATTTTCCGCTCACAACAACGGCTTCCCACACCCATGAAATACCAGACTATGCATTAATAGATCACTCACACACCACATCCAACACAACTAATACAACAAATTCAAACCAAGGACTACACCCACTAGACAGTCTTCAATTAAACCTATTTAGACAGGGAACTACAGGAAGTCTATGGCATACTGAAAGCAATGGTGTGGTGGGTGAGATAAAAAATAAAAGCCTGAGCACATTGGCTGTGTTTTGGGACCAAGACAAACAAAGACTGGGAATTGGGACCACTAATCCCACAAATAAATTACATGTGGCAGGAGAAATTAGAAGCCAAGGATTTTCCAATTCAAACGGAAGTCAGAACGAGCCCAGTTATAGTTTTAAGTCAGACACCAATACAGGTATATTCAGAGCGGCAGCAGATCAGTTGGCTTTTAGCACAAAAGGGCAAGAAAAAATGAGGCTCACTAAGGAAGGTCATTTGGCTATTGGAATATCTGCTACAAACTCCTTTTTAGAGGTCAATGGGGC
>JAQWTF010000063.1:0-14267 GCA_029242825.1 Flavobacteriaceae bacterium | reverse complement strand
TAAGGCCCGTGAGCTTTTTTATTTACTGGTCTTTTTTGTGGTATTTAACAGTACCACTTTATTATGGGCTTTTGCCATATACTTTATTTTCTGGCATTCTTTGCCCTCCTTGCTTGATCAAATGAATTTTTTATACGGTCGGAGAGATTACAGAGGATTTGTGATGTATGTGAAGTCTAGCTGGTTGTATTGGACCATGGCAGTATTATCTTTAGGAATCTACTTTCTAATTATACAGCATTATTACACCTTAGAACTCTCCCTGTTTTTTGCCTTTTTAACCGCCCTCACCATTCCCCATATATTTCTGATGTACTTTTCAAAGAAAGTGGAATAGAACTATATTTTTCCCGGGTGTTTTCTTAAATTTGCCTTTTAATATTTAGCCCATATGTTCGATAATTTAAGCGATAAACTAGACAAAGCCCTTCATGTTTTAAAGGGGCATGGTCAGATTACAGAGATTAACGTTGCAGAAACTCTTAAAGAAGTAAGGCGTGCCTTATTAGATGCAGATGTTAACTTTAAAATTGCTAAAGAATTCACCAATACCGTTAGAGAAAAGGCATTAGGTCAGCAAGTATTGACGAGTCTTCAGCCGGGCCAGCTCATGGTAAAATTGGTTAAAGATGAACTGACCCAGCTCATGGGTGGGGAATCTGTAGGTTTAAACCTTTCAGACAATCCATCTGTAATTTTAATGGCAGGTCTTCAGGGATCTGGTAAGACTACTTTCTCCGGTAAGTTGGCCTTGTATTTAAAATCAAAGAAATCTAAAAACCCTCTTTTGGTTGCCTGTGATGTATACAGACCAGCGGCCATTGACCAATTACACGTTGTAGGAGATCAGATAGGTGTTTCAGTATATTCAAATAAGGAAGAATCTAATCCAGTGGCCATTGCACAAGCGGGTATAGCCCATGCTAAAGCCAATGGACACAACTTAGTGATTATAGATACTGCAGGTAGATTAGCGGTAGATGAGGCTATGATGGAAGAAATTGCCCATATTCACAAAGCCATTACCCCAAGTGAGACCCTGTTTGTGGTAGATTCCATGACAGGTCAGGATGCTGTGAACACCGCTAAAGCCTTTCACGATGTCTTAAATTTTGATGGGGTTATTTTGACCAAGCTAGATGGAGACACTCGAGGGGGTGCAGCCATTTCTATTAAGTCTGTGGTGACCAAGCCTATTAAATTTATAGGTACTGGAGAGAAAATGGAGGCTTTAGATGTGTTCTATCCAGAGCGTATGGCAGATCGTATTCTTGGAATGGGAGACGTGGTCTCTCTTGTAGAGCGCGCACAGGATCAGTTTGACGAAGAAGAGGCCAGAAAGATTCAAAAGAAGATTGCTAAAAACACCTTTGGTTTTGACGATTTCCTCACCCAGATCCAACAGATTAAGAAGATGGGTAATTTAAAAGATCTTATGGGAATGATCCCAGGTGCTGGAAAAGCACTTAAGGGTCTAGATATAGACGACGACGCCTTTAAGCATATAGAAGCGATCATTCATTCTATGACCCCATTGGAACGAAGCCAACCCACTAAGTTAGACGCCAGTAGAAAAAAACGTATAGCTAAAGGCAGTGGTAGGACCATACAAGACGTGAATCAATTGCTAAAGCAATTTGACCAGATGTCTAAAATGATGAAGATGATGCAAGGAGGTGGAGGTAAAAAAATGATGCAAATGATGGGTGGCCTTGGCGGCATGCGTTAATATAAAATAAAATTAAGGGTTCTATGGAATTATTAGATGGAAAAAAAGTGTCCAATGACATTAAAGATGAAATAGCTATTGCCGTTTCTGACATGAAAGCCAGAGGAGAGAAAGTACCACATTTAGCTGCAGTTATTGTAGGAAACGACGGTGCTTCATTAACATACGTAGGTAGCAAAGTAAGGTCCTGTGAGCGTGTTGGTTTTGAATCTACGATGTTGCGATTGCCCTCTACTACCTCTGAGGTAGAACTCTTAAAAGAAATCAAGAAGCTTAATGAAAACCCTGAGATAGACGGGTTTATTGTGCAACTTCCTTTGCCAAAACAGATAGACACACAGTCTGTATTAATGGCTATTGACCCAGATAAGGATGTAGACGGATTCCATCCTATGAATTTTGGCAAGATGGCATTGGATATGAGTACTTTTATCCCAGCTACGCCATTTGGAATTTTAGAGCTTTTAGAGCGATATAATGTAGAGACAAAAGGAAAGCATACCGTTGTGATTGGAAGGAGTCACATTGTAGGTAGGCCCATGAGTATTTTGATGGGTAGGAAAGGATGGCCAGGAAATTCTACCGTTACATTAACACATAGCCACACTAAAAATATTACTCAAATCATCTCTCAAGCAGACATTGTGATCTCTGCTTTAGGGGTACCTAATTTCTTAAAAGCAGAAATGGTTAAAGAGGGAGCTGTAGTAATCGATGTAGGTATTACAAGAGTCGCAGACGACAGCCTAGAAAAAGGCTATTATATTACAGGAGATGTAGATTTTGAAAATGTGTCTAAAAAGGCTTCTTATATTACTCCAGTTCCTGGAGGAGTAGGTCCTATGACTATTGCCATGCTTTTAAAAAATACTTTGTTGGCCAGAGAGCGCCATAGAGCAAGAAAGTAAAAAAAAAAGGCCGCCCATTGGGCGGCCTTTTTTTTACTTCGCAAACAATTGATCCATGTCTTTAAAGGCTTTAAATTCCAGCGCATTTCCAGCAGGATCTAGAAAAAACATGGTGGCTTGTTCCCCCACCATGCCTTTGAAACGTATGTAAGGTTCAATGACAAACGAAACGCCCTTTGTTTTTAATCCGGCAGCAAAGGATTCAAAAGTATCCCAAGGGAGTACCACGCCATAATGTGGCACAGGAACATTTTTACCATCTACTGCATTGGTGTGTAAGTCGTGGTCTGGACTTTTTTCTTTGTAATGAATCACCAGCTGGTGCCCAAATAAGTTAAAATCTACCCAATGGTCACTGCTTCTACCTTCCTCGCAATCTAATATTTCTCTGTAAAAACTTCGACATTCTTCTAGGTTGTGTACCGGAATGGCAATGTGAAAAGGGGTTACTTTTTGTTCCATAAGATAAAGTTTAAGAGGCTTTTAAAAATGAAATAATCTGATCGTTAACCTGGTCTTGGTGAAGGGAATGTCCAAGACCTTTTGTAGTAATAAGCGCTGCATTGACCCAATTTTTATGAATATCTACAGCTGCTTGATAAGGGGCTATTCTGTCTTCTAGGTCATGGACAATAAGTCCTTTTTTGTCAACAGATTTAATGAGTTGCGCCATAGAGAATTCGGCTATTCCAAAAGAGAATCGTTCCTTGAAATAACGGTCTAATCCTTCTAATACCCGTCCATTAAAACCCACTAGTTTTTGGTAGTTGTTCATAATGTCTTCTAAGTCAGATGGCGCACCTAGGCTCACCACTTTCTCCACAGAGGCTTGAGGAGATTTGTACTGACTGTACAATAAGGCAAGGCCTCCTATAGAATGACCTATGACATATTTCGGTTGGTATTTTTTGATCAGTTCACTGGTACATGCTTCATAAATGGGGACATGTAAATGCGCCCCTGAAGAGGCTCCATGTCCGGGAGCGTCAAAACTAATGATATGAAATCCTTTGGCTTGAAGTTTTTCAATGAGGTTTCTCCACCTAAACGCATTGCTTTCCCAACCATGACAAAGCAATACCCTAGGTCCTTCACTATCTTTCCAATGGTAGGTTTGAATATGGTGGTCTGCCACAGAAACCATTTCTTTGTCAAATTGGTTGAGGTAGTCCTTTTGATGGGCTTGTAACTTTCCTTTTCTAGGCGTGCAAAATAATTCAAAGGCCTTTACAGCTGCTTTCTTTTTAGAAAAAATCGCAATAAAATTAAAGTATCTTCCGTAGGCAAGGGCTAGTATTTTTAGGGCTTTAGCACTCATATTAACGCTGCCAGCTAATCATTAGATTTTTAATAGGGGCTTCTTGAGGAATTTGAATAGCGTCCAAGGTTTCAATGGTTCCATATCTTAAATCCTCAGGAAGTTCTTTCCTGTCTATAGTCACGTACACTTCTGATCCTTTAAAAGAAACAATTACACTGCTAAAAGTGGTTTGGATATTATCTATGGAATAGGCATTTGAGACTTCTTTAAAAGTGCTTTCTAAACCAATTCCTTTATCTGTTTTATAACGTTTGTCTAACACCCTAATACTTCCTATAACAGAGATAGAATCCTGAACAGGATTTAAATGAAGTAATGGCGCTCCTCCTTTTTCAAAAACACTAATTCTAGATCCGATAAGGCCATTGGAAATAGCGATAGAATCTCCCACTATGGAGTCGTTGGCAAAAATAGCGTACAAGTCTTTTATGGCGTCTGCTTTGTGAAACTTGCCCACCTTTCCTTCAGAAATGGTGAAAGGATCATTTTTAGAGGAACAACCTACAATGGTTAAACCAATAACTGCAAAAAAGAGAACATATTTATTCATGAAAGAAGGCATTTAATTAGATAAAATAGTCCCGTAAAAGTAATCTAATTCTAATATCTTTGCGGCATGAAAGAGCAGGATATTTTGAGTGCGGTGAACAAGGGCATTTATTTGCCTTTAATGGAGGCGTTTTACACGATTCAAGGAGAAGGCTACCACAAAGGTACTGCCGCCTATTTTATTAGGGTTGGCGGTTGTGATGTGGGTTGTCATTGGTGTGACGTAAAGGAGAGTTGGGATGCTGAAAAGCATCCGCCTACGGCGATAGAAAAAATTATCCAAGACGCTAGTCCTTACAAAACCATTGTCATTACTGGAGGAGAACCACTTACTTGGGATATGGGACCTGTAACAGCTGGCTTAAAAAAAGCGGGTTTACAAACCCATATTGAGACCTCAGGTGCCTACGAACTAACAGGTGAGTGGGATTGGATTTGTCTTTCTCCCAAGAAAAATAAATTGCCTTTAGCACCTATTTACAAAGAAGCCCACGAACTCAAAGTGATTGTTTTTAACAAGCATGATTTAGAATTTGCCCAAGAGCAGGCCGCAAAGGTAGGACCTAATTGTCACTTGTATTTACAGCCTGAATGGAGCGTGAAAGACAAGGTAGTTCCTATGATTGTAGATTTTGTCATGGCCCATCCAGCTTGGAAAGTGTCCTTGCAAACCCATAAATACCTCAATATTCCTTAATCCCTTATAAGCTGAGCTTGGCCAGATAATTGTCCTGCGGACCTTCCATCACAAGGGCTGTTTTAAATCCGTGGTATTGCGCTGCTCTGGCTAAGGTATTGTAGTCCAAATAGAGCCACGGAAATTCTGAGGTTGTTTGGTCTTTATAACGCATGGTAAAGCGAAGTTCTCCATAATAATCTACCTGGTCTGGTACCCAGTAGCCTCCATCTTCTTCATCGGATTCAAACATATAGAGAATGTCTGTCCCCTCCACTAGGATTTGCCCGTTAGGGTTTAAAAGTTTTTTAAGCTGCTCTAAAAATGGGCCCAAGCCTTTTAATGTCCCAGCCAGTCCTGTACCGTTCATAAGGAGCAGTACAGTGTCGTATTTGAGCTTGTGATCAAATAAACTTTCACAAAATACGTTTTTAATTCCCCTCAATCTACATACCTCTGCAGCGCCTTTTGAGATATCTAAAGCTGTGACGCTCTTGTGTTGTTCTTGTAAATAAAGGGCGTGAGACCCAGCGCCAGCGCCTAAATCTAAGATAGCTCCCTTGCAGTTCTTAAGTGCTTTTTTTTCTAAAGCAGGCATTTGTTTGAAGTCCCTAAATAGGTACTCCAAAGGAATTTCATCGCTGTCTTCTAGATTGGAGTAAGTCAAAATATTTTCTGTGGCTATTCCGTTCCAATAATCTAATAAGGCGTTTCCAAAAACATCCATGGGCTTAAAATTTTTTGAGCGCTACAAATGTCTTATTTTTAACCCAAATGATCACGACTAATTTCATAAAGGCATTCTTTTTCTACCTATGGACGAATTTTTAAAAAAATTACCGAAACTAGCCAAGGAGTCTTCTAAAGAGACTGCTGCCTATTTTGCTAAACTCAAAAAAAAGCCGCCCAAGCAGTTGGATTATCTCATGCAAGATCTTCATGATACTGTTTTTGACACGGTAGATTGTTTGAGTTGTGCCAATTGTTGTAAGACTACAGGGCCCCTTTTTACCCGTGCAGATATTGATCGAATAGCCAAGCACCTAAAGATGAAATCTGCTCAGTTTGTGTCGCAATATTTAAAAGTAGATGAAGACAATGATTATGTGTTGCAACAAGTGCCTTGTGCCTTTTTAGGGGCAGATAATTATTGCAGCATATACGATCACAGACCTAAAGCATGTAGTGAATTCCCGCATACCAATCGCAAGAAGTTTCATCAGATTACAGCCATTACTCAAAAGAATATTCCTATTTGTCCTGCTGCTTACAAGGTAGTAGAGGCTATGAAAAATAAAATAAAGTTGTAATTTTAAAATAAAAAATAAAATTGGAACAGATTATCTCATACTTTGAAACCATTCCACCCTTGCATAGAAGCCTTATTTTGGTGGGAGGAATTGCCTTTTTCTGGATACTAGAATATATTTTACCTCTCTTTAAATTGTCTTATCACAAGGGCAAACATGCGGGTGTAAATATTTTTTTTACACTAACCACCATATTGGTGAATTTCCCCTTAGCTTTTTTATTACTCTATACCAGCGATTGGACTTCAGCAAATTCCTTTGGGTTGCTCTATTGGTTGCCCACCATGCCCTTGTGGTTAGAGGTTTTTGTGGCAGTCTTATTTTTAGACCTCATAGGAGCCTGGTTGGCTCATTTTACAGAACACAAGGTGATGGTTTTATGGGGCTTTCACTTGGTACACCATACAGATATGGAGGTAGACACTACGTCTGCTAATAGGCATCATCCTTTGGAGAGTGTGGTGCGTTTTCTTTTTACCTGTTTGGCTGTTTTTGTAGTAGGTGCTCCGGTGGCCTATATTATGTTGTATCAAGGACTTTCTGTGGTATTTTCTCAATTTAACCACGCCAATATAAAATTGCCTGCCAAAGCAGACGCCTTATTGAGCTGGTTAATTGTTTCTCCTAACATGCATAAGATTCACCACCACTATAAATTGCCTTTTACCGATTCGAATTACGGCAATATATTTTCAGTTTGGGACCGGCTTTTTGGTACTTTTTCAACCATGCCTGTAGATCAGATTGTGTACGGGGTAGACACCTATCCAGACCCTGAGGCCAATAAATCTCTAAAGGCCCTTTTGAAAATTCCTTTTAACGGGTATAGAAAGCCTACTATTCCTGGGGAGCAATAGCCTTTTAACAGCAATCCGTCTCTTCTTATATTCAAGAGGCTGAATTTCAAAAGAATCTTTTAATACCTGAGGTATTTGGCTCTAATTACTTTGAAAGCCTCCAAGTCCTTTTGCCAACTGTCTCTTATTTCTGTTGGGGTCATTCCTGCTTCAATTTGTTTTTGAAGTCTATCATTTCCTGCGTGTTTGGTAAATCCTGAAGTGAGGAAAAACGCCTCTTTTTTAGCGCTATTGGTGTACGCATCTATGAGCCAAGTGAGGTCTACCGCATGAGGCGGTTTTAGCGTAGATAAGTCTTTTCCATAGCAAATTTCGCCGCTGTGTTTTGGGTATTTGGCGCCAAAATTGGGTCTTGGGGTGTAGCTAAAGGGCATTTTTTTAGACAATTCTGGAGCGCCAAAGCGGGTGAATTGTGCTTCTGTTCCCCTTCCAGCATTGATGGTAGTTCCTTCAAATAATCCCAAACTTGGGTAAAGCGCAATGGATTGGTCGCTCGGTAAATTAGGCGAAGGTCTTATAGGGAGCGCGTAGGAGACCGCTCTATTGTAATTTTTCAAACCCACTACAGAAAGTGCTGGATGTTTTTCTGTACCCAGCCAGCCTTCTTCTGTATTCACCATACTGGCGTACTCCCCAATGGTCATTCCATATACCAATGGAATTGGCGTCATTCCCAGAAAACCCTGGTGGGCTTTTTCCATTGTTGGTCCGTCTACATAATGACTATTTGGATTAGGTCTATCTAAAACAAATAAAGGAATATCTGCTGCTCCACAGGCCTGCATGACCAATTGAAGTGTGGAAATATAAGTGTAAAATCGCACCCCTACATCTTGAATGTCAAATAGCACAAGATCAATGTTTTGTAAGCTTTCAGGGCTTGGTTTTTTTTGATTTCCATAGAGTGAAACGATCGGAATACCTGTAGAGGGGTCTACGCCATCTGCTACCTTTTCACCAGCATCTATATTTCCTCTAAAGCCGTGCTCTGGTGAGAACACCTTGATAATATTAACTCCTAAAGACAGCAGAGAATCTACTAAATGGGTGTGCCCTTGCTTGTGGTCATTGGTTTTGAATATCACTGAAGTGGGGTTGGCTACCACAGCGATATTTTTTCCTTTGAGATAGGGTAGGTATGTGGCGGTCCTATTGGCGCCTACAATAATTTGATTTTCTTCTTGGCTATTGCAGCTGCTAAAAGGAATGCAAAGCATGAATAGAAGTATAAATAAAGTACTATTTTTGGAAGTATTAAAAGGCTTACTCATTTGAATGTATCACTATTTATAGCCAAAAGGCTTGTTTTAGGAGGGCGTGGCAAAAACCATATCTCTGCACCAATCATTAAAATTGCCATTGCTGCTATTGCTATTGGCATGGTAATGATGCTCATTTCTGTAGCTACTGGTCTTGGATTGAATTATAAAATTAAGGAAAAAGTAGCTGCATTTAATGGTGACCTTCAAATAATTAGCTACGAGACCAATACGGCTCATATTTCTGGATCGCCTATTTCTAAAAATCAAACATTCTACCCCAACTTTACAGCTGTTTCTGGAATCACCCACATTCAGGGAATTATTACCACACCAGGAATTATTAGGACAGAAGAGACTTTTGAAGGAATTGTTGCTAAAGGAGTGTCTACAGATTATAGTTGGAGGGCTTTTCAAGATTTTATCATCCATGGTCGTTTGCCCAATTATGGGGGGACACTCAATAATGAAGTGCTCATTTCTGATCTAATGGCTCAAAAATTGTCCCTTAAAGTAGGCAACACTTTTAGAACTTTTTTTATTAAAAATGATTCAAAAAATACGATCCCTAGTCAGCGTATTTTTAAAATAGTTGGAATATATGATTCTGATTTTGAGTCTTTTGACAGCAGTTATATTTTTGTAGACCTGAGGCACTTGCAAAAAATATCTGGTTGGGAGGCAGATCAAATAAGTGCTTTTGAAGTATTTGTATCGGATTTTGATCAGATAGAGGAAAAAACAGCAGCAGTGTATGCCGCTACTCAATCAGATTTAGATGTGCGTTCCGTAAAAGAACGCTATTACAATATTTTTGAATGGATAGCGCTATTCGATTTTAATATGATTCTCATTATCGGTATTATGATATTGGTTGGAGGTATTAATATGGTCACAGCGCTTTTGGTCCTTATACTCGAACGCACCCCTATGATTGGTATTCTCAAAGCTCTAGGGGCAGAAGATTGGACCGTGAGAAAAGTATTTCTATATCAGGCCATTTACTTAATAGGCTTTGGCCTTTTGGTAGGTAATTTTGTGGGTTTAGGTATCATTTATCTTCAAGATAGATTTAAATGGCTTCAGTTTCCGAATCCAAAAGAATATTACATCAGAGAAATCCCCGTATATATGGATCTATCTATTGTATTGGGGTTAAATGCGTTGGTGCTCATACTCTGTTCTTTAATGCTCATACTTCCTTCTGTTATAGTAGCCAAGGTTTCTGTAGTTAAAGCACTAAAATTTGACTAAACACTGTACCTGAATAAAACTAATTTAACTAAATTGAACGTCTAATGATACATACTACAACCATGAAAAAACCATTTTTAATAGCCCCAGTCCTGATAGTATTATTCAGTCTTCAATTGCTTCATGCCCAAAGGCTTAATAAAAAAGAAAAGCAATTGATCGCTACGGTGTCTGCAAATAATACAGCGGCCATCTCTTTTTTAGAAAAGGTGGTGAATATCAATAGTGGGACATTAAATTTAAAAGGCGTACAAGAAGTAGGAGCCGTTTTTAGTGACGCCTTTGCTTCCATTGGAATGCAGCCCAGATGGATTCCTATGCCAGATTCACTTAATAGAGCAGGCCATCTGTTTGTGGAAACGCCCGAGGTGAAAAAACCATCTGGCAAAAAATTGTTATTGATTGGTCATTTAGATACTGTTTTTGAAGAGAACAGCCCCTTTCAAACCTTTAAGCGCATTAATGACAGTATTGCTCATGCGCCTGGAGGGAATGATATGAAAGGTGGAGATGTGATTATATTGTATGCTTTAAAGGCACTGAGCGAACAAGGACTTTTAAAAAACACCCAAGTAATAGTCGCTTTTACAGGAGATGAAGAAAGTTCAGGAAAACCGCTTTCCATTAGTAGAAAAGACCTCATAGAGGCGGCCAAGCGCTCAGATGTTGCCTTAGGTTTCGAGACGTCTACAGGATTTAACTATGCCACGGTTGCTAGAAGAGGCTCTTCTGGATGGAAAGTAACGACCACCGGGAAAAGAGCCCATTCTTCAGGTATTTTTAGTGAAAGAACCGGTGCAGGGGCTATTTTTGAGATGGGAAGGATATTAAATGATTTTTACAAAGAAGTAAAGGGGCCAGACTTGCTCACCTTCAATCCTGGAATGATGGTCGGTGGAACCTTTACCAGTATAGATCCTATCACAGGAAATGCAACTGCTTTTGGAAAGAGCAATGTAGTGGCTCAAACCGCAACCGTTCAAGGAGGCTTGCGCTTTATTACCGAATCTCAAAAAGATAGTGCTAGAGTGAAGATGAGGGATATTATACAAAGGAACTTACCGCAAACGACTGCAGAAATATCTTTCACAGATAGTTATCCTGCCATGCCGCCCACTGCAGAAAACGAAGCTTTATTGACTCAATTAAATCAGGTGAGTTTAGATTTAAATCAGGGAGCAGTGCTGGCCTATGATCCAGGAAAAAGAGGGGCTGCAGACACCTCATTTGTGGCAAACTATGTAGCTTGTTTAGATGGTCTAGGGACCATGGGAACAGGCGCTCATACCCCACAAGAAACGGTAAACTTAAAAACTATTGAAACGCTTACCCAAAGAACGGCTATATTGATTTACAGACTTTTACATCCATAATAATATGTTTAAAGAAGCATTAGAACAACATTACGGTTTTCTTTTTGAGCCCGCATTAATGGAAGAAATTCTCAGGTTTGGGAGTTTAAAAAAAGTAGCTGCAGGGCAGCAACTTATTGAAATTGGGGAAATCATTACCCACATGCCTTTATTGCTTTCAGGAGCGATTAAAATCATGAGAGAAGATGAGAAGTCAGATGAATTACTTTTGTATTTCATAGAAAAAGGAGACACCTGTGCCATGAGTTTTTCATGTTGTATGGGCGGGAGCAAAAGCGATATTAGAGCGGTTGCAGAAACAGATGCAGAGATTATTATGATTCCTGTGGCACAAATGGAAGCTTGGATGAGCAATTACAAGACCTGGCAGCGATTTGTTTTAGACAGTTATCAGGCAAGAATGAAAGAATTGTTGCACACGGTAGACACTCTAGCTTTTCTACGCATGGACGACCGCTTGTTAAAGCATCTACAAGACAAAGCCAAAGTCACCGGAGATGACCATATTCACGCTACCCACCAAGAGATTGCATACGACTTACACACCTCAAGGGTAGTTATTTCAAGGCTTTTGAAAAAGTTAGAAAATGAGGGCAAAATTTCTATGCATAGGAACGACATTACCGTCATTGATTTGTAAGGTCATTCTTGGTAACAGATGTTACAAAGCATAGGATAAATTTTTTATATTTTTGAATCATTACAAAAAACCAATCTCATGATAATAGAACAAATTTATACCGGATGTTTAGCGCAGGGCGCTTATTATATTGAATCTAAAGGCGAAGTAGCCATTATAGATCCACTGAGAGAAGTAGGCCCTTATATAGAAAAAGCCAAAGCTAACAACGCAAAGATCAAATATATTTTTGAGACCCATTTTCATGCAGATTTTGTGAGTGGCCACGTAACCTTGGCTAAAGAAACAGGCGCTACTATTGTGTATGGCCCCTTAGCAAATCCGTCTTTTGATGCCCTTATTGCTACAGATGGTCAGGAGTTTACCTTAGGAGATCTTACTTTTGTAGTGCTCCACACTCCAGGTCATACTATGGAAAGCACTACTTTTTTATTAAAAGACGCTCAAGGAGAAGACCATGCTATATTCTCTGGAGACACTTTGTTCTTAGGAGATGTAGGACGTCCAGATTTAGCTCAAAAAGCGGCCCACATGACCCAAGAAGATTTGGCTGGAACACTATTCGACAGCCTTAGGACTAAAATCATGCCTTTGGCAGACCATATTACCGTATATCCAGCACATGGGGCAGGATCTGCCTGTGGCAAAAATATGATGAAAGAAACGGTAGACAGTCTAGGGAACCAAAAGAAAATGAATTATGCCCTTCGGGCCGACATGACAAAAGAAGAGTTCATTAAAGAGGTCACAGATGGCTTAATGCCACCCCCAAAATACTTCCCTTTAAATGTTAAAATGAACAAGGAGGGGTATGAAGATTTTGACAAAGTACTAGAGCGTGGCATAAAACCACTATCTCCAGAGGCTTTCGAGGCAGCAGCCAACGAAACAGAAGCCATTGTTTTAGATGTGCGTCACCAATCAGACTTTGTAAAAGGATTTGTGCCTAGATCTATTTTTATAGGATTAGACGGCTCGTTTGCTCCATGGGTAGGCGCCCTAATTGCAGACGTAAAACAACCTATCTTACTCATTGCCCCACAAGGCAGAGAAGAAGAAGCTATTACCAGACTCTCCAGAGTTGGATTTGACCATACCATTGGTTATTTAGAGGGAGGTTTTGACGCTTGGAAAGCTTCTGGAAAAGAGGTAGATCAAATTCACTCCATTTCAGCGGCAGAAGCGATTGAAAGAATAGAGCAAAACAACCAAGCCGTTTTTGACGTACGAAATACACCAGAATACCTTTCTGAACATGTATTATCTGCAGAAACAGCGCCTTTAGACGCTTTAAATGATCACTTATCATCCTTCCCCTCTGAAGGAGACTTCCTAGTACATTGCGCAGGAGGCTACCGTTCTGTAATAGCATCTTCTATATTGAAGAGTAGGGGAATACACAACCTAATAGACGTAGCTGGAGGGTTCAAAAGCCTACAAGAATCAGGTGCTAAGACCTCTGATTATGTGTGTCCCTCCACACTTTAAAAAAATATATCAGCCTTCTCAAGGAGAAGGCTGATATTTATCATATTTCCTTTTCATCCCCCTTTATATCTTTGAGTTATTAAAACACATAGATATAAAATCATTGATATTGCCTTTGGTAGACTGGAGTAATGGTATTGTTATGATAGGGGTTTTTGCAGCTGTCTGTATAGTATTAATTCTAGTGCTTTTAAGTTTCATTTTTGGGCAAAAGAAATAAAAATGCAAGTTATTTAGGCCTTATTTTCTAACTTATTAGTCCCTTTACTGGAATCACTTTCCCATTTTTTCAAGTGTGTTTCTACTTGGAAAATCATGAATGCTACACCTATTAATAAAACAATGAGTCCTGCTCCAGTAGCTATTTCTGGTGAAAGATCCATAAAGTACCCAGGAAGACAAAGCAATAAAAAATACCCTCCGTACTTCATCATTACTTTGGCACTATACACTTGTGCATAATCCCAATTTTTTTGATTTTTCATAGCTATTGGTGTTCGGTAACCATACAGACCATTGATCTCCTTTGGTGGTTTTTTGCTCATAATAAGCCCCATGACTATAAAAATAAGACCGCAACTTCCTAGAGTAATGAATAAAGGATTAAATAGTGCTTCCATAGCTATAAAAATACTTAAAATAAAAAAAAACCCACTCCTTGGAGTGGGTCTTTTTATTTTAAGTGGAGCCGGAGGGAGTCGAACCCTCGTCCAAACAAGCAATTACAATGCTTTCTTCATGCTTAGTTTTCGATTGATTTTTGTGAGGTGCCTGACCGAAAACCGCCCAACACAACCTTAGCTTCTTTAGTTTTAAGAGATTACCGAAGCCTTAATCTCTCTATGTTGCTTTTGATGGTGTTCCGGATTGAGACGCCAACAACAAGGGCTTCTCAGGAACATC
>JAQWTF010000061.1:0-5275 GCA_029242825.1 Flavobacteriaceae bacterium | reverse complement strand
ACAATAGGCCATGTCATGGTTCTACCCCCTAAAAAATAGTCTTCTGAACTACTTCGCTTAGATTTAGAGATTCCGTAAATTACAATTCCCAATAGATATACAAGTATCACTGCAATATCTAACGTAGCTAATTCATTCATAAAATTTGATTGGTTTTAAAAACACATAGCTGGTAAGCTTTTTTGTGTGTATTGTTTAGGTTAATTCCAAATATATTAAGAAAATGTTAATTCATTGAGATAAAATCTTGTTTATAGCAAAAAGATCCCCCCAATAAAATTAAAAATCATTGATTCCTTAAAAAGGCAATATTGCGTTTAAAACCTTCGTACTTAGTTCTTTTTACAGCAGACTTCTTAAAAATTTGCGAAAACACCTCTTGGGTAATTTCATCCCAATCTTCCTTGGTGTTTTCAAGTAGTCTAGAGTCTGGATTAAACAAAGGCTCGCTATGGGACTTTGAAAAACGGTTCCATGGACAAACGTCCTGGCAAATATCACAACCAAATGCCCAATCTTGAAACTGCCCTGAAACCTCTTTTGGAATGGCCTCTTTTAATTCAATAGTGAAATATGAAATACATTTAGAGCCGTCTACCTCATAAGGAGTAATAGCCTTAGTAGGACAGGCGTCTATACAAGCGGTACAAGTTCCGCAGTGATCTGAGCTAATAGGGTCTTGAGGTAAATCTATATCGAGAACCAGTTCTGCTATAAAATAAAATGACCCCACCTTTTGGGTCAATAAATTACTGTTCTTACCAATCCACCCCAGTCCGCTTTTTGCAGCCCAAGCTTTCTCTAAGATAGGTGCGGAATCTACAAAAGCCCTACCTTCAATTTGGCCCAATTGGGCCGACACCCGATCCATTAAAACCTTTAATTTTTCCTTAATGACATGATGGTAATCTTGTCCGTACGCATACTTGGCTATTTGATACGAATCAGAGGACTGCTTTTGTTCCGGAAAGTAGTTATACAAAAGACTCACCACTGATTTGGCTCCAGGGACCAACTTGGTGGGATCCAATCGCTTGTCAAAATGGTTTTCCATATAACGCATCTTTCCTTGCTTGGACTCTTTAAGCCACTTTTCTAAACGAGGGGCCTCTTCTTCTAGGAAGCCTGCTCTAGAGATCCCACAAGAAATAAACCCAAGATTTGCTGCTTCTCGCTTAAAAAGCTGTGCGTTATCTTGTTGTATATGATCAGAGCTAGTCATTTAACTGATAGGTAATAAGATCTGTTTTGGAAAAAACACAGTAACACAGACTAAAACAAGCCACCTTGTTCCGGAGCTTTGGTTCGTCCTAAGTGTGCATAAGCTTCAGACGTTACCTCCCTTCCTCTTGGAGTACGCATAATGAACCCTTGTTGTATGAGAAAAGGTTCATAGACCTCTTCAATGGTCTCTGCACTCTCAGAGACTGCCGTTGCTAAAGTAGTAATACCAACAGGACCCCCTTTGAATTTATCTATTAGGGTGGTGAGTATTTTATTGTCCATCTCGTCCAATCCGTGCGCGTCTACATGAAGTGCCCCAAGGCCAAATTGAGCAATCTCTAAATCTATTTTACCATTCCCTTTAATCTGAGCAAAATCCCTTACCCTTCTCAGTAATGCATTACAAATCCTAGGAGTTCCCCTACTCCTTCCTGCAATTTCAATGGCAGCCTCATTTGTAATAGGCACCTTCAATATTTCTGCTGAGCGGGTAACAATGGTGGAGAGTAATTCCGTAGAATAGTACTGAAGACGGCTTTGAATACCAAAACGAGCGCGCATGGGTGCGGTGAGCAAACCCGAACGCGTGGTAGCGCCAATTAAAGTAAAAGGATTTAAATGAATCTGTACAGAACGGGCATTTGGACCGCTCTCAATCATAATATCAATCTTGAAATCTTCCATAGCAGAATATAGATATTCTTCTACTATAGGACTTAAGCGGTGTATTTCATCTATAAAAAGCACATCTCTTGCTTCTAAATTGGTCAATAAACCGGCTAAATCACCAGGTTTGTCTAAGACAGGTCCAGAGGTGATTTTAATCCCTACGCCAAGTTCATTGGCAAGTATGTGGGCTAAGGTCGTTTTTCCTAGTCCTGGAGGGCCGTGAAAAAGGGTGTGGTCTAAAGCTTCTTCTCTTAAATTTGCCGCCTTAACAAAAATACTTAAATTCTCAAGCACCTGTTCTTGACCGGTAAAATCATTAAAACTCAGTGGTCTCAAAGCCTTTTCAATGTCAAGAGATTCTGGCGTTAGATGATCAGATGTAGGATCTAAGTGTTCATTCATAAGGTCTAAAAGGGTCTAAATAAGTCTAAAAATCTAATTAAAATTAGAAAACTACTGCTTAATTCATATTCATCACTTGTAAAGATAAGATTTAAAAAGCAGTGACAACGGCCTATTTTAAAAGCTTTTTTCTCAGCACGGATGTTCCAGAAAATTCCAGTAAGTCTATTCTTGGTGTACCATAAAGATTCAACTGACTTTCCTCTTTGGAAAAATAAGTGAGGTGAGACAAAATATGAAGGTTTAGTGTAGATTTTCCTGAAGCGTGCACACTAGCCTCATTAATCGAAAGCTCCATGCCTTCTAATTCCGAAGCTCCTTCAAAAGAAGCCGTTAGAAAAGCTAGAGTACCACCCCATCTTAGAGAAGCCTTATCACGCATATTCAATTGCGCAGTGTCACTAACATCTCCATAAATAGTTGCAGTGGAGCGATCTGTCATTTCAAGCGCTAAAGAACTGAAAGACCCATTGATATTCACAAAAGATTTCTCCTCCCCAGACACACTAAAACTGGGAACTGTTCCAGCAACAGCAACAGTTGCGTTACCAGAAAGGGAAAGCTGTGTTTTTTTAAAGCGCGGATCCAAAGTTAGCCCCAACTCACCGGAAGAAATGACAACGCGGTCTAAAGTTGGTGTGTACAAAGTGATATCTAACTGTTTACTCGCCGTGATTTTATAATAAGTGCTAAGGTATAAAACACTGTCAGTAACCTTAAATTTAAATACAGGAGGTAGATTGTCGTCTGCAATCATAGACACCCCTGTGGTGTCTGAGGCAACTATATTTAACTTGAGATCATTGTCCAACACTATCGCATTAAATGCCTCTAAGGGGGCATTATAAGGGGCCACAATTCTGTTGCCTTTAATCTTAGGCAACTTCTGTGCCTGTACATTCGTAAAACCAATAAGAGACAGAAGGATAAATGAGGTGTATAAACGAGCAAATTGCTTCATAAAATAGGGCTATTAATAGTGATATTTCACTGCATTAAATTAATAAAAAATGAGTGAAATAAGCAGTAATACGATTATAGAATCTAAAAAAAAGCCCCAACTAGATGTTAGGGCTTTATTATTCAAGCAGTAAAGCTTGAAATTTTTATTGACAATTGTAGGCTTAATGATGTAATTGCTCTTCATCAGGACCCATAGGTACTGTTTGAGGTACAAAGTCTTGCTCTGGTATTACATAGTTACCTTCCTTATCTGTTTTAGAATAATCATAAGGCCAACGGTGTACTTCAGGAATTGCGCCTGGCCAATTACCATGGATATGTTCCACAGGAGTTGTCCACTCTAAAGTGTTAGACTTCCATGGGTTTTGTTCTGCTTTCTTACCGTAGAACATACTACTGATAAAGTTATAGACAAAAACCAATTGAGCAGCGGCAGTAATGATCGCGAATACCGTGATCAATACTTGAACATTGGTCAATTCGTCGAACATTGGAAAAGCCGTATTCTCGTAATATCTTCTTGGAACTCCAGCCATTCCAACGAAGTGCATTGGAAAGAATACGCCGTAGGCACCCACTGCAGTGACCCAGAAGTGTACATACCCAAGATTCTTGTTCATCATTCTGCCAAACATCTTAGGGAACCAGTGGTACACCCCAGCAAATAAACCGTAAAGCGCAGATATTCCCATTACTAGGTGAAAGTGTGCTACTACAAAGTAGGTATCGTGTACGTTAATATCCAAGGTAGAATCTCCCAAGATAATTCCTGTTAGTCCTCCAGTGATAAAAGTAGACACCAATCCAATAGAAAATAGCATTCCTGGATTTAACTGCAAGTTACCTTTCCATAGGGTCGTGATATAGTTAAATGCTTTTACCGCAGAAGGGATGGCGATTAATAGGGTTGTAAATGTAAATACAGAACCTAAGAAAGGATTCATACCAGAGATAAACATATGGTGACCCCATACAATGGTAGACAAGAAAGCAATCGCAATAATTGAAGTTACCATCGCTCTGTATCCAAAGATTGGCTTACGCGCATTAGTAGACATTACCTCAGAAGTAATCCCTAATGCAGGCAATAATACAATATATACCTCCGGGTGACCTAAGAACCAAAAAAGGTGCTCATAGAGTACAGGTGACCCCCCTTGGTAATGTAATACCTCTCCTTGAATAAAAATATCAGATAAGAAGAAAGAAGTACCAAAACTTCTATCCATGATAAGTAATAAGGCGGCAGAAAATAATACAGGAAATGAAATAACACCAATAATAGCCGTTACAAAAAACGCCCATATAGTTAATGGCAAACGCGTCATAGACATCCCTTTAGTTCTGAGGTTTATAACCGTAACAATATAGTTAAGAGAACCTAATAAGGAAGAGGCAATAAAGATGGCCATAGATACCAACCACAAAGTCATTCCCATTCCAGAACCAGGCTGGGCCATTGGAAGGGCACTTAAAGGTGGGTACACCGTCCAACCTGCTGCCGCTGGACCTGCCTCTACGAATAAAGAAAAAATCATAATGATAGAAGAAGTAAAGAACAGCCAATAAGACACCATATTGAGGAATCCAGAAGCCATATCTCTAGCCCCAATTTGCAATGGAATAAGTAAATTAGAGAAGGTACCACTTAGACCAGCAGTCAATACAAAGAAAACCATGATTGTTCCGTGGATGGTCACTAATGCCAAATAGATATCTGCATCCATGACACCGTCTGGCGCCCATTTTCCTAGTAAAGCCTCAAATATTGGAAAACTTTGACCAGGCCATGCAATTTGCATTCTGAATAAAAGAGACATAGCAATTCCAATGAATCCCATAATAAGCCCTGTAATTAAGTACTGCTTA
Source organism: Flavobacteriaceae bacterium (assembly GCA_029242825.1). Taxonomy (GTDB): domain Bacteria; phylum Bacteroidota; class Bacteroidia; order Flavobacteriales; family Flavobacteriaceae; genus MAG-120531. Next base: position 148 of record JAQWTF010000061.1, on the reverse strand, counting down.
GCGATCATTTTATGATCCTGGCTAAAGATGTACTTGGTTACAAAGGTTTCTTTATGATGATGCCCATGATCTTCGTGATGATCCTCTGAATGTGCGTGTGCGTTTGCAGACATATCTGTAATTTTATTTTTTATTAAGCTATTTTTTT
>JAQWTF010000057.1:0-19851 GCA_029242825.1 Flavobacteriaceae bacterium | reverse complement strand
CACGGTAAATTTACTGCCTTTTTCCAGTTCGCTTTCCAATTGAATACGGCCGCCGTAACTCTCTACAATACTCTTCACCATGCCTAATCCCAAGCCCATTCCAGATCCTTTGGTGGTGAATTTGGGCTCAAATATTTTTTCCTGAATGTCTGGGGCTATACCTATACCATTGTCGGACACCTCTAGGCTTACGACAGTAGCGGTCTCGGAGACTTTCACCACAATGGCAGGTGTGCGGTCTTCTGGCACCGACTGGATGGCGTTTTTGACTAGGTTGGTGACTATCCGGATGAGTTGGGTGCGGTCTAATTTTACCCTGATGGGTTTCGTGGGGGGCACGTAAGCTATATAGGATTCATTAAATAAAGAGATGGCCAGGCCTACTACTTTGTCAAATTCCAAGGATTCTTTTTGCTGGGCGGGGAGTTGGGCAAAGGTGGCAAAGGCTGTGGCAATATTGCTCAGGGTGTCTATTTGTTCCAAAAGTGCGGCAGAGTGAGCTTTGAGTTTTTCTTGGTCTGCTGAGTCTCCGGCCTTAAATTGCTGTTCAAAAAGCTGCACATTGAGCCGCATGGGCGTGAGGGGGTTCTTGATCTCATGGGCCACTTGTTTGGCCATTTCTTGCCAGGCTTGTTCGCGCTCGGATTTGGCTAGGGCTACGGCAGATTGTTCCAATTGGTCTATCATCCCGTTATAGGATTCTATGATTCTACCTATTTCTTCCGAGGATTGAGGGACTTCTATTTTTATATTTTGACGCTCTAGTCCGGTTTGTGCCAGCTTGTCTGAGATGGTTTTTAAGGAACGTGTAATATAAGCAGAGATGAGGTAGGCCAATACAATGGCCACCGCTAGCATAAGTAAATACACCCCCGAGAGTCTTACGAGAAATTCCTCCAGCTCTTTTTGGTTAAAAGAGTTGTCTTCGTAATAAGGCAGGTATAAAATGGCAAGTGGTCTTTGGTCCAGGTCATAGACATAGGAATAGGCGGCTAAAAAAGTGACATTTCCTTCGCTTTTGGTTACCACCCATCGTTTGTTTTGTGCCAGTTTTTCTAGGATTTCATTCGCTAGGGTACTCGCAGCTTCTACCGGTCCTGCGCTGGGGTTTGCTGTCTGTATAAATGTGCCGTCTATGGCATAGAGGCTGAAATTAACGTTTTGAACATCTGAAATGGCGTAGAGCGATTCGCTAAATATAGGCGACACATTGGCTCTGCTCTGCACCAAAGGACTCTCTTGAAGGGTGTACCAAAGGCTACGTTTGAGTTGCTCTTCTTTGCGTTCTAATCGGTCTGCATGGTAGTCCTTGGCCTGTTCGGAATACTGGTAAATGGTAATTCCCGCGATCAGTACCGAGGCCAATAATACCAGCACTATCATGGAGATAAATATGCGTGATCTTAGCGAAAAGTTGGTCTTGATCATAGGCTTATGATTCCGGATTTTCTAGGGTTTCTTTGGGGGCATTTTGGGCGCCGTTTTGTACGTCGTTTTGTGCGTCGTTTGTTGTTTGGATCTTTGTTTTTGTTGCTGACGGATCTGACAACAAATGAATATTGTTTACCGCACCCACTTGGCTTGTTTGGTTTTTTAAAGTCAAGGCTTTTTGGACCATAGGATCTTGGGCTGCTCGGATTTTAAGTACCGCATTGTCCCCAAAGAGTTGAAAGGCCAATGCTGCTTTGAGTTCCAATAATACTGCGGCTTTGTGGTCTTTGGTGTCTAGTGGCACCCCAGCAGATTTTAAATAAGTGACAAAATCCTGGTAGAGGGTTTCTGCCACTTGAAAGTCTTTTACAAAAGCCGTTTCTGTCCAGTCTTGATAGTCGTTTCTATGCGCGTCTAACTGCTCAAAGCTAAAGAAAGAGAATACGCCCAGACGCTCCAATTCTTGCACCACCAATACCGCATTGTCTTGAATAGGGACAAATACGTCTGGTATAATACCGCCACCGCCATAGACTGTTTTCCCTTTAGGAGTGGTGTATGCTAGTGAGTCTACTACCGGTATGCTGTCTTTATACAGGAGTTCACCGCTGGCGTAGCGGTCTTGCGCACTTTCATAATCACCGTCTCCATAGGGTTTTTGTATAGAGCGGCCTGTTGGGGTGTAATAGCGGGCAATGGTAAGGCGTACAGAAGATCCGTCTCCCAAGGGCATTTCCCTTTGAACCAGTCCCTTTCCAAAAGTCCTTCGTCCAATTATGGTGCCTATGTCATTGTCTTGTAGGGCTCCAGCAATTATTTCTGAAGCAGAGGCGGAACGTTCATTAACCAGTACAAATACTGGTTTATTTTCAAAGGCGCCGCCTGCGTTGGCTAGGGTAGTGGCTACCGTCCCTTTTTTGTTTTTGGTAAAGACAATGGGGGTGTTCGCGGGGAGAAAGTCGTCGGATATTTGGGTGGCCATTCCCATATAACCGCCCAAATTGTCGCGTAGGTCTAGGATGAGTTGTTGGGCCCCTCCAGCTTTGAGTTCTGCCAATGCGGCGCTGAATTCGTTATAGGTGGTGGCGGCAAATCGATTTATTTTCAGGTAGCCTAAAGTGCTGTCTAACATGCAGTATCCATTTACAGACACAATGGGAATGCGGTCCCGCTTTAGGGTGAAGTTTTGAAATGTACGGTCTTTTTTTCTAAAGACCCTTAACCCAACTTCTGTGTTAATAGGACCTTTGAGCCTTTGCACCAATTCATCATTGGGCATATTATTTCCGTAAAGGGTGTCTCCTTGGGCCAATAAAATTCGGTCTCCTGCCTGAATACCGGCTTTTTCACTGGGCCCACCAGCGACGGTTCTAATCACGGCCACAGAGTCTTTGTAGCGATAAAAATTAACCCCAATGCCTACAAAATCGCCCTGCATTTGTTCTGCTACTGCGGAAGAAATGGTCTTGGGAATATAGACCGAATGAGGGTCTAGTTTGTCTAGTATTTCGTTGATGGTCACGGTGACAATACTGTCTGTGTTTACCGCGTCTACATAGTCCTCTTCAATAAAATTAAGCAAGCGTTGCATTTTTTCTTGGGCTACTTCAGAGGGACTCCCACTGAGCGCATAGGAAGGTGCACCGCTTTGACTTCCAATGAGAATACCTGCCATTAAAATGGTGAGTGCTAAAAACAAACGGAATAGTTTTTGTCTCATAGGAGGGCGTGTTTCTAAGATGGATTACTTGCTTGGGTGATTAGGTCAGGTTTTTAGATTGGGTGGCTAGCTTAGGTTTTTAGGATTCGTTTTTAGATTGGGTGTTTTTATTGAGTTGTTTCTTTTATGGGCATATGGCTGATAGTCACCCCTGCCTTGGCTAAAAAGTCTATGCCAGTGGTGTCTCTGTAGGCCTTGGCGTACACCACCCGTTTAATTCCGGCTTGGTGAATGAGTTTGCTGCATTCTTTACAAGGAGAAAGCGTAATATAGAGGGTGGCGCCCTGAGAAGATTGGGTAGAGGCCGCTACTTTGGAGAGTGCGTTGGCTTCTGCATGGAGTACATACCATTTGGTGTAGCCTTCTTCATCTTCACAAAAATTCTCAAAACCGGAGGGCGTTCCGTTGTATCCATCGGAGATAATCATGCGGTCTTTCACCACAATGGCTCCTACTTGTTTGCGCTTGCAATAGGATAATTTACCCCATTCGGCGGCCATTCTAAGGTAGGCTTGATCGTATTTTTCTTGTTTGTCTTCTCTGGTCATTACAAGGCGTCTAATAGAGCTACAAGGCTGTTATAGGTGAGGGGGAGTGTCACTAGCACAAGGGCAGAAGAAAGCACTATAACCCACCTGGGTCTTTGAATTTTAAAGATAAGAATAAAAAGGGCACTGGCAAGCATCACCGTGCTGAGCACGGCCAATTGAGCCACTTCTATTCCTGCGGCAAAACCTACTAAAGCGCTGTTTTTGGCTTCTTGACCTTCTAGTAACATCTTGAAATAGTTGGAAAAGCCAAAGCCGTGGATGAGTCCAAATAGGGCGGTTGCTCCATAGGCAATGACCCCTGTTTTAGGCTGGTTGCTTTTAAGGGCGTTTTTAATATTGAGTCCCAGAAGTAATAAAATACTCAAGGGGATTAAGAATTCAATGAGGGGGGCGTATATTTTGACAATCCCATACACAGACAGCACCAAAGAGATACAGTGGGTGAGGGTGAATACGGAGGCCAGTAGTACGGCAGATTTGATTTTTTTTAAGGCAAAGGGCAGGACTAAGGCAGTTAAAAACAGCACATGATCGTATCCGTTGGGGTCTAGAACATGTTTGAGACCCAGCTCTAAATAAAATATCAATGTATCCATAGTGGTTTATTTTGGTGGTTTGGCGGTTTTTTTTTGACTTTGTGGTTTATTTTGGTTTTGCAGTTTTTTTGGCGGCTTATTACATGCCGCGTTCTTTTTGAATGGCTTCGTAGGCCTTTTGCACTTGTTTGAATTTTTCTTCTGCTCCGCGTTTTATAGCGGCATCTTCAGTAATGACGCGGTCTGGATGGTATTTCTTGGCCATGTCTCTGTAGGCTTTTTTTACGGCTGCATCCGTAGCGTTTTTTTCAACCTCTAAAATGGTGTAAGCACCATCTGTTGCCTCAATAAACATGGCTTTTATAGAGTTAAAATCAGCAGAACCTAGGCGTAATAAACGGGCAATTTCTTCCAGTTTACTGACCTCTGGCGCGCTTACATGGCCGTCTGCCTTGGCAATATTAAAAAGAAAGTGCAACAGTTGAAGCTTGAGTTCGTAGGGGGCTCGCTGGTTTATTTTTTGGCACAAACTGTCTAGTGACAGGTCTTTTTTGTCTACGGCCTCATTAAAAGTTCTAAAAATGGCATTGGCCCTTTGCTGTCCGTAGGTCTGAATAAAATAGCGTTTAACAAATTCCTTTTCTGCAGGGCTTACCTGTCCGTCTGCTTTAATCACTACCGCGCACAAAGAGAGTAAGTGCAGCTCAAAATCTTGAGAAGACACTGGTCTTTGACTGGTAAAACTGCCAAAAGAAGGGCCTTTTTTACCCGATTGTAGCATGTCTACAAAACTGCCCAGGAAATATCCAGCAACTGCTCCGGGAAATCTAAAAAAAATAAAGCCCAGTAGGGCTGCCAACCATTTAGTCATTGTCAAAATTTTATCAAAGATACTTTTTTCACAAAAAATGCAGGATAAACTAATCATAAGATGTGTTAAAAATTATGGCCGTATGTTGTACCTTTGTAGGGTAAAAAAAAATTAAGCAAGGATGTATCCAGAAGAATTTGTAAAACCAATGAGACAAGACCTTGCCCAGGCAGGTTTTCAAGAATTATTTACAGCAGAAGCTGTAGCAGAAGCAGTCAATGCTTCCGGGACTACTTTGGTCGTGGTAAACTCTGTTTGCGGATGTGCCGCAGCCAATGCCAGACCCGCTGCAAAAATGAGTTTGACCAATGCTAAGGTGCCCAGCCGTGCCGTAACTGTATTTGCAGGTGTAGATACAGATGCAGTGGACCAAGCAAGAAATATGATGGTTCCTTTTCCTCCTTCTTCACCTTCTATGGCTTTGTTTAAAGACGGAGAATTGGTACATATGATTGAGCGTCACCACATTGAAGGTCGTGCTGCTCAAGCCATTGCAGAGAATTTAATGGAAGCGTACAATGAATTTTGTTAAATAGCTTCCAATGACTTAAAAAAAACCACCCAATTGCGGTGGTTTTTTTATTTTTACCCCATGAAAAGACTGCTCTCTTATCCTTTAACGGTACTGTATTTTTTGGCTTTTGGACTCTGCCTGGTAGTGTTCCATCCCATTCAAGTTATTGCTTTTAGGGTTTTCGGTTATGAGCCCCATAGGCGAGTGGTAGCGACTTTAAACGCCTGTCTTATGGGGACTACGCGAATTCTAGGGACCCGTTATACCATTAAAGGGCTGAATCATTTGCCTCAAAATAAAGCGGTTATTTTGGTGGCCAACCACCAGAGCATGTACGACATACTCCCAATTATATGGCGCTTGAGGCGTTTACACCCCAAGTTTGTATCTAAGGCCTCTCTAGGAAAAGGCATTCCTTCTGTCTCTTACAATTTAAGACACGGCGGTTCTGTGCTGATCGATCGTGGAGACGGCAGGCAGGCAGTTGCTGCCATTGCAGGATTGGGAGATTATATAGAAAAACACCAACGTTGTGCAGTGATCTTTCCAGAAGGAACAAGGTCCAGAGATGGAAAGCCCAAGCCTTTTCAGCGCACAGGATTAAAAGTGTTGTTAAAGAAGGCACCCTCTGCGGTTTTATTGCCTGTGACCATTAATGGGTCTTGGAAAATGGTGCGTTGGGGACAGTTCCCACTGGGTATTGGCAGCCGTATTGAACTCATTATACATCCTGAGGTGGCGCAAGAGACCTATCCAGATGCAGAGGCTTTAATTAGTGCAGTAGAAACCACTATTGGCGAAAGCATTCGGGCTTAGCGCTTGGTTTTTTCTTCTATTTTTTTGGAGATAAACAGAATCACCAACAACACTGCAGCAGCTAAGGCAGCTATAGCAGAAACAGATGCTACAAAATTTTTGTCTGCAAACAAGTCTGAATAGTCTATCAAATACAAATTATAGCCGCCCAATACTAAGGCAGCAGTCAGTAAAACGAAAAAGAGTATTTTGTTCATAAGCTGGTTTTAGGCGTTGAATAAGACGTTTATATTAGCGGCAAAAAGTTTTACGGCAATAGCCAACAAAATTACGCCAAATACTTTTCTAATGACAGAGAGGCCATTCTTCCCAAGGACACTTTCTATACGCCTAGATGATTTAAGTACCAAGTACACAAAAATGATGTTCACGATTATGGCTACAATAATGTTTTCTACATAGAACTCTGCTCGGATAGAAAGTAAAGTAGTGATAGTTCCCGCTCCTGCAATAAGCGGGAATGCGATGGGGACAATAGAGGCAGATTCTGGCTCGTCGTCTTTGTAAAGGGTAATACCTAAAATCATTTCTATGGCCAGGAAGAAGATGACCAAGGCCCCTGCAACGGCAAACGAATTTACATCTATGCCAATGAGGTTTAATATTTCTTCTCCAATAAACAAAAAAGCGACCATGATAATCCCCGCCACTATGGAGGCTTTTTCAGATTGAATATGGCCTACTTTATTTCTGAGACTAATGATAACTGGAACAGAACCCACTATGTCTATTACGGCAAAAAGCACCATGCTTGCGGTGATTATTTCTTTAAAATTAAAGTGGAATTCCATGTGTTTTGGTTTTGTGGATGATTGTGGGGCTTACTGTAAATGTTAGCGGGATAAAACCCTTCTTTTTGCGCAGCAAATTTAAGGCTTTTTTATGGTATATTTGCCCCTAAATTTAAGCGCATGTTTCAAATCCAAAAAACCCTTGTTTCAGAAGATCTTTTAGAACACGATTTTGTGTGTAATCTGAGTGCTTGTAAAGGAGCTTGTTGCGTAGATGGAGACGCAGGAGCGCCCTTGGAGGAAAAAGAAACAGAGATTTTGGTAGACCTATACAGTAGTGTTAAGCCTTTTTTGAGGCCCGAGGGAATTGCGGCAATTGAAGACCAAGGCGCCTTTGTAAAAGGAGACGACGGCGAGTGGGAAACCCCACTGGTCAATGGCTCAGAATGCGCCTATGTTATATTTGATGAAAAGGGTATTACTAAGTGCGGTTTGGAGGCCGCTTATAATGCTGGAGTGACCAAATGGAAAAAACCAGTATCCTGTCATTTATACCCTGTTCGCACCAGAGAATACAGTGAATTTACAGCAGTGAATTACCACCAATGGGGTATTTGTTCAGACGCTTGTTCACTAGGCGCGGAACTTTCTGTCCCTGTTTACGTCTTTGTAAAAGAAGCACTGATCAGAAAATTTGGCGCCGCTTGGTATGAAGAATTGACCCTTGTTGCAGCCACCCTAAAAGCCACACAAAATACATCTGAGGGCAACAAAAATTAGGCCTCTTTTTTTCATTTTTTTTATTGCCTCATCGCATCCTAGTGAGGGCGGGGCTTAGACCTACATTTCAACATTATGTGTTAAAAACTTTAGTGTTAAGTCTCTGCTTTGGAGGTCAGAACTCGAACATTTTTCTTCATCTTTGTTAAGCGAGTAAAGCACTTTTGTGCGCTGTGAAAAAATCAAAAAAAAAGACCCAATGAGCACCAACGTAGAGCCTATTTTAACCGAGAATCCAGACCGTTTTGTAATTTTTCCAATCAAGCACAATGATTTATGGGAGTGGTATAAGAAATGTGAGGCTTGTTTCTGGACCGCAGAAGAAATAGACTTGTCAGAAGATCTCAACGATTGGAACAACAAGCTCAATGAAGACGAGCGCTACTTTGTAAAGCATATCTTGGCCTTTTTTGCCGCTTCTGACGGAATTGTCAACGAAAATCTCGCTGAGAATTTTGTGAGTGAGGTGCAGTATGCAGAGGCAAAGTTTTTCTATGGTTTCCAGATCATGATGGAAAACATTCACTCGGAAACTTACTCTTTACTCATAGATACTTATGTAAAAGATGAGAAAGAAAAAAACAAACTTTTCAAGGCCCTAGAAAATTTTCCAGCCATTAAACAAAAAGCAGATTGGGCCCTTAAATGGATAGAGTCACCAAGTTTTGCAGAGCGTCTAATTGCTTTTGCTGCCGTAGAGGGAATTTTCTTTTCTGGTGCTTTCTGTTCTATTTTCTGGCTTAAAAAGCGCGGCCTTATGCCAGGCTTGACCTTCTCCAATGAACTTATTTCAAGAGATGAGGGCATGCACTGTGACTATGCCGTTCACTTACACAACAATCACCTAGTTAATAAAGTGCCTAAAGAGCGTATTCGCGAAATTTTAGTGGACGCTTTAAACATAGAGAGAACATTTATTACAGAGTCCCTTCCTGCCAGTCTCATTGGTATGAATGCGAAACTTATGACACAATATTTAGAGTTTGTCACTGACCGCCTTTTGGTTGAATTACAATGTGAGAAAGAATACAATGTGAGCAATCCATTCGATTTCATGGATATGATTTCATTACAGGGTAAGACAAACTTCTTTGAAAAACGCGTTTCAGAATATCAGAAAGCGGGCGTTTTAAACAAAGACCAAGACGTGAATGCACAGAACATCAGCTTTGACGCAGATTTCTAAGTAGTACACGCTTAAAGCCTACTGAGCCAGCTTGCTGGCTTTTAAAATACTGTTAGATTCATAGTCAAATCTACTCAAGCTTGGTTTGGAATACCTACTGCCAAACCATCTTGGGTCAGTGTTTTACCCCCTAAATCGAACAACTAAACCAAAAACAAAGCAAGTAAAATGTACGTATTAAAAAGAGATGGCAAGAAAGAGCCCATGATGTTTGACAAGATCACGGCGCGCGTAAGAAAATTGTGTTATGGACTCAATGAAAGGGTAGACCCGGTAAAGGTGTCTCTTAGAGTAATTGAGGGATTATACGACGGGGTTACCACCTCTGAATTAGACAATCTTGCTGCGGAAATTGCTGCTACAATGACTACGACACACCCAGATTTCGCGAAGCTTGCTGCGAGAATTTCGGTGTCTAACTTGCATAAAAATACTAAGAAGTCTTTCTCTGAAACCATGGAAGACTTGTACAGATACGTGAACCCGCGTACGGGAAAAAATGCCGCGCTTTTGTCAGATGAGGTGTACCAGGCTATTATGGACAATGCGGAACTATTGGATTCTACCATTATCTACAATAGGGACTTTGGCTACGATTATTTTGGTTTTAAAACCCTAGAGCGTTCTTACTTGCTTAAGCTCAATGGAAAGATTGTGGAGCGTCCACAGCATATGCTTATGAGAGTATCTGTAGGGATTCACCCCACAGATATGGAGGCAGCGATGGAGACTTATGAGCTCATGAGCAAAAAATATTTTACCCACGCGACACCTACACTCTTTAACTCTGGAACACCTAAGCCACAAATGTCTTCTTGCTTTTTGTTGGCCATGAAAGACGACTCTATAGACGGTATTTACGACACTTTAAAACAAACCGCAAAGATTTCTCAGTCTGCGGGAGGAATTGGTTTGTCTATTCACAACGTAAGGGCCACAGGATCCTATATTTCAGGTACCAACGGAACCTCTAACGGAGTAGTCCCTATGCTAAAGGTCTTTAACGACACAGCGCGTTATGTAGATCAAGGAGGCGGAAAGCGTAAAGGGAGTTTTGCCATGTATGTAGAGCCATGGCATGCAGACATCTTTGAATTCTTAGACTTGAAAAAGAACCACGGGAAAGAAGAGATGCGCGCCAGAGACCTGTTCTATGCTATGTGGATCCCAGATCTGTTTATGAAGCGTGTAGAGGCCAACGCAGAGTGGACCCTGATGTGTCCTAACGAATGCCCCAACCTATTTAACAATCATTCAGAAGCTTTTGATGAGTTGTATTTAAAATACGAGGCAGAAGGAAAGGGAAGAAAAACCATCAAGGCCAGAGAGCTTTGGGAAAAAATATTAGAATCTCAGATAGAGACAGGAACACCATATATGCTGTACAAAGATGCAGCCAACAGAAAGAGCAACCAGAAAAATTTAGGAACCATCCGTTCTTCCAACCTCTGTACGGAGATTATGGAGTACACCTCACCAGATGAGGTAGCGGTGTGTAACCTAGCGTCTATTGCCCTTCCAATGTTTGTAAAAGACGGCGCCTTTGATCACAAAGAATTGTTCAAGGTAACCAAAAGGGTGACTAAAAACCTGAACAAGGTCATAGACAGAAATTACTATCCAGTGAAAGAGGCAGAGAATTCCAATATGCGTCACAGACCTATTGGATTGGGGGTACAAGGATTGGCAGACGCCTTTATTATGTTACGTATGCCGTTTACCTCAGACGAAGCCAAGAAACTCAATGAAGAAATTTTTGAGACCCTATATTTCGCCGCACTGACCGCTTCTATGGAAGAAGCTAAGAAAGACGGCCCGTACCAATCTTACGAAGGATCTCCTATCTCTCAAGGAGACTTCCAGCACAATTTATGGGGCATTAAAGATGAGGACCTATCAGGCAGATGGGATTGGGCAAAATTGAGAAAGGATGTCAAGAAAAATGGGGTGCGCAACTCATTATTGGTCGCGCCCATGCCAACCGCCTCTACCTCTCAAATTTTAGGAAACAACGAGTGTTTTGAGCCCTATACCTCTAATATCTATACCAGAAGGGTATTGTCTGGAGAGTTTATTGTGGTAAACAAGCACCTTTTAGAAGATTTAGTGGCTTTAGGACTTTGGAACGAAGGTCTTAAGCAAGAGCTGATGCGTGCCAACGGTTCTGTACAGCATATAGACATTATTCCTCAAGACATTAAAGAGCTCTACAAGACCGTTTGGGAGCTTTCTATGAAAGACATTATAGACATGTCCAGACAACGTGGTTATTTCATTGACCAGTCTCAGTCATTGAACCTATTTATGGAAAACGCCAATTATTCTAAACTGACTTCTATGCATTTCTATGCCTGGAAGAGCGGTTTAAAAACAGGGATGTATTATTTAAGGACCAAAGCGGCGGTAGACGCCATTAAGTTTACCTTAGACAATACCGCCAAGAAAGATGTGCCAGTAAGTGTGGCGGCAGAAGCAGAAGTAGCTGCAGCAACACCCGCAAAAGCAGTCGTTCCCGAAAAGGTTCCTGCTACTGAGCAAACAGTTCAATTAGAAGAAGAGGTAAAGCCGCTTACACCAGATGAAATGCGCGCCTTAATTGCGCAAGCCAAAGAAGGCCAAGCAGACGACGACTGTCTCATGTGCGGTTCTTAAGTAAAGCTTGTACCCATAAAAAAGCCCGCCTAGTTTTCACTAGGCGGGCTTTTTATTTAGGGTGTTTAGGGATCATAATGAGGAATCATAATGGCCTAAAAATGAAGCGAACTCAAAAGGCCAGATATACATCTTCGCTAATGAGTTCGCAACTCCCTATATTCAACGTTCTTAAATGAATTTAAAATAATTCTACTTACCCTATAAAAATAATATTTTTAAGCAGTCCTTTCAGGCTAAAAAGACAATCAGGACATTATTATAGGTGAACGGTACAATTCTATAGATTAAATTACTCTTAAGGCCTTTAAAAGGTGTAGGCTTTACCGCCGGTTAGCTCCTGTAAATCTTCACACGGTAGATATTCTCCAGGCACTGGAAGGTAGGCCAAGACCTCTTCCCCAACGTATTCAGAGTTCTTATAAGACCAAATAGTCTTACCCCTCAATTCATAGGCAAACTCTACTGCAGGTCCTGGCGCTTGGCCAGTAGAAGGCGCTGTTTTGAGTGTTTTCTCTAAAGCAGTCGTGATGGCTAAAGCATCTGAGCCTCCGTTCTCTGCTGCCAAAGCAACAAAAGCCTCCATGCCTTCCTTAATTTTCGCCTGGTCTTCTGGCTTTAGAATTTCAGCATAAAAACGGTCTATAAACTGTGGTACATTTACCTCAGAGGCACCAGGTGTATCTGTTTTAGGCAGTATTACATCTACAGCAGTCGTCAAAAAAGCCGCCTGCTCTGCAGTAAAAAATTGTGGTGCCCATCCTGCGTCTGCAGTGGCATTACAACTTTGTAACATGCTTAGAATGGTAGGCGTTGCCGCCATGTATCCCAATCCAAGTCCAATATTTCTAAGGGCGTTTCTTCTTTCCATTATAAAAGTCCTTTTTTAAGTTGTTCCGCAGCGTAGTTGGCTGCTCTGGCTGTAAAAGCCATATAAGTGAGTGAAGGGTTTACACAAGAAGCAGAGGTCATAAATGAACCATCTGTCACAAATACATTGGGGCAAGTATGCACCTGATTGTATCCGTTTAATACAGAGGTCTTAGGGTCTCTTCCCATACGGGCTGTTCCCATCTCGTGAATACCAAGTCCCAAGGCACCTGGATTGTCATAAGCATTGACATTTTTGAATCCTGCTTGCTCTAACATGGCTACCGCTTGGGCTTTCATGTCTTCGCGCATTTTCCATTCGTTGTCTTTAAATTCAGCGTCAAAAGTCAAGGTAGGTAAGCCCCACTCATCCAAATTGTCGTAATCTAAAGTAAAGCGGTTTTCTTCGTAAGGCAATACCTCTCCAAAGCCCATGATTCCCATAGTCCATCCACCTGGTTTTAAGACTGCCTCTTTGAGGTCTTTTCCAAAGGCGTGCTCCGCAATGGCTTCTTCCCAGTTGCCTCTAGAAGCACCTCCCTGGTATCCAAAACCTCTTAGGTAGTCTTTCTTAGTATTGGTGTCTAGATTTCTAAACCTTGGAATGTACACCCCGTTTGGTTTTCTTCCTTTGTAGTATTTGTCTTCAAAACCGTCAAAAGATCCGCTGGCACCCACACCCAATTGGTGGTCCATAATGTTTCTTCCCAATTGGTCAGAATCATTTCCTAATCCGTTGGGGAAACGCTCAGACTTAGACTGCATTAAAATAGCAGAAGACGCCATGGAAGAAGCACATAAGAACACTATTTTGGCGTTAAACACCATGCTTTCTTTGGTTTCTCTATCGATCACTTTAACCCCAGAAGCTTTTCCTGTAGCAGCGTCGTAAATTACTTCGTGTACAATGGAATTGGCTCTTAAGGTCATATTACCAGTGCGCTCTGCAGCCGGCAAAGTAGAAGATACCGAGGAGAAGTAGCCCCCGAAAGGACAGCCTCTAATACAGCGGTTTCTAAATTGACATTTACTACGTCCGTCGTATTTCTTATCTGAGGTAATATGGGCCACACGTCCTGCAGTCACCACCCTACCTTCAAATTGTTCTGCTACCTGTTCTCTAAAGTGTTGTTCTACACAGTTGAGCTGCATCATAGGTTCAAATTTTCCATCAGGTAATTGGGAAAGTCCTAAGTTTTCACCACTGACACCAATATATTCTTCTACACGGTCATACCATGGAGCAATATCATTATATCTCACCGGCCAGTCCACTGCAACACCATCTTTGGCGTTGGCTTCAAAGTCTAGATCACTCCAACGGTAAGAGTGACGGCCCCACATAATAGAACGTCCCCCAACGTGGTAGCCACGCATCCAGTCAAAACGCTTGGTTTCATTGTATGGATGTGTAACGTCGTCTACAAACCAGTGGCTGCTTTCTGCACGCACAGTATAGCCAGTTCTAGCCTGTTTTTCTTGTCTCGATTTTTGTTCTGGAGTACGGTCTCCATTGTTTGGCATATCCCAAGGGTCTAAATTAGCCGTTGGATAATCCTTAATGTGTGTAACCATACGCCCGCGCTCTAACACAAGGGTTTTAAGGCCATTTTCACACAATTCTTTGGCTGCCCAGCCACCGCTTATTCCAGTTCCTACGACAATCGCGTCGTACATTTCATTGGAATCATTATTAGATAAGGTGCTCATAATTGGTGATTGTTTGTTAAAAATGTGACTAAATATAGAATTAATTTTTTACATTTATTCGCATTAATTTCAGATTATTACATACGAAAACGTTGTAGTTTTCAGGTATTTACATTAAAAATACACTATATTATTAAATCCAACTATATGATTTTTAAAAACTTATCTATCCGTTCCACTTTTTCATTATCCTTGGCTGTTGTTTTTGCTTTGAGCAGCTTATCCTGCAAGGAAAAAACCACCAAAGAAGCCCCTTCTCAAGAAACAGCGGCTTTAAGCGCCCCTAATTTTAAACTTTCTTTGGCCCAATGGTCTATTCACAAGATGATCAATGAAGAGGGCTTAGATCCTTATGCTTTTGCAGAAAAAGCCCATGCTTGGGGATTTGAAGGCTTAGAGTATGTGAGTCAACTCTATAATAAAGAATTACAGCCGTCTAATTACGGTCCCGAGGCCATGGCCAATTTTGTAGCCAAGTCCTTAGCAGAAAGTGAGAAATACGGTTTGCAAAACCTATTGATCATGATAGATGGTCAAGGCAATTTAGCCACTACAGACGCTGCAGAAAGAGATGCAGCAGTAGAAAATCACTACAAATGGGTAGACGCAGCTGCAGCCCTAGGATGCCATTCAGTGCGTGTGAATCTAGCAGGATCTAATGATCCAGCGGTATGGATACCAGCCGCTACAGACGGTTTAAGCAAATTAGCTACTTATGCCGCCACTAAAAATATCAATGTGATTGTGGAAAATCACGGAGGACTTTCTTCCAATGCAGGACTATTGGTTCAGGTCATGGAAGCCGTAAATATGACCAATGCAGGTACTTTGCCAGACTTTGGAAACTTCTGTATCACTGCAGAGTGGGGTGCCAGCGGACGCACCTGTTTAGAAGAGTACGACCGTTACAAAGGGATTGAAGAAATGATGCCTTATGCCAAAGCCGTAAGCGCCAAGTCGCACGACTTTGGCCCAGAGGGTCAAGAAATTCACTCAGATTACCCTAGAATCATGAAGCTCGTAAAAGACGCTGGTTACAATGGCTTTGTGGGTGTGGAATACGAAGGTTCTGCCCTTTCAGAGGAGGCGGGCATTATAGCGACCAGAGACCTGCTTATTTCGCTACAGTAATTCAGTTAAATAACATCGCTACAGTAATTTCAGTCAATAAGCCGACTATAACCCGAAGAAGCGCTAATAAATGCGTCTTAATCAAGCTTAACACAAAATCTCACTAAATAAATATACATGAAAACGACTATTAAAATACAGCTTTCCACCATGATGTTCCTGGAATTTTTTATCTGGGGCGGGTGGTTTGTGACCCTAGGGACCTTTTTGGCCAAGAACCTAAACGCTACAGGAGCAGAGTCTGCGATGGCTTTCTCTACGCAGTCTTGGGGAGCGATTATTGCGCCTTTTATTATTGGGCTTATCGCAGACAGGTACTTTAATGCGGAGCGTATCCTAGGGGTTTTACATTTAATAGGCGCATTTTTAATGTACCAAATGTATGGCGCGACAGATTTTGCCGCTTTCTATCCTTATGTATTGGGGTATATGATTGCCTATATGCCCACTTTGGCTTTGGTGAATTCTATTTCCTTTAAGCAGATGAAAGATCCTGCAAAAGAATTTTCTCTGGTCCGAGTTTTTGGGACCATCGGATGGATTGTCGCAGGATTGTTAATTAGCTGGTTGGCCTGGGATGCTCAGGCAAATGCCAATGCTGGAATGCTTAAAAACACCTTCTTAATGGTGGCCATTGCTTCTGCAGTATTGGGTTTATTTAGCTTCACCCTTCCTGCAACACCGCCACAAGCACAAGATGGAGAAAAGCAGTCTCTAGGATCTATTTTAGGATTAGATGCCCTTAAATTATTGGGCGACAGAAACTTTCTAATGTTCTTTATTGCCTCTGTCCTTATTTGTATTCCATTGGCTTTCTACTACCAGAACGCCAACCCATTCCTATCAGAAATAGGGGTGGCCAATCCCACAGGGAAAATGACCATAGGCCAGGCTTCTGAAGTACTCTTTATGTTGTTATTGCCTTTGTTTTTTAAGAAATTTGGCTTTAAGAAAACTATCTTGGCTGGAATGTTGGCTTGGACGCTGCGCTATATTTTATTCGCCTACGGAAACGCAGGGGAAGGGGCTTTTATGCTTATTGTTGGTATAGCCCTGCACGGAATTTGTTACGACTTTTTCTTTGTGTCTGGACAGATTTATACAGACACTAAGGCTGGAGAAAAATACAAATCTGCTGCACAAGGCCTCATTACCTTAGCCACTTATGGTGTGGGAATGCTCATGGGCTTTTGGGTAGCTGGACAAATTTCAGATGCCTATTTACTACCAGACGGCAGCCATGACTGGACCAACATTTGGCTACTACCAGCAGCCTTTGCCCTTGTAGTGATGGGGCTTTTCGCGCTGTTCTTTAAAAATGAAAAAATAGAATACAAATCATAAGACGGTCCCCCCTTTGTTTACACAGGGAGAACCTTTTTAAACCGTACAAAATAGCATGCAAAAAATTAGATTAGGAATTTTAGGAGGTGGCGGAGATTCACTGATTGGAGTACTTCATAGAGTGGCTTCTTTTATCAATGACAATTATGAAATAGTAGGGGGTGTTTTTAACCCAGACTGGGAACAAAATATTGGTTTTGCCAAACAAATAGGGTTACCCACCAATAGAATTTACAAAGATTTTGACACCCTTATAGCAGAAGAATTAAAGCTTCCTGAAGCAGAGCGTATTCAGGTGTGTTCCATTCTAACCCCCAATTTTCTACATTTCCCCATGGCCAAAAAACTCATGGAGAACGGCTTTCACGTGATCTGTGAAAAGCCTATGACCAACACCTATGAGGAAGCTAAGATTCTCGGTGCCCTTCAGGCAGAAAAAGGCCTGGTTTTTGGACTTACACATACTTACACCGGCTACCCCATGGTGCGCCAAATGAGGGAGATGGTTAAAAGCGGTGCATTAGGGAACATTCAAAAAATAGATATTCGCTACTACCAAGGTTGGATTAATCCTATTATTCATGACAAAGAAAAGCGCAGCAGCACTTGGAGATTGGACGCTAGCAAAGCGGGAATCTCTTGTTGTATGGGAGACATTGGGACCCACGCCTTTAATATGGTAGAATACACCACCGGTCTCAGAATTGCCTCGCTTCTTGCAGATTTGAATTATTTGTACGAAGACAACCAGATGGACATTGATGGAAATATATTCTTAAAAATGGAGAATGGGGTTAAAGGTATTTTGCGTGCCAGTCAGATTGCCACCGGAGAAGAAAACGGATTGGCTATTGCCATTTATGGAGACAAAAAAGGACTGCGTTGGGAACAGGAAAGCCCCAATGTATTAAAAGTATTGTCAGATAATGAACCGCTTCAGATTTACACCCCGGGACATGCCTACAACAGCGAACTGTCTTTGGGCGGTACCAAGCTTCCTCCAGGACACCCAGAGGGTATCTTTGACTCCATGGCTAATATTTATTTAGGGGTGGCCAGAGCCATTAGAAATCAACACCCAGACTCAGGAGAGTATCCTACGGTAGTAGACGGAATGCGCGGTCTCAATTTTATAGAAAGCGCTGTAGCTTCTCATAAAGCAGGAAATGTATGGGTCTCTTTAGACCAATAAAAAATAAAAAAGTAGCAGCATATGAAAACGATCAAAGGGCCAGCAGTATTTTTGGCCCAATTTGTAGATAGTAAACCTCCTTTTAACAGCCTGGAAGGCATTTGTCAATGGGCCGCAGATTTGGGGTATAAAGGCATACAGATTCCTACCTGGGAGTCTTTCCTCATAGACTTGGATTTGGCCGCGAGCTCTAAAGATTATTGTGACACCCTCAAGGGCACAATTAACAGTTACGGATTAGAGATCACAGAACTTTCTACCCACCTTCAGGGACAGTTGGTGGCCGTAAATCCAGCATACGACAGTATGTTTGACGCCTTTGCGCCTAAGGCCGTTCACGGCAATCCAAAAGCCCGTACCGAATGGGCTATTGACACCGTTAAAAAAGCAGCTACAGCCTCCAAGCATTTGGGCCTAAACGCCCACGCTACCTTTTCAGGCGCCTTGCTTTGGCATACCATTCACCCTTGGCCACAGCGTCCTAAAGGACTGGTAGAAATGGGCTTTGAAGAATTGGCCAAAAGATGGTTGCCTATTTTGAACCATTTTGACGCCCAAGGGGTCGATGTTTGCTATGAGATACACCCCGGAGAAGACCTGCACGACGGCGACACTTTCGAGCGATTTCTAGCCGCTACCGGAAACCATAAAAGGGTGAATATCTTGTATGATCCAAGCCATTTTGTGTTACAGCAGTTGGATTATATTACTTATATAGACCACTACCACGAGTTTATTAAGGCCTTCCATGTAAAGGATTCTGAATTTAACCCCACTGGGAAGAAAGGCGCCTTTGGCGGATACAACGACTGGCAGGACCGCGCAGGCCGCTACCGTTCTCTAGGAGATGGGCAAATAGATTTTAAGACTATTTTCTCTAAACTCACCCAATACGGCTGTGATGTTTGGGCAGTGATGGAATGGGAATGCGTGATTAAATCTCCTGAGCAAGGCGCCAGAGAGGGCGCTAAATTCATTGCAGACCACATTATTGAAGCCACCCAAAAAACTTTTGACGATTTTGCCGGGGCAGCGACAGATCCTGCGCAATTGAAACATATTTTAGGCCTTTAACAAAGTACTCATAGGTAAAAAACAACGCATATTTAAATAGGAAAAAGATGAAAAAAGAAATTACCCTCGTGGCCATGACCATTGGATTATTGGCTTGTAAAAACACCCCAAAGGAAGCGGCATCGGCGCAGCCAGAAACACCTTCACTAGGAACCGAAATGCAAGTACAATACGTGTGGACGTCGCTGTTTAACGGAGAAGATTTCTCCGGCTGGCACGCCTATAACGGAACGGAGGTGCCAGATGCATGGACCATTGAAGACGGTGCCATGGTATTTACCCCAAGAGATAGAAAAGAAGGAGAGAATTTAAACCTGGTAACAGACGAGCGCTTTGAGAGTTTTGAGTTGTCCTTGGAGGCCAAAATTTCAGAGGGAGGAAACTCTGGTATTTTTTGGAGTGTGGTAGAAGATCCTTCCTTGTCTGAACCTTACATTTCTGGACCAGAGATACAGGTTTTGGACAACGAACGTCACCCAGATTCTTTTGTAGGAGAAGGAACGCATAAAGCAGGGGCTTTGTACGACATGATTGCACCCTCTGCAGAGGCCAATAAAGCAGGGGAGTGGAACCACTACCTCATTCATATTAACCACCGTTCTAATGAAGGATTTGTGATGTTAAATGGAGAAGAAGTAGTTCGTTTTCCGGTGCATGGACCGGAATGGGAGGCTATGAAAGCCAACTCTAAATTTGCCAACTGGGAGGCTTTTGGTGCCTCGAGAATTGGAAAAATTGGGGT
>JAQWTF010000054.1:0-11982 GCA_029242825.1 Flavobacteriaceae bacterium | reverse complement strand
TCCGGCAGCAGCTCTAAACACCATTCTACCAATTCTTCCAAAACCGTTAATTCCAATTTTTAATTCAGACATTTTTCTTCTTTTTAATAATTATGTTGACATGATATCGGACACTCTAATGAGTTCCTTATCTATTTTTGTATGCCCTTTAATCGCTTTTATTAAAGGGGTTAATGTTAATTTATTGTCTTGGATCCCTACCATAAGACTGCTCTTGCCTTCTAAAAGTGCTTCTACAGCCTTAACACCCATTCTACTCGCTAGTACACGGTCAAAGCAGGAAGGTGAACCTCCGCGCTGCATGTGACCAAGCACAGACACACGTACGTCGTAAATAGGAATGTGCTCCTCTACGTATTCTTTGAGTTCAAAAACATTTTTACCTGTTTTATCTCCCTCAGCAACTACGACAATACTTGAAGATTTTCCAGATTGTTTGGATCTTTTTAAAGACTCTAACAAACGATCTAATCCAAGGTTTTCTTCTGGGATTAGGATCTCTTCTGCTCCTGCACCTACACCTGCGTTTAAGGCTATGTGCCCTACATCCCTTCCCATTACTTCTACAAAGAAAAGTCTGTTGTGAGAACTAGCGGTATCCCTGATCTTATCTATTACTTCTACCACTGTATTCAAAGCAGTGTCAAAACCAACCGTGTAGGTAGTCCCGTAAATATCGTTGTCTATTGTTCCAGGGATTCCTATCACAGGAAAGTTATATTCTTGATTAAAGATCATGGCTCCGGTAAAACTCCCGTCTCCTCCAATCACCACAAAAGCGTCTATACCCTCTTCTTTAAGATTTGCATAAGCCTTAGCCCTTCCCTCAGGTGTTCTAAATTCCAAAGATCTTGCAGACTTTAAAATAGTCCCTCCTTTATTAATAATATTATTGACGCTCCTAGCGTCCATGGGTTTAAAATCACCCTCTATCATTCCTTCGTAACCTCTGTAAATTCCTACACATTCAATATTCATGTAAGCGCAGGTTCTCACTACAGAACGAATAGCAGCGTTCATTCCAGGAGAATCTCCTCCGGAAGTAAATACCCCAATTTTTTTAATTTCTGAACTCATAATATCTTAAAAGAGTAAAATTAACAAACTTAAACGGATGTAAACCGCTATTTTAAAGAATATTTAATACGACCTAAAAATTCAAACGTTTTCGTTAATAAAAAGCTTATAATATTGTGATATAAACACTTTACTCTCCTTCTTTTTTATTCAAAATCTTTCTCAACAACTCTTGAAATGAATTAAAATCTACTTGATAAGACAAACCAACCCCTTGGGTATAGCCCTGTCTATCTGCTAAGAATTGCTGAATTTCATTCTCTCTATTAAATATTTTAGCACTAAGGCTACCTTGATCATTCAGTATAATTTGAATTTCAGCGTCTCCAGCGACCACATTCTCCGTTACCCCGCCCACTGGAACCCCTAATCTCCCATTGAATAACACCCGATCACTAATCTGAGTACTCACACTCAACCCTATCCTCGAATCCGTCTGTAAATTTGAGACCCTGTCCAACATACCTTGCTCATAAGACAATCCAAAGTTGAGTTTGTCATTGCTTCCTTCTAGTATACTACTCAATAATCCTGAAGCAGATTGCAGCAGGTTTCCAGTAACAGCTTGCTGGTTAATGCCTGTGGCATCATTGACGAAAGTTCCTTGTGCCAAAAGAAAAAAAGCATTTCTATCCTGAACGGTAGGATCTTGTAAGGCGTATTGCAATTCAGATTTTACCACAGAATTGGTTCCTGGGAAAGCAATGTCAAAATCTATGTTGGGGTTTTCTAATGCACCGTTCAAGCGAACCAATACCTCAGTTGGAATCCTATTGGTATAACCACTACTCTCTAAAAGCGGTGCCGGATTAGCGAACAAACCATAAGAGGCCTCCATATTGAGTTGGGCGCCCATAGGATCTCCATCCCAAATAATACTTCCTCCTGGGTTTACTTTAAAGGTTTTATCTATAAAACCGCCAAATTTATAATTGTAAGATCCGGTAGCCACTACAAAATCTCCAAACATTTTAAATTTCCCATTGGTATTAATTTCCATAAGTAAAATACCTCCTCCAGTACCTTTCAGAGAAGATCCTGATTTTTGATCCACCACTATCTCCACCTCCGCTTCTGGGGTTACGGATAAATCAAAACTAAGCTCTAAACCCCTATAATCTGTCAATTCTTCCTCAGCAACTTCAATATCTAAAGCCGTCTTTTCTATAAAATCTATAAAAGTGTAGTCTCCAACATTAACAATATCTTGCAAGGGTATTTTTAGTGATGTTCCCAATGCTGTAGCGCCTGAAACATCTATATTCAATGCTTTAGTAGGGCCATAAATACGCCCATTACCGTTTAAAAACCCACTGCCGTAATACAGGGCTTCTGGATCGTAATCCGTATCTAAAATTAGGAAACGCTCTGAAGAGGCGTCTATATTGAGGTCTAATTTCCAATCGTCAAAAGATCGGTGGTCTATAGTACCTGATAAATTAGCCTGAGTGTTGTGCGCTTTATCAATCAGTGTGATGTCTTTAAAATCGAACACTTGCTTGTATAGACCAATCTTAGCGTTGGGAGAAAAATCATAATTCACACCCAGATAAGGGACACTTATTCCCGCCTTGTTTAAGGTTAGTGTTCCTGTAAAATCAGGATTAGTTAAAGGCCCAGTTATCTCTGCATTACCCCAAAGTCCTCCCCTAATGTCACCGATCACACCTTTTCCCAATGGACTAAAAGGGTCTAAAGGAAAAGCATTAAAACTGGCTAATAATTTAGTTTGATAGTCACTGCTATCTGATTTAAAAACATTCCCCAAAAGGCGTAATTTTTCCTCTTTATCCCTTAATAACTTAGCGTTAATGATAAAATCTGTAAGATCTCCATTTCCCAGTAAGTCCAAGTCTAGATTTCCTAATACGGTTTGATTAATTTCGAAGTCTGCAATGTCTAAGTTAGAATTTGGAAAGTAAACATTGTCTTTTTGCAAAATATTGAGCTCTCCATTTACCCTACCATCTAGATCAAGGCTGTCTACCCTAGGGAAT
The DNA here is from genome assembly GCA_029242825.1 of Flavobacteriaceae bacterium. GTDB lineage: Bacteria > Bacteroidota > Bacteroidia > Flavobacteriales > Flavobacteriaceae > MAG-120531. Next base: position 8,908 of record JAQWTF010000054.1, on the reverse strand, counting down.
ATTTTTCTTAGGGCTACTTTAGAAAAGGACAACCTAATATCTTTATAGGTACTGTCTGACAATTGACCATTCAAAACAACTTTTTCTTGTTCTGGAGAACTCATGACCAAAGAAGAGACAAAAACACTGTCCAAATTTTTATTAAAGACTACTTTATTGTCCTTGTTTCCAGACTCGTTAATATACCAGTCTGCACCCTTAAAAGTCAAACTAGATTTTTTCAATCCTATAACAGATTGTTTTGTATCGTTAAATGTGTGGTAAAAGTTCAACCCAAAACGATCTGAATGATCCTTTCCGCCCTTAAATTCCGTCCTAAAAAACAAGGTGTCTTGTAGGGTATTATTAATGAGTCTTAGATCTTCAATCTCGTAATAAGGGGTCTTGGCACTTTTAAGGGCCAAAAAGGTGTTAAACAAAGGGTTTTTAGTGTCTACTTTTAGTACCACACTATCTAAAAGGTTATTGTACAATGAAAATTTAGGAGATTTAAAATCGAGTTTAAAAATACCGGCATCGGCCTGAAGGGCCCCACGAATAAATGTATTAGATCCAAATTGCACCTCTGGAAAAAAGATCTCTACCAAAGTGTTGTAAATATCAAATTCAAAGGTCATTTCTTGGCCTTTGGTCACCTCAAAGGGCTTGTAATTGGTGTAAATACTCCCCATAGCGTTTTGGAGGAGCTTTCCAAACTCAACTAATTTATAACGCCCACGAATGGCGCCAGATATAATGTCTTTTGAATTGATGGAGATAGTCCTAAACCCATCTACCAAGCTATCTGCTGCAATATTAAAATCCTCAAAAAAGTAAGTGTTTTTAGCATTCTTGTACTGGGTATTTTTAAAGGACAACACCCCCAATACATTGTCTATGTCGGTTCCTTTTAGGTCAATGTTCAAATCTCCTTTAAATAGCGCTGTTGAGTCCTTGACCAAATTCATCTTGTGCAAATCTGCATAACCCACTGAGGCATTAAAATTAAATGCCCTATTGGCTTTTGAAAAATCTGCCAAGCCACTAAATGAAAACTTACAATTGGGGTCTTCTACTCCAAGGGAGCCTTCAAAGCGTTCATCTTTAAATAATCCAGACACACTAGCGTCTATATAATTGTAGCCTTGAAGGCTCATATGGTACACCAGACCCTCTAAATTGGTATTTAAATTATTGAGCAAAAAACCAGACCCTTTTATATTGGCATCCATACTCACTAGGCCAAGTGCGTCTATTTGGGTGTATGCGCCCAGATCAAAATCTATGAGAGATAAAAAACCTTCATATACCCCTTGATTTATATTGGTGATATTGGAGAGATCTAATGCCGCATAAAAATTACCCAAACGGGTACTAGCGTTAATTTGAGTGGTAACCTGGTCTATGCCAATCCCTGCAGTTCCCCTCAAGGTAAAGGTGCCCAAACGACTCATAGAAATAGGCAGCTTGTTACCCAAAACCCTTGGCATTAATCGCTTTAAGGAACCGTATTGGCTTTCAAACCCTTTAATTTTGGCGTTTAAAAAGAAAGGGGTAGACGGATCAAAAAGACTGTTAAATTCAAAATCTCCTCTTAAAGCCGTATTCTCGTTGGTCAAAAATAAATTAGATGCAGTGAGCTTATTTAAAGTGCCGTCTATAGCGGCTGAAAAATTAAATACGGAGGTTTCGTCGAACTCTGGGTAAAGTAAATTTAGGTCTGCGGTACCTATCTGGCTGTCTTTAAACTGTCCATGAAATAATACTTTGTTATTAAAATCTCCAAAATCCTCCCTTTCGTAATCTAAATTTAGTTGCCCCAAAAGAATGGAATTAGGGGTTTTTAAAGCCAGTGATTCAAAACGCATTTGACGGAGCCCATAACTAAATTGAGTGCTTAAATCTGATACGACTATTCCGTCAGAACTGTTAAAGGACAACTGTTTTATAGCCGCATTTACATTAGGGCCATGAATGTTAAATTCCGTGCTGTTAATCTGTATGTTGTTGGCTGTGAAAAGCGAGGGTTGTACTTTATTAAAATTTGTGAGCACAAAACGGGCATTGGCAACCTGGACTTGTTTGGCCTCTAATTCAAAAGGTGGAGCAGACTTACTATCTGCATTTTTAGCATTTAATTTTTCTAAAAAAATAGCCCAATTGCTTTGTTTAGAATCGGGGTAGGTGGTGATTTTATAAGTGAGTTGGTCTATCTGAACCTTACCCAAACTAAAGCGGCCTTTAACAAGCGCATTTAAATCTAAAATAGGGGCTTTTATTTGCTTTGCGTAAAACAAGGTATCCTTCTGATAATCCTCAGCAAACACATCATTCAAGCCAAATTTAAAGCTAAACAAGGAGCCCTCTACGCCTTTTACAGAAAGATTTATGCCGTATTTTTCCGCAAGTGAGTCGGTCAGCTTACGGGCCAAATAGGTTTGAAAGCTTGCACTGGAGAGCAACAGGGTGCCCAAGCTTAAAAACAAGAGTACCCCCAAGGCTATTTGAATTCCTATTTTTCTGTATTTTTTGATAGCGCTATATGTTTTACCTTTGTGAGATATCAATTATGATTCCAAAGATAAATGGAAAATACCTCAATTCACATTTTAGCGATAGAATCTTCCTGCGACGACACCTCTGCAGCAGTACTCCATGGAGATAAAAGGCTGAGCAATGTAGTGGCTACCCAAAAAATACACGAAGCATACGGTGGTGTGGTGCCTGAATTGGCCTCAAGAGCACACCAGCAAAACATAGTGCCAGTAGTAGATCAGGCACTCAAACAAGCAGGTATTGACAAATCTGACTTAGATGCCATAGCATTTACAAGGGGACCAGGCTTAATGGGATCTTTATTGGTAGGCACTTCATTTGCAAAATCGCTTTCTATGGGGCTGGATATTCCACTGATAGAGGTGAATCATATGCAAGGACATGTTTTAGCACATTTTATTAAAAGTCCTGAAGAAGCTGAAAAAGCGGTCCCGAAGTTTCCCTTTTTGGCTTTGACTATTAGCGGTGGTCACACACAAATTATATTGGTGAAAGATTATTTTGACATGGAAGTTTTAGGGGAAACTCTGGACGATGCCGTTGGGGAGGCCTTTGACAAATCTGCCAAAATATTGGGCTTCCCTTACCCTGGAGGACCTTTGATTGACAAATTTGCTGGGGATGGAAATCCCTTAGCGTTTGAATTCCCTATTCCAAAGGTGGCAGATTTAAATTTTAGCTTTAGTGGCCTCAAAACCAGCATACTCTATTTTATAGAGAAAGAAACGGCTAAAAACCCAGATTTCATTGCGACGCACAAAGCCGACATTTGCGCTTCTATTCAGCACACCATTGTGGAGATACTCATGAGGAAAGTAAAAAAAGCCGTGACCCAAACTGGGGTTAGAGAAATAGCCATTGGCGGAGGTGTTTCTGCGAACAGCGGGATTAGAACAGCTCTTACAAATGCAGCTAAAAAACACGGCTGGACCACTCATATTCCAAAATTTGAATACTGCACAGACAATGCTGCCATGATTGGTATTGTGGGGTATTTAAAATACCTCAATCAAGATTTTACCCACCAAAAAGTGGCCGCTAAGGCGCGATATATCATTGAATAAAAGACTATGAATTTATTTTACGCCCCCTCCTTTACAGCAGATGACAAAAGCGTAGCGCTTTCTCAAGAGGAGAGCAAACACGCGACTAAAGTGCTTAGAAAAAAAACTGGAGACCTTATTCACCTTACTAACGGTAAAGGGCTTATGGCTCAGGGCATAATTCAAGACACATCAGGTAAAACCGTGCAGCTGTCTTTAGTTGAGATTAAAGAACAAAAGCCAAAGTCTTACACCTTAGACCTATATGTTGCGCCCACTAAGATGAATGATCGCTACGAATGGTTTTTAGAAAAGGCTACTGAAATAGGGCTTTCTAGTGTTACTCCAATTCTATGTGATCAATCGGAGCGGAAAGTGATTAAAGCGGAGCGATACGAAAAAGTGCTTTTAAGCGCTATGAAGCAGTCGCTTCAGGCCTATTTGCCTGTACTACACCCAGCTATTTCTCTAAAAAAATGTTTAGAGCAGGATATTACTGGAGAAAAGCTTTTTGCGCACTGCGAAGCAGACAGCCCAAAAACAGCTTTAAATTCCTTAGATTTAAACCGTAAAAAACTCTCTATTTTTATTGGTCCTGAGGGAGATTTCTCTACAGCAGAAATTAAAAAAGCCATAGAAAAAGGGTGTAAACCAGTGAGTTTTGGAAACACCAGGCTCAGAACAGAAACAGCTGCTATTTACGCATGTGCCTCAGTGGCAGCACAAAATGAAAGTGAATGAATGCAAAAATCATTTCTTCTGGGATTTTAAGAGCCCTGGCTATTGTGGTCGCTATTGTGGCTGCCTTGTATTTTCTCAATGCCATTGCGACAGTTTTAGTCTATATTCTCATAGCAGCTATTGTATCGCTTGTAGGAAGGCCTATGGCGCTTTTTCTAAAAAACAAACTCAGATTCAGCAGAACTGTAGCTGCCATAAGCACCATGATTATTTTATTGAGTATTCTATCTATGCTTATAGCCTTAGTAGTTCCTCTGCTCGTGCAACAAGGAGAAAATTTGAGTCTATTAAATATTAAAGGTCTCAAAAGTAGCATCACTGACCTATATGCAGAAATCTCGGCCTATTTAGGCCTCGAAAACAATTCACTATTGTCACAGTTTCAAGACAGCAGCTTACTCACTACCCTATCTTTGGAACAACTTCCAGCATTTTTTAATGCTGTTTTCGGTCTTGTGGGTAATTTTGGCGCAGGCTTATTTTCTGTAGCCTTTATTTCCTTCTTTTTCCTCAAAGACAGTGAATTATTCGAAAGGGGTATTCTGATGTGGGTACCCTCAAAAGAAAACCTTAAAACTAAAGAGGCATTTGCTAAAATCAAAGACTTATTGTCTAGATACTTTTTAGGGCTATTATTTCAAATTCTCATTTTATTTGTGATTTACAGCCTCGTTTTGGGTATTCTTTCTGTGCCCAATGCCATGGTCATTGCCTTCCTTTGTGCCCTGCTAAATCTCATCCCTTATGTGGGTCCAATAGTAGGTGGAATACTGATGCTTTTTTTAACCATGAGCAGTCAATTAGGTGCTTCATTTAATGAGGTAATATTGCCAAAAACCACCTATGTAATGATTGGATTTATTGTGGGTCAACTGGTAGATAATTTTCTATCTCAACCCCTTATTTTTTCTAAAAGTGTAAAGTCTCACCCATTGGAAATATTCTTGATTATTTTATGCGGTGGACTGCTTTGGGGGGTTACAGGAATGGTCGTAGCCATCCCTTTATACACGGCAATAAAGGTAGTCTTAAAGGTGTTTTTTGCAGAAAATAGTCACATAAAATCTTGGACTAAAAACTTATAGCTTTACTTTGAATAAAAATATATTAAATACTGGTATTCAAGATTTTATAAAAAATAATTTAACTACTGACACCTTGTCAGTAGCCCTCTCGAAACCTCTTTTTAATGGCGTAGACAACTCAGAGATTATTCAACAGATAGAAGCAGCTAAAAAATGTGTTTATAAGCTACCCACTTGGTTTAATACTCAGGGTATTTTTTACCCCCTACCCCTTCAAATAGAACAGACTTCTTCTGAAGTTACAGCCGGCTACAAAGCGGGCTTAGTCAGTGGGGAATCTCTGGCAGATGTCAGTGGAGGCACCGGTATAGATAGCTTTTATTTTGCAAAAAATATAGCCCAAGTTTATCACCTAGAAATCAATACTGAATTGGCAGAAATAGCGGCCTTTAATTTTAATGTTTTAGGAGTCCAGAACATTCGTTCTATGTGCCTAGATGGTATTGACTTTATCCGTAATTTAAACGAAAGCCTCGATTGGATTTATGTAGACCCCTCCAGAAGAAGTGATCAAAAGGGGAAAGTTTTTATGCTTGAGGATTGTAGTCCTTCTATGCCAGCTGTTCTGCCCATACTTTGGGAAAAAACCCATAAAATATTAGTCAAAACAGCCCCGCTTCTTGACATTAGCGCTGGTTTAAGGGAATTGAACTGTGTTAAAGAGGTTCACGCTGTTGCCGTAAACAAAGAAGTAAAAGAATTGTTATGGCTGCTTGAAAAGAACTATCAAGGGCCTGTAGCGCTTAAAGCTGCCATGCTCAATGAAAATGGGGTGTTAGAATCATTTAATAGCAGTATTCCTGAAGAAACGCAAAGCAAAGCAAGCTTTAGCCTGCCACAGGAGTATTTATTTGAACCACATGCAGCTGTATTAAAATTAGGCGCTTTTAAAAGTGTTTCTAGCCAATTGGGAGTATTTAAACTCCACCCAAACAGTCACTTATACACCGGGCACAACAGCCTCCCCTTTCCCGGTCGCAGCTTTAAGATTGTGGACTCTTTTGCCTACCACAAGAAAACGATGAGGTCTTTTGACAAAACTAAGGCCAATGTGAGTACACGAAATTTTAAAATGACCGTGGCGGCTTTAAGAAAAAAACACCACCTCCGCGACGGAGGTAGTGTATACTTATTTTTTACAACAGATCTTGAAGAAAAACCTATTGTGATAGTATGCGAGAAAATTTAAGTCAAGAGATTGCCCTGTTCGTCCCATGAGGCTATATTTCCCCTGGTTTTCTGATCAATACATTTTGCCAACCATTCCGCTTCATAAGCTACACCGTGTTGGTCCAATACCTCCTGAGGTACACCATCCCAAACATTAGGCATATTCCCCTGGTAACCTAAATCTTTAATGCCAGTTTCTGTAGTGTAATACCCTGTTAGGGTAAGGTTTCTCATCAGTGAGAAGAAACGTACTTCTAACGGACGTTCCCCTTCAGAAACAGCTAGATCTGGATACGCAATTTCTTCTAATATCTCATGCTGTTGTCCCTGTTCAAGTTTTTTAAACTCCAGTCCAAAACGCCTATTGCTCGTATGATCAAGCCACATGAGGCCTCCCCTAATAGGGGTCTGAAAGGCTGGGTAATCTTTAGCCATAAACTCTATAAAATCTGGAACGCCCACAGAGGCAGCACTGGGAAAATCTTGATTTTCAGGTAAAATAAGTGCCGTTAGCGTCGCTAAACTTTCCAATTCATGAACACTAAAAAATTTTTGGGCATGTAAGGAAGCTATTTGAGCGTCTTCTTCTGGAGTTCTTCCATAATTGGTTGCCCCATTAGCCATAGCTTCTTGAGCTTCTGAACTAATTTCTGGCTGACATGAAGCTAAGGCCAAACCTCCAGCTGCTGCACCAATAAAAAGGGACTTTATACTTTCTCTTCTATCCATTTCTTAAATATTTTGCATTTTAAGCTGTTCTACAATATAATCACAGGTTCTCCAAGACAGTGCCAGGATGGTCCATGTAGGGTTTTTGTCGGCCTGAGAAACGAAAGGTCCTGCGTCTACAATAAATACGTTGTCTGCGTCGTGTAATTGCTGGAATTGATTCACCACAGATGTTTTTGGGTCATTTCCCATTCTAGTGGTACCCACCTCATGAATAATTCTACCTGGAGCTTCTAAGCCATACTCCCTTTCTGCACCAGGTGCAGCAGAAAGCGCCTCGCCACCCATATTGTGAATGAGCTCGTCAAAGGTCTCGTGCATATGCTTGGCCTGTTTGCGTTCAAAATCTGTCCAATTATAATGGAAACGAAGTACTGGAATTCCAAACTCATCTACCACAGAAGGATCTATTTCACAATAGTTGTCTTCCATAGCAATAGACTCTCCTCTTCCTCCAAAACCAACTACAGAGCCGTAGTATTTCTTTACATCTGAGCGAAGGCTATTTCCATAGCCTCCTACCTTGAGTCCAAAAAACTTATTGTATTCGTTGGCGTTAAAACCAAAACCGTAGTTTGGCATTCCCATACCGCCCCAAACTTCTATATGGTAGCCTCTTGGGAAATCTAATTTTTTATTGTCTAACCACCATGGCGTATACACATGCATTCCTCCTACCCCGTCTTCATTATACATTTTCCTGTTCACTAAATCTGGTACAAAAGCAGCCCTACTGCTTCCAGTGGAATCATGGAGGTACTTCCCTACAGTGTTCCCACTATTTCCCAAACCATTAGGATGCTGGGGAGATTTAGAGTTTAATAGTATTCTAGCTGAGCTACAAGCAGAAGCTGCCAATACAACCACCTTAGCCCTTAAGGTGTATTCTTTTCTATCTGATTTGTTAATATAAGACACTCCTGTAGCCTTTCCCTCTGAGTTGGTCAGTACTTCTCTTACCATGGCATTGTTGTACAAGTCTATCTGACCCCCATTATTTTGCGCTGGAAAAATAAGACAACTTCCCGCTGAAAAATCTGCATAAGCAGAACAAGACCTGTTGCACTGGCCACAGTAAAAACAAACCCCGCGTTCAGGATTAATTTTCTTAGTGAGCATAGACATCCTAGAAGGAATCACTGGAATATTAGATTTTCTAGCGCCTTTGATATAAAAAAGCTCATGCAACCTTGGTTTTGGTGGCGGCAAGAAAAACCCATCAGGTTCATTGGGCAGGTTTTCTTTAGAACCAAAAAGACCAATAAGTTTGTCTACCTTGTCGTAATATGGCTTTACGTCTTCATAGCCAATAGGCCAATTATCGCCTAAGCCATCTACATCTTTGTGCTTAAAATCACGCGCTGAAAAACGGAGCGATATACGGCCCCAGTGGTTGGTTCTACCACCGAGCATTCGCGCCCTAAACCAGTCAAACTTGGTACCGTCTTTTCTAGTATAGGGTTCTCCGGGTATGTCCCATCCGCCGTATAAGGCGTCAAAATCTCCAAAAGTTCTTTGGGTATTTGCCCCCCGTCTAGGAGACTCCCAAGGCCATTTCATCTGGGTTTGTTGGTCTGGATTGGCTGGATCAAAATGAGGTCCTGC
>JAQWTF010000050.1:0-7144 GCA_029242825.1 Flavobacteriaceae bacterium | reverse complement strand
TATTCATTGCCAAAAAAGGAGACAAAGAATTGCTTATTCCCATTACAGACCAGATTATCACTAAGGTAGATCGGGAAAACAAGACCATAGAGGTAACCACTCCAGACGGATTAGTCGCTTTGTATTTAGGTGAGGATTAATGTCCTTTAATAAAATTGCACATCCCACATGTCTAAGCCTTTTGTTTTTAAAGAATTCCGTGTAGATCAAGACCAGTGTGCCATGAAAATTGGTACCGATGGGGTCTTGCTAGGGGCCTGGGCGCCTATTTCTCATGACACTAACAGTATTTTAGACATAGGTGCTGGAACTGGGGTGGTAGCGCTTATGCTGGCGCAAAGAAGCTCGGCAGAAACCATAGATGGGTTAGAACTCATTCCAGAGGCCTATGAGCAATGCGTGGCCAATTTTGAAAATACCCCATGGGCAGACCGACTCTTTTGCTATCACGCCCACTTGGAAGAACTTTTAGAGGAGGCAGACGATCTGTCTTACGACCTTATGGTGAGCAACCCTCCTTTTTACACTGAAAATAATTTGGACAATGAAGCGAGGGCGGCAGCGAGAGAAAGCAGCACGCTGCCTTTCCCGCTCTTGGTGCAAGCGGCCGCCACATTATTGAGCCCAAAAGGCGTCTTTGCGGTGGTGCTCCCTTTTAAAGAGGAGCAAGATTTTATAGCGCTTGCCGCCAAAGCAGGGCTTTTTCCTCGTGAAATCATGCAGGTGAGAGGGCATGAGAACGCCCCGTTTAAGCGATCTTATATGGCTTTTGGATTTGAAAAAACCCGCTGCCTCCACCGTGAGCTCACCATTGAAACCAGCAGACACCAATACACGGAAGACTATACCGAACTGGTCAAAGATTTTTATTTAAAAATGTAACATTACTTTATTGTAATGTTATATTTCTTTAGTTAATTTAGAAGCTAGAAAGCATCGGCTTGTTTTGTAAAAAAAAGCCACCCAAAAAATTAGCTATGAAACCAGACTTATTTGAAGCCCCAGACTACTACGCCTTAGACGATTTACTGAGCCCAGAGCACCTCTTGGTAAGAGATGCCGCTAGAGCATGGGTCAAAAGAGCTGTGAGTCCCATCATTGAAAAGCACGCCCAAGAAGCTACTTTTCCCACAGAAATCATCAAAGGATTGGCAGAAATTGGTGCCTTTGGGCCCTATATTCCTGAAAATTACGGTGGTGCAGGTTTGGATCAAATTAGCTATGGCCTGATCATGCAAGAAATTGAAAGGGGCGACTCTGGCGTGCGCTCTACCGCCTCTGTGCAATCTTCATTGGTTATGTACCCTATTTTTGCTTACGGAAATGAGGCACAACGCCAAAAATACCTCCCAAAATTAGCCGCTGGAGAAATGATGGGTTGCTTTGGTCTCACAGAACCAGACCATGGGTCTAATCCGAGCGGCATGACCACCAACATCAAAGATATGGGAGACCACTACCTTTTAAACGGGGCTAAAATGTGGATCTCTAACGCGCCTTTTGCAGATATTGCTGTGGTGTGGGCTAAAAATGAAGCCGGAAGAATTAAAGGCGTGATTGTAGAACGCGGTATGGAGGGCTTTTCTACACCAGAGACGCATAATAAGTGGAGCTTAAGGGCGTCGGCCACCGGCGAGCTTATCTTTAGCGATGTGAAAATTCCCAAAGAAAATATACTCCCTGAAAAAGACGGATTGGGGGCACCGCTGGGCTGTTTAGACTCTGCCCGCTACGGCATTGCCTGGGGCGCCATTGGAGCAGCTATGGACTGCTACGACACCGCATTGAGGTATGCCAAGGAGCGTATTCAATTTGGAAAACCCATTGCCGCCACCCAATTACAACAGAAAAAATTAGCAGAAATGCTCACTGAAATTACCAAGGCACAGCTCTTGGCTTTCCGTTTGGGACAACTCAAAAATCAAGGAAAAGCCACTACTGCCCAAATTTCCATGGCCAAGAGAAACAATGTAGACATGGCCATTAAAATAGCCAGAGAAGCCCGACAAGTATTGGGTGGTATGGGTATTACGGGAGAGTATTCTATTATGAGGCATATGATGAATTTAGAATCTGTGATTACTTATGAAGGCACCCACGACATTCACTTACTGATCACCGGAGCAGACATTACAGGACACCCTGCATTTTCTTCTTAAACACCGGTCCTTTGTGTTGCATGCCGTTTTGGGCTATTTTGAGAGGGGTTAAATTTTCTTCATAACTTCTTTAAAGTGACTGCTGAAAATTGAGGCAAACGAATTAATTTTATGTCGTGTTTGCCTTAGTAGATTGTAATAATTTTTACGCTTCCTGCGAGCGGGTTTTTAACCCTGCTCTGGAGGGAAAGCCCATAGCCGTATTGTCTAACAATGACGGCTGCTTCATTGCGCGCAGCAATGAAGCCAAGGCCCTTGGCCTTCCTATGGGCGCCCCAGCATTTAAATACGAAGCCTTTTGCAAGGCAAATGGCATAGAGGTATTTTCTTCTAACTATCCGCTCTATGGAGACATGAGCGCGAGGGTCATGCAAGTCCTTTCTCAATTCACCCCCGAAATAGAAATCTACAGCATAGACGAGGCCTTCTTACTGCTCAAAGGCTTTGATTATGTAGATCTAGCCAGCTATGGCAAAGAAATGCAGCAAAGGGTAGAGAAATGGACCGGTATTCCGGTGAGTATTGGAATAGCCCCCACCAAAGCACTGGCTAAAGTAGCCAACAAAATTGCCAAAAAATTCAAAGATCGTACCGGTGGCGTACACGTCATAGATACGGCAGAAAGCATTACAAAAGCACTAAAATGGACCCAAATAGCAGACGTTTGGGGCATTGGGCGCCAGCATGCCAGACGCTTAGAAGCAGTACAAATAAAAACAGCTTACGATTTTACCAGACTGCCAGAAGATTGGGTACGCAAGCAAATGGCTGTAGTGGGTTTGCGCTTACAGCAGGACCTCAAAGGCATTCCTACCTTAGGACTAGAAGAAGGGCAGAAAAGCAAAAAAGGCATTGCCACCACCAGGAGTTTTGAAGGAACCATTAGTAGCCTTCCCGAATTGGAAGAGCGCATTGCCACTTTTGCCAACCACTGTGCTCAAAAGGCACGCGCCCAGAAAAGTGCCGCCAACATACTGATGGTTTTTCTGCGTAACAATCCCTTTGATCCAAAGGTTCCTAGAATCAGAAAACACTTGGCCATTCCCCTAGCCTACCCTACAGACTCTAGCATTACACTAGGACAGGTAGCCATTAAGGGGCTCAGGGCTTTATACGAGCCTGGAGTGGCCTATAAAAAAGCAGGGGTTATGATTAGTGGTTTGGTGCCTGTAAACGGAAAACAATTGGACCTCTTTCAAAGAGAGCAACCCAAACACGACGCCCTAATGGCCGTGATGGACAAAATGAACAAACGCTACGGGAATGCTTTAAAAGTAGGCAATCAAGACCTGCAGCGTACCTGGAAAATGAAACAAGAACACCTCAGCAAGCGCTATACCACTTCCCTGTCTGAGATTATTACCGTAAACTCATGAGACTCGTAAAAACAAAAGAAACACCCAGCTTAAGCTTTTACACGCCCCTGACAGAGGGCGGGCAAAAGCAACCGATTATTGAAGGAGGTATCTCTGCTGGTTTCCCTTCTCCTGCAGACGATTTCAAAGAGATTCGCATTAGCCTAGACGAGAATTTGGTGCGCAACAAAGAGGCCACCTTTTACGCACGCGTCAGCGGAGAATCCATGACTGGGGCCGGATTAGACCATGGAGATTTATTGGTGATAGACAGGAGCTTAGAACCTAAAGACGGGAAAATAGCCGTCTGTTTTATAGACGGTGAATTCACCGTAAAAAGACTTAAAATTACGGAAGGGGTGCTTTACCTCATGCCAGAAAACAAGAAATATAAGCCCATTGCAGTCACAGAAGACAATACCTTATTGGTGTGGGGGGTGGTTACCTATGTGATTAAGGCCATGTAAATTAAAAACAGCCAAGGGCGTTTGTCCGTATACAAACAATCAAATAGCCCAATTAGTTACAATGCGTTTGTAAGGCCTGATCTACTGCTGCGTATCTGTATTTTTTAGCGGCTTTAAAGAGTTCGCAAGCTGCTTCATTCCTTCCTAAATTAATCAGGGCCAGGCCTTTAATATATTCAGATTTTCCAGATTTAGGGTTGAGTTCTTGGATCACTTTGTCAAAATAAGAAAGCGATAGCTCGTATAAACCTGCAGAAAAGTAAGCAGCTCCGGTATTCTCAAAATAAGAGAACTCTAAAGGGTCTAAAGCAGCAGCCTCAGACAACTTCTGCGCGGCATTCATAAAGTCTTGCTGCTGAAAAAGAGCAGATCCTTCTTGAGAGATGGCAAAGGCACGGTCTACCGTTTCCTTCCCTAAAACAGCTATTTTCTTAAGCACTAAAAAGTCCTTGTCTGCCGGAAACAGCGCAATGGCTCTATTAGCAACTGCTACAGCAGCAGTGTCTCCTGTAGGTTTTAAAGCATTGCTCGCGATCATGTAGTTCTTCCAAACCATAGGGTCGTGCTTCACAGAATCCTTTACAAAAATACGGTCTATTTCTGCGGTGTTGCCCTCTTGAATTAGCAAATTCAAATAGTTCGCAAAATGCGGTGGAATAGGCAAGTGCTCATAGGCATCCTTGGCGTAATAAGTAGCTGAATCTCGCTGATTTTTCTTAGTGAAAATCTGGCTCATCAGTGTTTCACTAAAGCCTAAATAGGGATTGGCAGTTATCCCTGCTCGGAGCATTTCTAAAGCTTTGTCGTCCTGACCATTTTCCATATAATACCTAGCCTTCATAGAGGCAATGGGCAAGGTGGTCACTGAGATATTTGGAATGCCTGGTACTACTTGATCAATTTTGTTTAAAGGATAGGTAAACTTCCCGGCATTGTATTCCCCCAAAAGCACCTGCTGCCCTTTTAGGGATTCGTTGGTCTGGTAAGCAATGTAGGTAAGCGGAGCCAATAGAACCAAACACACTACAGACACCCAATAGGCGTTTTTCATGGGGGTGGGTTTGTGGTCATTGTTAAAGGCCTTGGCATCTAAAAACAACAAGACTATTAAAGCCATCACTAGCAGCCACACCATTTGCATAATAGGCCTGGCAATAGGAAAGTTTAAGGCACCATCTACCATATAAGTGCTGAGGGACATGGCCAAAAAAGCCACGAAGAACTTGGTGTTCTCTGGCAATTTAGACTTGGCTATATAAACGATATAAGCAATGAGTAGCCCAAAAAGTCCGAGATACATTAAGAAGCCTGGAATCCCAAGTTCCGTTCCTATTTGAATAAAATCGTTGTGCATATGATAGGGCACCACATAGCCATTGATAAATTCTTTGTCGTATAAAATAGACACGAGCTTCCAATTTCCCAAACCTGAACCCACCACCGGATTATTTAAAATATGCTCCACTCCTACCATATAAAAACGGAGCCTTCCGGCAATAGATCCATCGGTAGTAGCCTGCACAATGGTCGCAGAACGTTCAAAGAAAGTAGTGTTGTTTTTACCAATAGTACTGAGCTCACTAATCCCTACAGCCACCACAAAAGGCACCACAAAATATAAAATAGGAATAAGCAAACGCTTGGGCTTACCCGACTTAAAATAGTTGTATAGACAAAAGGTCACATACAGCAGTAAACTCAGTACCAAAGCCACATAAGAGGCCCTAGAGGCAATGAGTACCAAACAAAAAATGGTTAAGGTAATAAGCACTCCATAGGCCATTCGCTGCCATGTTTTCTGTGCTAAATTCATCAGATAGAGCGCAAAAGGCATCTTAATCACTAGGGACAAAGCGGCAATATTGATATTTCCAGTAGTCCCTTTCAACAATGAAGATCTAGAGGCGTTGGCGCCCTGTTTTAACAAGCCCAACAAAGGATCTAAGACCAGATACATTTCTACCAATAAAGCTCCGGTAGCCACCATGGCTATGAGCCTGAATTTATTGGGGATTTTCTGTAGTAATACAAACACATTCACAAAAGCGATTGAAGTACCCACCACTCTAGCCAAATTCACCAACACTTCTGTAGGGTTTATGGCATAAAAATACGAGGCAGATGCCCAGACAATAAAAGCGGCATACAACCAAGAAAATTTAGTTTTAAACAAACTGCCTACGGCCGATGAAAAATACGCGTGATTTTTCAAAATATAAAGTGCTGCCAACACACTCACACCATTCAAATACAACCACTGAGGGGCTATCTGGTCTACCGCACCTAGATTGGGCACAAAACCAATGAGTAAGTACGCAATTAAAAAAGCACTGCTGTATAAATGATGAACCGTTTGGCTGTTAGATTGGTTTGGTAGAGTGTTATTTTTGGCCATGTTAGGGGAAATATACTTTTAAATCAAAGGTGAAAATACACATAAAGCAATCATTGGGCAAATTTTAAGAGAATGACTCCCTATAATCCCTACTCAGGACAAGTGCCCCATTGTGGTAGTGAGGTTTGGGAAATGGAAGATCCAGAAGAAAAATTAGTAGGTGATTTGTCAATCAATGATACGCACCAACCACTGAGATTTTGATCAAAAACAATCGCATTAGAGAACATTCCTTCCATTTGGGTCACCTGGCTAGTGTTCCAATCTCCAAGTTCTTGATTGTACTCCAAAGCATTGGCAAACGCATAGGACATATTAGTTACCCTAGCGGTATTCCAGTAACTCAAAACACCATTGTAAACACTCGCGCCAGCAAATAAATAACTCATGTCTGTAACATTGCTGGTGTCCCACGTAGCAATATTTGGGGTAATGGTTTGCTTGTTCTCAAACAAATTACTCAAATCAGTCACATAAGTAGTCACCAATTTGGAGATATCTTCTCTGTCATCGGTAATAATATCGCGTAGTATTTGGTCGTTTACCACCAGATATTCAATACCCTCAAAAACCAGTTTATCTCCTGGATTTGCTGCTGAATTGGCTTTAATAGTAATGGAGTTTTCTGCTAAATACAACCCAGCTTCTTCACTGTTTTCATTGGAATTAGTCTCTGAGGAACCTCCTTGATCTGAGGTTTGAGAAGTATTGCTCGCTTGTACTACAGAATCCTGTGCAACAACCACCGGATCAGACACTGAGGTATCT
>JAQWTF010000049.1:0-1547 GCA_029242825.1 Flavobacteriaceae bacterium | reverse complement strand
ACCATCTGTCACAATACTCGCTACCTCAAATCCAAGATCAGTAACGGGTTCTAAAACATTGGTAACTGATACCGTAAATCCTTTAGCATAGTTTGAGGTTCCATCACTTACATTAACATAAATATTATAGCTCGTTTTAGTTTCATAGTCAAGTGTAGTACTTGTTAAAAGTGAAGTTCCACTGATGGTAAAGCTTCCGTTATCGTTATCTTGAGCATCCCCACTAGAGGTAAAAGAAAAGGTGAGTGAGCTTATAGATGTATCAGGATCAGTGGCAGAGAGCGTGCCTACAAGACTTCCAATTGATGCAGTTTCAGAGATTATATTAGATGTTAAACTTATATCTGTTGGAGGATTGTTCACATAGTTTGATAAAGTGATTTCTTTTAATGTTTTACCGTTAACGCTAGCTACTATAAAATTGGAACTCGTATCGCTACTAGTTGTTGTTTGGTTGTCCCAGGTACTTCCTAAAAACAAAACTAACCCTAAACTGTTTTCGGTCTCTCCATTTAACTCGCTGTCTTGATATGTTATTTTTAAACTTCCTGTAAAACTAGCGGTTGCTGTATTAAAAAGGTATGACCTATTAATAGAACTGCTTATTGTATTAGTGGTAGTACCCAATTTTGAAAGCTTCGTATTGGAAAGATGAAAATCTGAACTAGGAGAGATGGTTAACCCTTCTATGTACAAGGAGGTGTTTTCAGTTATAGTAAGCTTTTCACTGGTGTTAGAGCCAATATGTAATGTTTGGGCTTTAGCAAAAAAGCCAACAAATAAAAAAAGAAATAAACACTTTTTTGTATGATTAATACTTAATAAACTATTCATTATATTATTTAGTAACAGTGATACAAAACAATATTTAATAGAGTTTTGCACTAGTTTTTTAAAAAAATTCTATCTAACCCAATACCATATAATTCCTGGATTAGGATTGCTTGAACCACCACCTGCGTTCGATATCCATGGAGCAGGATTCCAACTTGTACTTTGAGTAATCAATGTTCCCCACCAACGACTTGGACCATTATCTGTCGAAATGATTCCTAGGCTAGTAGTATTCTGATACCAAGGCATCCTTTGACTAATCCCATCATGGGCTACATATGCCCAGTCTTTGCCGTCATTTTTAGGTCCAAATCTAGTTGTGACTGTTACATTTGTTTGAGAATTATCACCCTTAACAAAGCTATAATTTTCGTTAGCTGTCCAAATGCCACCATATTCCCCTCTATTAGTTGCATCAATCATATATTCAAACCCACTTTCACTTCTTTTGATGTAATCTGCCCATCCAATAATAGAATAATTAGCAGTGGAAGTACTTATAACATCTGATGCGCTTGAAAAGGGTATAGTTGTATTTAATGATATAGCATTCGCGTAAGTCCAACCAATTTTGTTTGAATTTTTCATGATCAAAGTCCATCCTCCACCATCAGTTGTCATGTCTGCGTATATTAGAAAAGGTGTGCCGTCATTAATATTAGAATTTGCAATCCAATAAAAACCGTCTGTTGATGAAGGATATGCTTGTTTAA
>JAQWTF010000045.1:0-4752 GCA_029242825.1 Flavobacteriaceae bacterium | reverse complement strand
CATCTGTTACTATAACAGCCTTATTTCCACTCTTTTCATTGAGTATTCTAATGGCCTCTCCCATGGTAAGACCAGGCTTGGTTGGGTATATATCATTTTTAATCACTTCATTGTATTCAATCTCATAGTACTTATGAAACTCTTCCAACCAAGCTTTGTGACTGTTTTCATTGATTAAAGGAAGTATATCTCTTAGACTTACTTTCGCATCTCCTAGAACCGCTACAGTAGTCTTTACATTCTTATCTATCTCTGCTGGGTCAATCTCAAAATGAATCACTTTAGCCTGCTTGGCATAAGTTTCTAAGTTACCCGTCACCCTGTCGTCAAAACGCATGCCAATAGTGATTAATACGTCACACTCATTGGTGAGCATATTTGGTCCATAATTTCCATGCATACCCACCATACCTACATTCAGGGGGTGACTGGTCTCTAAAGCAGATAAACCCAGTACGGTCCAAGCAGCAGGTATTCCAGATTTTTCTACAAAATCCTTTAATTCCTTTTCACCCTCTGACAGTATTACCCCTTGTCCAAAAATGATAAAAGGTTTTTTAGCTGCATTGATCAAGGCGGCTGCTTCAGACAAACTTTCTTTAGAGGCCACTGGGGTAGGAACATAACTCCTTACCTTAGTGCATTTCTCATAATGAAAATCTAAAGGCTCAAATTGCGCATTTTTAGTAATGTCTATGAGCACAGGACCTGGTCTTCCAGATCGGGCAATATAAAAGGCTTTAGCTAAAATCTCAGGTATTTCACTTGCCTCAGTAATTTGATAATTCCACTTAGTTACCGGGGTAGAAATACCAATAATATCCGTTTCTTGAAAGGCGTCTGTACCCAATAAATGTCTCCCAACCTGGCCAGTAATACAAACCATTGGTGTAGAGTCTATTTGAGCGTCTGCCAAACCAGTAACTAAATTGGTGGCTCCTGGTCCCGAAGTAGCAATAGCTACACCTACCTTTCCACTCACTCTTGCATATCCTTGAGCTGCATGTGTAGCCCCTTGTTCGTGCCTAGTAAGTATATGGGTAAGTTTATCTTGGAATTTGTACAACTCATCGTATACCGGCATAATAGCACCGCCAGGATATCCGTATATAAGATCTACACCCTCCGCCAAGAGACAATGAATAATGGCCTCTGCTCCAGAGATTGCCATTTTATTAGATGGATTTGTCGTTGTTGTCATTGGTCTAATTAATTAAAAAACGTCTGTTACACAGCCCTTAGAAGCAGATGAAACTATATTCGCAAATTTATATAAGCTACCGCTACTCACTTTAAGCTTTGGGGCTACCCAAGCCGCTTTTCGCTTGTTGAGTTCCGCTATATCTATATCTAACGAAATGGTGTTTGAGCTGGCGTCTATGGTAATAATGTCTCCATCTTGAACCAATCCAATAGTTCCGCCAACTTGAGCTTCCGGAGACACATGCCCTACTACAAATCCGTGGGTACCTCCAGAAAAACGACCATCTGTAATTAATGCGACGTCTTTACCTAAGCCTGCACCCATAATAGCTGCAGTTGGCTTTAACATTTCCGGCATTCCTGGTCCTCCCTTTGGGCCTTCGTAACGAATGACCACTACATCTCCTTTTTTAACCTCTCCCGCTTTTATACCGTCATTGGCTAAAAATTCTCCATCGTACACCTTAGCAGGCCCTTGAAAATATACCCCTTCTTTTCCAGTGATTTTTGCCACTGCACCTTCTTCCGCTAGGTTGCCGTAAAGAATTCTAATATGCCCCGTTTCTTTTATGGGTGCATTTAGGGGTCTTATGACATCTTGGTCTTTTAAAAGGTCCGGAATTGATTCGAGGTTTTCTGCAATTGTCTTTCCAGTAACAGTCATACAATCTCCGTGAAGCATACCGTTTTGAAGCATAAACTTCATAACTGCTGGAATCCCTCCCACACGGTGTAAATCTTCCATGAGGTATTTACCACTAGGCTTGAGATCTGCAAGAAATGGAGTTTCACTTGATATTCTCGTAAAGTCTTCTAGCGTAAAATCTATATTTGCTGTTTTTGCAATGGCCAAAAAGTGTAATACGGCATTGGTTGAACCTCCTAATACAATGATTAGTTTCACCGCATTTTCTAGAGACTTTTTGGTGATGATGTCTAAAGGTTTTAAGTCATTTTCAATGAGCCATTTTAGGGCTTCGCCCGATGCCACACAATCCAATGGTTTTTCACTACCCGTTGCAGGATTTGAAGAATTATAAGGCAAGGTCATCCCTAAAGCTTCAATAGCACTTGCCATTGTATTCGCAGTGTACATTCCGCCACAAGCACCTGCTCCAGGGCATGCATTTTCAATAACCTCCTGATACGCTTCTTCATCTATAGTTCCAGCAACTTTCTCTCCCCATGCTTCAAAAGCAGACACCACATCTAATTTTTTTCCCCTTGCACAACCAGAAGCTATAGTTCCTCCATAAACCATGATAGAAGGCCTATTCAATCTAATCATAGCCATTAAAGCCCCTGGCATATTTTTATCACAGCCAACTATGGTAACCAAACCATCATAGTTCATTGCTTGAACGACAGTTTCCATAGAATCTGCAATAATATCTCTAGAGGGTAAAGAGTAGCGCATTCCAAAGGTCCCCATGGAAATCCCGTCACTTACCCCAATGGTATTAAAAATAAGTCCGGTAAGATTGGCTTTTTGAACCCCTAGTTTCACTTCTTTAGCCAAGTCATTTAAATGCATATTACAAGGGTTGCCCTCATATCCTGTGCTCCCAATTCCAATCATAGGTTTTTTAAGGTCTTCTTTAGAAAGGCCAATAGCGTGAAGCATTGCTTGAGAAGCAGGTTGGGTAGGATCCTGGGTAACGTTTTTACTGTATTTATTGAATTCTTTTGCCATAATAGCTTCAAATTATAAGATTCCGTTTTACTATAACTATCAAATTTAACTTATTCTCAGTCTTAGAGAAGTATGCATATTAGATTGGTTTGTATTCAAGCACTTAAAATCTATGCTAAATATATGACAAATAGGAGTTTAAGTGATTTTTTTTATCATATTCAATAAAACAAATTAACCATTATGATCTAACTTAAAAAAAGTTCAAATGCAGTTAATCTATTATATTAACCGATTATCGAGTAGAGAATGAACCCATAAATGATTGAAGTATATTAGAAAAAAAATGATGGTTTGTTATGAATGTGGTCTGAGTTTAGCTAGCTCAAAAGATATATCTGTAAAATATGGTGTTCCATTATGTGAAAATCACCTAGTTGTGATGGAAGAAATTTTAAAAAAAAACCTTTTTAGTTTTCATGTCGCTTATTTGTATTACGCTTTAAAAAAACAAGGCCTTAAACCATTTATTGGTTGGTGGAATGGGAGAAGATTTATCCCTATATCACTAGGAAGACAAAGAATTAATATCGAAATCCTAGATTGGAATAATCAAACGCATCAGGGAGCCCTCGCGCTTAAAGAGCATAAAACATACGATCACAACCACCATTTTATTCACCTGCAAGTAGCTACTGCGAGTATTGAAAATCACCTGAATGAACTCGCCGGTCTAATCCATGATTTACATGAAAGCCTCAAGTACTATTAATGCTATTTTCAAAAAGCCATCAATATTTTTTTATAAGATGGAAGGTTATACCGAAAAACTAATTGGTGTTCCTATCCATAGTCCTGTATTGAATGGCTTCTGCAATATGAACGCTTTGAATCTCAATTACACCCTCTAAATCTGCTATGGTTCTGGCTACTTTGATAATGCGATTGTATGCCCTAGCAGAAAAAGACAATCGCTTCATGGCAGATTTAATAAGAGACTGGCTGTCTTTATTTAATTCACAAAATTTTTGAATCTCATTAATGTCCATTTGTGCATTGTGAAAGACCCCATCTATGTCTTTAAAACGATTCAATTGAATATCTCTAGATTTCTCAACGCGTTTTAAAATAACAGCACTCGTCTCAGAAGTTGAATCTCCTGATAATTTTTCATAAGACACCGCTTGAACTTCTAATTGAATGTCTATCCTGTCTAAAAGAGGTCCCGAAATCTTTGAAACGTACCGCTGAGCCTCTTGAGCACTAGACTCATACAAAGAATTCTGATTAGAAAAATGACCCGATGGACTTGGATTCATACTCGCTACCAACATAAAACTTGCCGGATAACTTATGGTGTATTTGGCACGGGATATCGTTATTTTACGATCTTCTAAGGGTTGTCTTAACACCTCTAAAACACCCTTCTTAAATTCTGGCAGCTCATCTAAAAAAAGCACTCCATTGTGGGCTAAAGAAATTTCACCCGGTTGGGGAAAGCTTCCTCCTCCAACTAAGGCAACGTCTGAAATAGAATGATGGGGACTTCTAAACGGTCGCTGATACAACAACCCATGATTTTCCAATATTCCTGCAACAGAATGAATCTTTGTGGTTTCCAAGGCTTCTTGAAAATTCATCTCAGGTAAAATAGAAGGTAGCCTTTTCGAAATCATTGTTTTTCCTGCACCAGGAGGCCCAATCAATAAAATATTATGTCCTCCTGCTGCAGCCACCTCCATAGCGCGTTTAATACCTTCTTGTCCCTTAACTTCGCTAAAACAAAGTGAAGGTCTATTTCTTTTAGCAATTAATGATTTTTGATCTTTAAGGGCTTCTGCGCTAATAATATCATTAGAACTTCCATCATTAGAAAATGATTTCTGATGAGAAGCATGGCTAAAAAAGTGCACTAC
>JAQWTF010000021.1:0-18024 GCA_029242825.1 Flavobacteriaceae bacterium | reverse complement strand
AAATCTGATTGGATTGCCTTGGATGAAAAGGGAAATCAATTGTTTTTTACCCAAACACTCGGCCTGTCTCCAGAGGTACTTACTAGAGATGTCATTGAGGATAGATTGGCTAATAATTTTGAGCTTTCTAAAAACTCAGAGACTGTTACTCATGTGTATTTTTATGGTGCTGGATGCGGAACAGATAGAATGAAAAATTTCTTGGCAGAAATTTTCAGTGCTTTTTTTCCAAATGCCCAAACAGATGTTCGAGAAGACACTTATGCAGCTGTTTATGCGACTACTAAATTAGGGGACCCAGGAATAGTGTGTATTTTGGGAACAGGATCTAATTGCAGCTATTACGACGGTCACCAGCTGTTCCAAAAAGTACAATCTTTGGGATATATTCTCATGGACGACGGTAGTGGTAACTTCTTTGGTAGAAAACTCATTAGGGATTATTATTTCCATAAAATGCCACAGGATTTAGGCATTCAATTTGCCAAAGAATTTAATCTTGAGGCAGACGTGATTAAGGAAAATTTGTACAAGCAGCCCAATCCAAATACCTATTTAGCCAAGTTTGCTAAGTTTGTTGTGGAGCATAAGAAACACCCATATTGCAATGGGGTCATAAAAAAAGGATTGCAGCAGTTTGTGAATAACTATATCATGCAATTTGAATTGGCGACCAAAGTACCTGTTCATTTTGTAGGAAGTATCGCTTTTTACCTTCAAGAAGAACTCAAAGAGGTCATGGATCGCAATGATTTAATAGTAGGTCAAATTAGACAACGACCCATAGATGGTTTGGTAGAATTTCACAAAGAAAATATCTAATGACCTTTAGCAATATCATATAAAAAAAAGGCCTGCATGCGCAGGCCTTTTTTTTATTTAAGTGAAGCCTTGTTTATTCAATGATGGCTATCATAGATATTTCTACATTCACAAACATAGGTAAATTAGCGACCTCTATGGTTTCTCTTGCTGGGGCGGTTTCTGGAGAAAAGAACTGAGCATACACGCCGTTTATGGCTTTAAACTGGTGCATGTCTTTTACAAAGATACTCGCCTTAACTACAGATTCAAAAGTGGCGCCTGCAGCTATTAGTATGGCTTCGAGATTTTTCATCACCTGAAGAGTTTCTTCCTCAATACTGCCACTTACTAAATTAGCTGTGCTAGGATCAATTGGAGTTTGGCCAGAGATATAAAGGGTATTGCCACTCAAGACCGCTTGGTTGTAAGGGCCTATTGGAGCGGGTGCATTGGGAGTATTGATTATTTTTTTCATGGAATTTTTTTAATGAAATGAAAGTAGTTTTACGCTTAACGCTATAAAAATAAACTAAATCTAGGCTGGGTTTATAAATCCCTAGATTTAAAAACGGTCACTTAAACTAATTTAGCGCACAGGTTGGTTTCTCTTCTCCCATTTCAGGTCGCTGAGAAGGGAACTCTTTATTCCAATAAAGAAATACCAACGTTCGTAATCTCCAAATGGGGTCCAGTCAAAATTAAGCCTAAAGTCATTTAAATCTCTTTCTACCCTAAATTGGGTGAGGGTAAATCCTTTATTTTTAAAGTCATAACCAGAAGAAACGCCTACCTTCCACATGGGGGTTAGGTCTACATTTCCAGAGAACATAAGCGAATTATTGGTGAAATCTTGCTGTCTGTTAGAATTGTTATAGGTTATGGCATAGGCCAAATTTAGACTCCATGGAATCTTGGTTCCATAAATTGGATTTTCTACAGCGTCGCCCCCTGAGTCATTTCCAAAACTTCTGGCATCGCTAAACTCACCAGCCCTTCCGAAAAGTCCGTCAGAACGCCCTCCAGAGGCAGCCATATAAAAATCTTGTTGGTTTTCTATCTTTCTTTTGTCTTCTTCAGTGTCTTCTTTTTCTGGACCTTTATTCTTCTTAAAACTATCGTTATTCAGAGAGTAGCTCAAGTTAGCACTCCCCCTAGTCAATCTAAAAAGTCCTCCACCGTTTTTAATATTAAGCGTGTTTATTCTAGTACCATTATTATCTATGGCGTATGGGTCTAAGTTTCCTGAAAAGTTCACAGACAGCTTAGAATTAAATAAGCTAGTACCACCAGAGAAACTCACAGGTGCTAAGCGCAAAGAATCTGCCTCAAAATTATAGCTGGTTGAGAAGTTTAAATTGTTTAAAAGACTTACTTTTCTAGGTTCTGTTTGGGTAGAATCTTTGGGCGCCATTTTAGCTTCAAGGGTGTTCTGGAGTGAAAAACCTACAGACCTAGCAGAATTTAAACTGGGAGATCCGTACAGGGAACCTTCAAACCTGGTGTATTGAACCATTTTTCCATTAGCGTCTAAATAGCTGTCATAGAATTGTTCAAATGAAGGCAGGTATCCTATACTCAAAGAGGGTCTCACAACATGTCTTAATGCCTGAATTTTAGATCCTTCTTTAAAGCTCAATGTTCCATAAACAGTGGTTCCTATGCTGGCGCTTAAGTTGTATTTATTAAATCGATCAAAACCTTTAATAGTATCTCTGATCAATATCCCGTTTTCTACCCGTTTATTAAAGGTCTCAAACACCCATGAATCTTCGTAACTACCTCCCACAGAAACACTAAAATATTTGGCTACCTTAAAGTTGGTGTTAAATGGTATGCTGTGCGTCATACCTAGTTTAGCGCCCTTAAACATCTCTTTTTTAAAGAAAAGTGAGTCCGTAGTTTGGAATCTATTTTCCCCTCTTGTGGAGTAGGTGAAATTTATATTTTGAAGGATTCCTTTTTTTATACCATCTCTTTTGGCAAATGGGTAAATACGTTCCATACTCGCTTGAAAAGTGGGTAGCGTAAGATTTATGGCTTGAGTGTTGTTGTTTTGATTATGAGATGCGGTAACAGACATGTTTACTGCAGGATAATCAGGAAAATTCTTCGAATAGGAAATAGAAGAAGACATATTGTTGTTTTGTGTATTCGGAAGATTCATTTGGTTTAATGAGCTTCTGAAATATTGGCTACTTCCTAGGTTCACAGAAGCCGAAAGTCTAGAAGTGGGATTGGCTTTGGCGTCTTGAGAATGAGATATTTGAATGTTGTATATGGTGTTTTTACCATAGTCACTGAAACCTTTTTGAGAGGTCACTAAATTTTCGTACCTGAAATTAATATTCCCTCTATAGCGGTATTTTTTGGTGTAAACAGATTGAGTTCTAAACCCCCAACTACCATTAGAATAAACGTCTCCTGTGAGATTTAAATCTAAATAATCAGATATGGGTAAGTAATACCCTCCATTTTGAAGAAAATATCCCCGGTCTGGATCATTTCCAAAGGTGGGCATAATTAAACCTTTAGATCGTCCTGAGGTCATTGGAAAGTATCCAAAAGGCAGTGCAATGGGTGTTGGAACGTCAGAAATATACAAATTGGCAAGCCCAGAAATGATTTTCTTCTTAGGAACAAATTTCGCTTTCCTTATTCGAATATAAAAGTCAGGATCTTCCGGGGTTTGAGAAGAAGTCATTCGAATGTCTTTTAAAAAGTACACAGAATCATTTTCCTTTTTAGTCAAATTGGCCAAGACATTCATGCTTTCCCCTCCAAAAGAACCTAAGCCGGCTTGTTGCTCAGACCTGGAATTCCAAATCAGTGCTTTTTGGGTGTCAAAATTAAAGCGAATAGAATCGGGATTTACGGTGCTGTTGGCCTGTACAAAATTGGGTAATTGCGAAAATTTACCTTCCTTGTCTTTAAGTCTCCCGGCATACACCTCATTTTTAAGATAATCCATGTCTATCTTACCTGAGGTAAGTTCTGTATCTTGATAGTATAATTCAGCCTCGTCATACAGGTAAATGGCATGACTTGAAGTACTCATTTTAGCATATGCCTTGGCTTTGTAACGAATTTTATCTACTAAAATACCTGGCTTTTCTACAATAGAATCTTTTGGAATACTGTCTGAAAGAGCGGTCTTAGGTTTTTTACCATTCCTACGCGCTGCCAGCCTATCCTCTAAAATTTTAAGACTATCCTGCTTGGTCTGCATCATCACAGATAGGGAGCTTCCCTCTTGAGCAGAGAGAGATGAGACTGCTAAAAAGAGTCCAAAGAACAACAGAAAAAAAAGCTTTTTTAAGAACAAAAATAGAAGCGAATTAGTTGCTTTTAAGGCGTGTTTTGAGGGTTCAAACTTACGCATATTTTTTATTTTGATCTCTGCTCTTAACAATATATTTAGGCTTCCATGAGAGCTTATAATTTTGTATTTTTATGCCTAGAGTTTAAAAACCTATTGTTTTATATGAAGATCTTATCTACTTCTTTTTTGTGTTCGTTGTTTTTTATGGCATTTTCGGCATCGGTTTTTGCAAATCCCGACCCAGTAAAACCCTTTGTTGTAGTAATAGATGCAGGGCATGGAGGAAAAGATCCAGGTAATTTAGGAAATGGGTATATGGAGAAAATTATCGCCCTAAAAATTGCCCTAAAGGCGGGTGCTATTTTGTCTAAAAATCAAGATATAAAGGTTATTTACACCCGAGACAGTGATAATTTTGTACCATTAACTAAGCGCGGTGACATTGCCAACAAAGCCAATGCAGATATTTTTATCTCCATTCACTGCGATTCACATACCTCAAACGCTCATGGCGCCGGAACTTTTGTGCTGGGATTACACGCCAACAAACAAAACTTTGCTGTGGCTAAAAAGGAAAATTCAGCCATTTATTTGGAAGAGAATTTTGAAGAACGCTATGCCCAATACGACATTAACTCTCCAGAATCTGTGATTGGATTTACCATTATGCAGGAGGAATTTTTAGACAAGAGTATTCAATTGGCCAAGTCTATGCAAGATCGATTTGCAAACAAGTTAAAACGAAACGACAGAAAAGTAAAACAGGCAGGTTTTATTGTTTTGCACCAAACTTTTATGCCATCTGTACTGGTAGAAACAGGTTTCTTAACCAATGCCAATGAAGGGGCTTACCTAAACTCAACTAATGGGCAGACAGCTATGGCTGCTTCTATAGCAGAGGCGGTGCTTGAATACAAGAACGGCCTTCAGTCTGTGAGTTTAGAGGGTTTGTCTAATGTCTTAAAAGAAAAACCAGCCACCGTTAAAACAGCATCCACTAAAGAAATCTCAGAAGTCAATGCAACTTCAGTGGAGAAAAACACTGTAGGAAAAAAGCAAGATGCAGTTGAAAATCAAACCAATGAGGCGCCAAGTGAAGCAGTTGCTTCAGTGGTCAAGACCTTATCTCAAGGAGCCTCAATGAAGGAAAATACCAATGAAGCCGTTAAGAGCAACAGTTCCGTTGTTTTTAAAATTCAACTCATGGCAGTCTCAAAAAAAATACCTTTAGTAGCGTCAAATTTTAAAGGACTTTCTGACATTTCTACAGAGCCTGTGGGAAGTTTATACAGGTATTTTTACGGCAATACAACGGACTATAAGCAAGCCAAAGATTTGCTGATTAAAGCCGTTAATGCCGGTTATTTAAACGCTTTTGTTGCTGCCTATGAAAACGGAACAAAAATCTCTCTCACTAAAGCCTTAGAAAGCTTGGAGTAAATTGAAACTCAAAGGGATTATTATTAGTAAATTTGTGTATAAACAAGACCATATATTGTGATTATAAGTAGAGAAATAAAAACGGGCATTATTGGTATAGGAGGTATTTTACTTTTTTTACTGGGGTATAGCTATTTAAAGTCATCGCCTTTATTTGAAAATAACAAGACCCTTTATGTGGTGTACCACCATGTGGGAGGCTTACAACCTGGAACAGCCGTTTCCATTAATGGTTTTAATGTAGGAAAGGTAAATGATGTGGGGTTTTTAGACGCCTCCGGAGATTTATTGGTCACTTTTTCGGTAGACGACAGTTTTAGTTTTTCTAAAAATTCTACCGCGGAACTATACGATACTGGAATTATTGGGGGCAAAGGAATTCAGATACTTCCCGCCTTTGACAATGGTCCAGTGGCGCAGCCAGGAGACACTTTAGTGGCTTCTGTAAAACCAGGGGTGACAGAATTGGTACAACAACAGCTGAGTCCTTTACAAAACAAAGTAGAAGATGTGATTAAAAATGCAGACTCTTTGCTGGTTAATATCAATACTGTTTTAGATGGGAGGACCAAAAAAGACCTCAAGCAAAGTATAGAAAGCCTCAATATTCTTATTGCCAACACTCAAAAAGCAACAGCTGTGCTTTCGGATATTGTGGTGCTCAACAGAGGTGCTATTGAGGGAAGTATACAAAACTTAGATAGTTTTACAGAGAACCTTGCTTTAGTAACAGATTCAATTTCTAAAATGGGACTCACAAACACCTTTGCAAATTTGAGCCAAACGGCTGAAACATTGAATGCTATTTTAGCAGGGGTAGAAAATGGCGAAGGAAGCCTAGGGAAACTTACCAAAGACACCGAAATGTATGATTATCTCACCCAGACTTCTAAAGAGTTGTCTCTTTTACTTCAGGATGTGCGATTAAACCCAAAGCGTTACATTAATGTATCTGTTTTTGGTAAAAAGCAAAAAGAGTACAGACTACCCATAAATGATCCAGTCCACCAAAACGATACAATTACCCCTAAAAATTAATATATGCAGTACATTCCCAATGTAATTTTTGCCTTGATTTTAGTGCTTGGAATTGGATATTTTGTGCAAAACATCAGGCAACTGATCGCCAATATTAAACTGGGAAAAAAGCCAGCAGTACAGGGAGACAAAAAAGAGCGTATTAAAAACGTAGCTTATATAGCCTTTGGCCAAAGCAAAATGTTTAAGCGTCCCATATCTGGATTGTTACACCTAGTGGTGTACTTAGGCTTTGTTATTATTAATATAGAAGTGCTGGAGATTATTTTAGACGGTTTATTGGGCACCCATAGGCTTTTCGCTTTCTTGGGACCCATCTATGATGTGCTTATTGGGACTTTTGAGGTTTTTGCTGCTTTAGTGGTGGTAGCTGTTGCTTTTTTCTGGCTCAGAAGAAATGCCCTAAAATTAAAACGTTTTTGGAAACCAGAAATGGCGGGATGGCCCAAAAAAGACGCCAACCTCATTCTCTATATTGAATGGGTGCTCATGGGACTCTTTTTAACCATGAATGCAGCAGATTATCAATTACAGCTCATGGAAGCCGCTCATTATACTAAGGCAGGAGCATTTCCTGTAAGTAGCTTGTTGGCCCCTTTGTTTAACAACCTGTCAGAGACCAGCTTGATTCTGATCGAGCGAGGCGCTTGGTGGCTGCATATTTGCGGCATATTGTTCTTCTTAAATTATTTATATTACTCCAAACACCTTCATATTTTATTGGCTTTTCCAAACACCTATTTTGGAAGACTCACGCCCCAAGGGCAATTTGCCCACAATGAAACAGTGGCTAGAGAAGTAGCCATGATGATGGATCCCACTGCAGATCCTTTTGCTGCGCCTGCGGCCGATACCCCACCACCAGAACGTTTTGGCGCTGCAGATGTGCAAGACCTCAATCAGATTCAATTGCTTAACGCCTATACCTGCACCGAGTGTGGTAGGTGTACTGATATGTGCCCCGCCAACCAAACTGGGAAAAAATTGTCTCCCAGAAAGGTTATGATGGACACCAGAGACCGTTTGGAGGAAGTTGGAAAAAACACTAAGAAAAATAAAGGGGTATTCGTTCCAGATGGAAAGCAACTCTTAGGAGATTATATCTCAGCAGAAGAATTGTGGGCCTGTACCTCATGTAATGCCTGCGTAGAAGCTTGTCCTGTGAGTATAGACCCTCTATCTATTATCATGGAAATGCGTCAATACCTTGTCATGGAACAATCTGCTGCCCCACAAGCATTAAATAATATGATGGGCAATATTGAAAACAACGGGGCTCCATGGCCTTACAATCAACAAGATAGGCTCTTATGGGCACAAGAAAAATAAAGCTATGTCTGAAAATAGAATAGAAATTCCCACTTTGGCTGCAATGGCTGCTGCAGGGAAGGAAGCAGAAATATTATTTTGGGTGGGTTGCGCCGGTAGTTTTGACGAGCGCGCCAAAAAAATCACCAAAGCATTTGTAAAGATTCTTCACAAGGCAGGCGTATCTTTTGCGGTATTGGGTGCAGAAGAAACCTGTTCTGGAGATCCTGCTAAAAGAGCAGGAAATGAATTTTTATTTCAAATGCAGGCAGCCACTAATATTGCTACCCTGAATGCATATGGAGTTAAAAAAGTAGTCACGGCTTGCCCACATTGCTTTAACACCCTAAAAAATGAATACCCTGCCCTAGGGGGCACCTACGACGTAGTGCACCACACCCAACTCTTAAAAGATTTGATGGATCAAAATAGGCTCAGTTTAGAAGGGGGCGTTTATAAGGGAAAGAAAATAACCTTTCATGACCCTTGCTATTTAGGAAGGGCCAATGGGGTGTACGAAGCGCCTAGAGAACTGATTAAAAAATTAGATGCTCAGCTCGTAGAAATGAAAAACTGCAAGGAAAAGGGCTTGTGTTGTGGCGCAGGAGGGGCTCAAATGTTCAAAGATGCAGAGCCTGGAAACAAGGAAATTAATATTGCCAGAACGGAAGAAGCTTTAGAAACTCAGCCAGATATAGTGGCAGCAGCCTGTCCTTTTTGTAACACCATGATGACAGACGGCGTTAAAAACAAAGAAAAAGAAGGCAGTGTGGCGGTCATGGATATTGCGGAGCTTATTGCTCAGGCTGGAGATTTGTAATAATTACATTCTCCAATCAGTTGGATTGGCTTATAAAGCTTGGAAGATATGCCCCATTACAATTAAACCACTCCAGTATACCATTACAATTCAAACCACAGGAGTCATTTCTTAAATTATTAAATATTTAAATCTTTTATGTTAGTCCCTTTTTCAGAATTACCAGAAGATGCTCGAATCTGGATATATCAAAGTAATAGACCTTTTACCCATGAGGAAGCGGCAGCCGTTAAAGCGGCTTGTGAGGCTTTCTTATCAGGTTGGACAGCCCACGGGAATGATTTGCACGCGGGGGTAGACATGCCTTACAACCGCTTTATAATCTTTGGATTAGATGCGCAGCAAGGCGGCGCATCCGGCTGCTCCATTGACAGTTCAGTGCGTTTTATTCAAAGTCTAGAAGCGCAGTACAATGTAGATCTTTTGGACAAGATGAATGTGACTTACAAACAGGGACCTCATGTGGCACACAAAACCCTAATTGATTTTAAAAAAATGGCGAAAGACCGCTCGGTGAGCGCTAATACAGTTGTTTTTAACAATTTGGTCACCACCAAAGCAGAGTATGAAAATTATTGGGAAGTGCCTGCCAGTGAGAGTTGGCATGGACAATTCATGAAATAGCACCCTTCTATGGTTAATACATTAAAAACCCACTTTAACCCATTGCTTCTGACGCTCATTTTTTTGAGTAGTCTCACTTCTTGGGCGCAACAGTCTGATGAAGAAGCAAAAGCCCAATGGGTAGACAGTACCTATCAATCTCTTACGAATGCCCAGAAAATTGGTCAATTGTTTGTGGTAATGATTCAGAGCAAAGCGGCAGAGAAAGAACTGAAGGTATTTGAGGAGGAACTTAAAAGGCATCAGCCGGGAGGCGTGATATTTTCTTTGGGAACCCCTTATAAACAAGCTCAGTTAACGAATCATTACCAATCTTTAAGTAAGGTGCCACTCATGATCTCTATGGACGCAGAGTGGGGGGTAGCCATGCGATTGGATTCTGTGCCACAGTATCCCTGGAATATGACTTTAGGGGCTATTCAGGATCTAAGTCTCCTGAAAACGATTGGAAGCCATATGGGTATGCAGGCCAAACGATTGGGGGTACACATGAATTTTGCTCCAGTGGCAGATGTGAATATTAACCCCAACAATCCGATTATTGGCAATAGGTCTTTCGGATCAGACGTGAGAAAGGTGTCCGCAAGGGCTTATGCCCTTAGTCAAGGAATGAATGCGGCCGGTGTTTTTACTTGTGCCAAGCATTTTCCAGGCCATGGAGACACCTCTGTAGATTCTCATAAAGCGTTGCCAGTACTGCCATTTACTAGAGAAAGACTGGATAGTATAGAATTGTATCCCTATAAAACACCCTTATTACAAGGCGTTCAAGGGGTCATGGTAGCGCATTTAGATGTGCCTGTACTCACTGATGAACCCGGTTTACCGGTCTCTTTATCTCATAAAGTCACTACGGATTTACTACAAAAAGAATTAAAATTCAAAGGGCTTGTCTTTACAGATGCCTTAAATATGAAGGGAGCCTCTGATTTTTCTCCCGATGGAGATGTGTCTTTAAAAGCTTTGTTGGCTGGAAATGACGTGCTGGTCATTCCTAATGATTTGGGACTGTCCATTGCGCATTTGTCAGATGCTTTAAAGAAAGGAGTGCTTACGGAAGCTCGGTTGGCACATTCTGTGATAAAAATATTAGGGGCCAAGTACGATTTGGGGCTTGATCAATACGCTCCGGTCCCCCTCAATGGGCTCACCAAAGCGCTAAACCAACCCATTTACAAGCAGACTATTGAGAAAGCATATGCCCAAGCGGCTACTTATGTGAGCCAAACAGATGCGACTCCTATTGTTTTAAAACCTTCAGATAAAGTGGCTTTTGTGGCACTAGGAGACGACGCTTCCACAGACTTTGCTAAGACGCTCAAATCGTATGGTGCCCAGCAGGTCTCCCGCTCAGATTTAAGTCGCGACATTGAAATTTTAAAAGCATTTGATTATGTGGTAGTAGGCCACCACAGGTCTATGGAAACCGCTTATAAAGCCCACCGTTTCACCTCCGAAGAAGTGTCGCTTTTAAAAGATATTAACGCATTGTCTAATACCACTATTTTGGCCGTATTTACGAAGCCTTACGCGGTATTAGACCTCCCATTTATTAATGAAATTCCCCAATTGTTTTTTGGGTATCAGAATGCCATTCAAATACAGCAATACGCCGCTCAAGTCCTTTATGGACAAAAGCTGGCCAAAGGGGTATTGCCGGTTTCTTTGAAAGGAGTTAAATAATTGACTATGAAAATTGCCATTGTATGTTATCCCACTTTTGGTGGGAGCGGTGTTGTTGCTACGGAATTGGGTATAGCCCTTGCCAATAGAGGGCACGAAATTCATTTTGTAACCTATAAACAGCCAGTTCGGCTCGAATTATTAAGTGCAAACATTCATTTTCACGAAGTGCATGTGCCTGAATACGCCTTGTTCCATTACCAACCCTATGAATTGGCCTTGTCTAGCAAATTAGTAGACACTGTTAAAATGTACGGCATAGAAGTACTGCATGTGCATTATGCCATTCCACATGCCTATGCTGGGTATATGGCCAAGCAAATGCTAGCCAAAGAAGGGATCTATATTCCTATGATCACTACTTTGCATGGTACGGACATTACGCTAGTGGGAAAACACCCTTTTTACAAGCCTGCAGTTACTTTTAGTATTAATGAATCTGATGTGGTCACAGCTGTATCTGAGAGTTTGAAAAAGGATACCTTAGCGCTTTTTGATATTAAAAATGAGATTGAGGTAATTCCCAATTTCATAGACACTCAGAAGTATGCCCATGACTACACGGATTGTCAGCGTTCTTTAATGGCGAAAGACCATGAGCGCATTGTGACCCATATTTCTAATTTTAGAAAAGTGAAGCGCATTGAAGACGTAGTGGCTATTTTTCATAAGATCCAAGCGCGTATTCCTGCCAAACTCGTGATGGTAGGTGAGGGACCAGAAAGGGAAAAAGCAGAAATTCAATGTGAAGCTCTGGGTATCTTAGATAAAGTATTATTCTTAGGAAACAGTAATGAAATTGACCGTATTTTGTGTTTTTCTGACCTCTTTTTACTGCCATCTGAATCAGAGAGTTTTGGCTTGGCAGCCTTGGAGGCCATGGTCAATGAGGTTCCTGTGATTTCAAGCAATGCAGGAGGTATTCCTGAGGTAAATATTCATGGAGAGACCGGTTTTTTGAGTCCTGTAGGCGCTGTAGATGAAATGGCACAGAATGCGCTGGCTATTTTGCAAGATCCTGAGGTCTTGGAGCAGTTTAAAAAACGTGCTGTTCTAGCAGCTCAGAAGTTCGATATTACCAATATTTTACCTTTGTATGAAAGCGTTTACGAAAAAGCATTTGCCTCTAGAAAAACCTTATCTAGCTAATTACTACCTAAATGGACTCATACTTATAACTGAGCATCTGACGCTGTGCTAAAAGCTTCTTTTACTTTGTAAATCACCCCCTTATTTGTGTTGTAAATATGCCAATCAATATCTATAAGCGCATTGTGGGGAACACATAGTACAATGGCTTGGTAGCCTAGCTTTTTTGGTTCATGAATCAATGAAACACCATAGCTGTCTAAAGCAGCTTCTTTGTCTGCTACGGGGTCATAAACACTTATTTGCGCTCCAAAGGAGTCTAACGCATGATAAACACTCATCACGCCTGTATTTCTAACATCTGGACAATTCTCTTTAAAGGAAAAACCCACCAGTAGCACTTGGGTACCAGGCATTCCTATTTTTTTCAGTGCCAGCATTTGAAGGACCTGTTTTGCAACAAAGCTACCCATCTCATTGTTAAGTTTTCTACCGGCTAAAATTACTTTGGGATCGTGGCCCACAAGCTTAGCCTTAGCGGCTAAGTAATATGGATCTACTCCAATACAATGCCCACCCACTAAACCTGGGCTAAACGGCATAAAATTCCATTTAGTGGCTGCAGCTTTCAGGACCTCATGGGTGTTTAAGCCCATTTTACTAAAAACTATGGCCAATTCGTTCACAAAGGCAATATTGAGGTCCCGTTGTGCATTCTCTATGACTTTTGCCGCCTCTGCTACCATTATACTGGGCGCTTGGTAGGTGCCTGCCTCAATCACGGTGGCATACACCTGATTAATGACAGCTGCAGATGCTGGGCTACAACCTGAGGTGATTTTAAGAATGTCTTTGAGTTTTCTGGCCTTATCTCCAGGATTAATTCGTTCTGGAGAATAGCCTAAATAAAAATCTTCTTTGCCTTTTAAACTACTGTGTTTTTCTAATATAGGTAAACAGATTTCTTCTGTGGCTCCTGGGTAAACGGTAGATTCATATACCACATAGTCTCCTTTTTTAAGATAGGGTCCTAGGCCTGCTGAAGCTTTTTCTAATAAGCTAAAATCTGGTTCATTGTCTTGGTTTACGGGGGTTGGAACACAAACAATATAAAAGTTTACTTTGGCTAAGCAACTTGGATCAGACGAGCAGTACAATCCGTTGTGCTCATTGTCATTTTTTTTTACGACTCCTTTTAAACTTTCTTTAGAAACCTCAAAGGTAGGATCAGCAAATGAATTTATTTGTGTTACCCTTTGGGTATTTAGGTCATAGCCTACTACAGCAAATTTTTCTGCCAGAAGTGTCGCTAGGGGAAGGCCAACATAGCCAAGACCTATAACACCAATTTTAAATTTAGGTTCAGACATAGAAATTTGACCTTATTTTTTTCCGATCTGATAGTATTCAAAGCCTCTCTTTTGCATTTCAATATCTGAATATTGGTTCCTACCATCAAAGACAATAGGGTCTTTTAAGGCTGTTTTTATGGCGTCAAAATCAGGTGCTCTAAAGGTTTTCCACTCCGTGAGTAAGATCATGGCATGGGCATTTTCTAAAGCTTCATACTTATTTGAGGTGTACTTGACGTTTGGCGTGTCTTTTAAATAAAAGTGCTGGGCTTCTTCCATGGCTTTTGGGTCAAAAGCTTGAATTTTAGCCCCTCTTTTTACGAGGTCTTTAATAATATAAATGGCTGGAGCCTCTCGCATGTCGTCTGTTTCTGGTTTAAAAGCCAAGCCCCAAACGGCAAAAGTTTTACCACTGAGATCTTCGCCAAAACGGGTCACAACTTTTTTAGCGATCACCATTTTTTGACTTTCATTGACAGCCTCTACTGCACCAATTAATCTGGCGTCATAGCCGTTTTCTAAAGCTGTTTTTTTCAGTGCCTTAACATCTTTAGGAAAACAAGACCCGCCATAACCACTTCCAGGATAAATAAAACTGTACCCAATTCTGCTGTCTGAGCCAATCCCAATCCGTACTTTATTCACGTCTGCACCGACCAATTCGCAAATATTAGCGACCTCATTCATAAAAGATATTTTAGTGGCTAACATGGCATTGGCTACATATTTTGTCATTTCTGCAGAGCGAACATCCATAGTAATGAGTCTGTCCATACTGCTTCTGAAAAAAGGTATATACAACTTACGCATTACTTCGCAAGCTTCTGGATCTTCTGCACCAATTACAACGCGATCTGGTTTCATGAAATCTGCAATGGCGTCGCCTTCTTTTAAGAACTCTGGATTAGAGACCACTGAAAAATTGATCTTTTCTCCTCTAAGGTCTAGTGCCTCTTGAATGGCGTTTCTAACCTTGTCTGCTGTTCCAACAGGTACGGTAGATTTGTCTACTATAATCAGTGGTTTTGTCATGTGCGTTCCAATGCTCTTGGCTACTTGAAGAACATACTGTAAATCTGCTGCACCGTCTTCTCCCATGGGCGTTCCTACGGCTATAAATGCTACATCTGTAGTGGGTAGTTGTGCGGCTAAATCGGTAGAAAAATGTAAACTATTGTTCTCTACATTTCGCTTCACCATGGCTTCTAAACCTGGCTCATAAATAGGAATAATCCCATTCTTTAAGTGATCAATTTTTTGTTGGTCTATGTCTATACAATGTACTTTGTTGCCCATTTCTGCAAAACAAGTTCCACTCACTAATCCAACGTATCCGGTTCCTATAACTGTTAAGTTCATTTTTTATTTGGGTGTTATTGGGGCAAATGTAACACTTTGAAAAAGTACTGCCCTTATGCTATTTTATAATATTCTTTATACCAATTTATAAACTGTCTAATACCCTCTTTTACAGGGGTATTTGGGTGGTAATGATAATCTTTTTCTAAACCACTGACGTCTGCCCATGTTTTGGCTACATCTCCAGCTTGCATGGGCTGGAGGTTTTTTATGACCTTTTTGCCCAAAGCTTCTTCTATGGCTTCAATAAATTCTGTGAGTGCCACTGGACTGCTATTGCCAATGTTGTACAATTTATAGAAGGCATTTGTATTTGCTCTATCGCTAGTGTCTTCGTTTATGATGTTAGTCACTCCCTTACAAATATCATCTATATAAGTAAAGTCCCTTGACATATTTCCATGGTTAAACACCTCTATAGCACGATCTTCAAGGATAGCTTTGGTAAACAAAAACAAGGCCATATCTGGTCTTCCCCATGGACCGTATACTGTAAAAAAGCGAAGGCCTGTAGTACAAAATCCATACAAATGGCTGTAGGTATGGGCCATGAGTTCATTGCTTTTTTTTGAGGCGGCGTAAAGGCTAATAGGTCTGTCTACTTTCTGATCGGTCCTAAAAGGAATGTCTTCATTTAGACCATATACGGAGGAGGAACTGGCATAAACCAAATGTTTAACGCTGTGGTGTCTACACGCTTCTAGGATATTTAAATAGCCTACAATATTGCTGTCTATATAGGTTTCAGGGTTTTCAATGCTGTATCTCACACCGGCTTGTGCAGCTAAATTGCAAACCACATCAAAAGAGTGCTTGGCAAATAAACTCGGAAGATTTTCTCGGTCTTCAATGTTCAGTTTTATAAAACTAAATTTTTGATTTTTATAGGTCTGTATGGTTTCGTTGTATGGCAATTCTGATGCATTTGGAATGCCCAATGCTTCTAGCCTTGCGTATTTTAAACCCAGCTCATAGTAGTCATTGATATTGTCCAATCCAACTACCGTGTGGCCTTCTGACAATAATTGTTGACACACATGAAAACCAATAAACCCAGCGGCTCCTGTAACTAATATATTCATTCCTTGTATTTGAAAGACTTAAAAGTCATTTCTTGCAGCTGTAAAACTACAAAAAATAGGGGGTTGTTGCTACTTAGTTATTGCGTTATTACCCATTAATATTTTCAATTTGAATCTTGTTTATATGTAATTTTGATCCTATATTATAAGTTGGCTTTAGGCCTATTTTTTATGAAGAAAAAGCATGAGGTATTTACTAAGCCTCTTTTAGGCAAGAAAAAAATCTTGTTAGTCTCTCGATGGGGCGAAAGTCTGGACCTGGCCTATGCCATGTATTTAGAAGGGCATACCATAAAGTTTTATATTGAAGACAAAGGATCCAAAGAAATTGGTCTAGGTTTTGTTCCAAAAGTTTCTGATTGGAAGCAGCATATTGAATGGGCAGACCTCCTTATTTTTGATTATACTGGATATGGCGTTATTTGCGAAAAGCTTAGGGCAGAAGGTAAAACGGTATTGGGAGGAACTTTTTATACGGATAAACTTGAATTAGACCGGGATTTTGGTCAGGCAGAACTTAAAAGACATGGCGTTAAAACACTTCCATATAAAGATTTTAGCAGTTTTCAAGAAGCCATTACTTATGTA
Organism: Flavobacteriaceae bacterium; assembly: GCA_029242825.1. Lineage (GTDB taxonomy): Bacteria > Bacteroidota > Bacteroidia > Flavobacteriales > Flavobacteriaceae > MAG-120531. Next base: position 1,518 of record JAQWTF010000021.1, on the reverse strand, counting down.
AAACAGCATCCGCAGGCCTATGTCATAAAGCCCTCTGGCGAAACTCAAGAATACAAGCAACTGCTTTTTGTGGGTACAGATGACGAAGGTTTGGACGTGATTAGGGTTTTAAAGGCCTATGAGACCTCCTGGGGCAATGATTTTGGCAATTTTCAGTTACAACGAAAAGTTAAAGGAGTAGAGGTCTCTGTGTCTGCCTATTTTAATGGATCAGCATTTATTTACCCTATTAATGTTACTTTCGAGCACAAGAAATTATTCCCTAAAGAGTTGGGAGTTTCTACCGGTGAGATGGGTTCCTCTATGTTTTGGACCCCAGATTCTCCAATCTTTGAAGCTACCCTTAAAAAATTCGAACCGACCCTAGCGAAGGAGGGCTTTGTTGGTCAATTAGACATAAATTGTATTGTGAATGGAAATGGGATATTCCCTTTAGAATTTACTTCTCGTTTTGGCTATCCACAAGTTTTTATTCAAAGAGCAGGCATTACTGAACCACTGGGCCAATTGTTTTATAAATTGGCTACAGGGCAAGATTTTAAAATACAGGTAAAAAAAGGGTTTCAGGTAGGTGCCTTTATGGTCGTGCCCCCTTTCCCTTTTGAAGACAAAAAAACCTTTATGTTGTTTTCAAAGGATTCAGTCCTTGTTTTTAAAAGAGAGCAAAGAGAAGGCATTCACCCTATGCACCTCAAAAAAATCAATGACGAATGGCTCATTACAGGCAATACTGGTATTGCTTTACTGGTTTCCGGAACCGGCTTAAGCATGAAAGATGCTCAAAAAGTCATGTATTCAAGAATCTCTAATGTGATCATAAACAACACTTATTACCGAACCGATATTGGCGATAGATGGGCAGAAGATTTTGACAAACTATGGGCCTGGGGCTTGTTATAAAACCAAATAATTTTAAGGGATGCATACGATTGGTTTTGAACCATTGCCTACTGAAAATTGGTCCTTATTTATTTCTTTATTGCCGCTAGATTGGCGCGATGAATTGACGTTGCAATGGCCAAAAAACCGGGGCGTTCAATCTGTATTTACTTTAAATAAGAACGGAGCAATAGTTGCAGGAGGCATTGTCTTTAATCAAATGGCTTTAAACCCAACCCCACTAGAATTTCTTCATGGACCGGATTTATTCGCAGCGGGACACCTTTATTTGGGTTTTGTATGGGTTGTTCCAAGCCATAGATCGTTGGGCCTTGGCGCACAACTTTTAAACCACATTGCTAAAGCATGTCCCAAATTGTGGCTCACTATAGAAGATCTATCACTTAAGAATTTCTATACACCCTTGGGTTATGTGGAATATGCAAATACTGCTCCAAAAGCAATACCTCAAGAAAAATTATTCACTATTGGATAGGATGGTAAATTCTAGTCGCTTCTTTTTCCCAATGTGCCTTATCCAAAGGCATGGCTTTGGTTTGGAATTTCATATACAAGGGCAATTGATCTGCATAATGGGGGGAATTGGGTCTATTAGAACTTCCATAAGGCACCATAGAC
>JAQWTF010000009.1:0-5149 GCA_029242825.1 Flavobacteriaceae bacterium | reverse complement strand
AGGAATAAATAGAAAATTTGTCCAAAAAGTAGGGCCGCAATGACCAAATGAATGGGCTGTGTACCCAGAGGGAAATCTATATAGTACATGGCCATTCCACTAAAGGCAGCTATAAACATAGCGCCCAAAAGGGATTTTGTCATGGCAAATCCTAGTTGTTGTTTTTGATGCATCCAAAACAAGTAGCCCGCCAGTCCTAATGGAAGTAAAGAAAAGGATCTGTGCAGGTAAAAAATGAGGTTTGGCTGGAGCAACCAATTTTCTTTGCTTAGACCGGCCTCTAACTGGTGGTCTACAAATTCTCTTACCTGAGTGCCAAAAACAATTTGTAACAGGAATATGAAAAGTAAGAGGGATATGGCTTTGTGAAAGTTGGAGCTATATATGGTGTTTTCTTTGCTTGGGTTTGCTTTTTGTAGAATCAATATAAGCGCAGCTACAATGGCCAATGCCATGAGCATATGGGTGGTTATTTTCACAGGGGCTAATACGGAATAGACTACTGTGGCACCGAGCCAGGCTTGGAACCCCATCCCCAAAACTACCCCAAATGACAAGAGGGTTATTGGCTTGTTTTCTTTCCAATATCGCAGGCTTAAAAAAGCCAATACAAGGGTGGCTAAACCAGCTACAGCCCCAACGAGTCTGTTGAGAAACTCTACCCAAGTATGGTAGGGATTAAAGACTGCATAGTCGTGTTTGGTATAGGGTTCCCAAGCCTCTAAATCTATTACAGTATTGGTCTTGAAGTCTTTTTTTGCCACTAAAAGACCCTCCTTGTAAATAATGACTTGTCCTTTTTCAAAATCTCGTTCTGGAGACCACTGCAGCGTTTCTTCATTGGTTGGAGGGATGTAATACCCAAAGCATTTTGGCCAGTCTGGGCAGCCCATACCACTACCGGTCATTCTAACCAATGCACCCGCTACAATCACGAGATACACAAGTACTAAGCTCCATTTTGCAAACCGATAAAAAGTATTGTTCATATTAATTAAGCTGTTTTTGTTAAGCCTAATGACTCTCCTTTGGCTAACATAAAGGTATATGCTGCTTGGTAATCATTAGGAATATCTCCCTCTAAAATAGCTTCTTTAATGGCTTCTTTGATCATGCCAATTTCTTTTGAAGGCTTTAATCCAAAAGTATTCATTATTTCTTCACCACTCACTGGTGGTTGAAAATTACGAACGTGGTCTCTGGCTTCTACTTCTTCAATTTTTTGCCTCACTATCTTGAAGTTGTTTTTGTACTTCTTTTTTTTGTATGGGTTTTTGGTAGTAATGTCTGCTTCACACAAAGTCATGAGGTCCTCTACGTGTTCTCCCGCGTCAAAAACCAGTCTTCTTACTGCTGCATCTGTGACAAAGTCTTCTGCTAGGACAATAGGTCTTGAGCTCATCAAAACCAGCTTTTGAACGTATTTCATTTTTTCGTTCAAAGGCATGTGCAGTCTTTTGAAGAGTTTATAGACCATTTTAGAGCCCACAAATTCATGTCCATGGAAGGTCCAGCCTATTTTTTTATCAAAACGCTTGGTAGGTGCCTTTCCAATGTCGTGCAATAAAGCAGCCCATCTGAGCCAAACATTTTCAGTGTTTTTTGAAATATTATCTACTACTTCTAGCGTGTGCCAAAAATTGTCTTTGTGTTTTTGACCTTCTACCTCTTCAATACCTTGTAAGGCTGTTAGTTCTGGTAAAATTAAAGGGAGCAAACCTGTTTTATACATGAGTTCAAACCCAAGGATAGGGGTGTCACTCGCCATCATTTTATTGATTTCGTCTACAATTCGCTCATTAGAAATAATAGAAATTCGGTCCTTGTGGGCTTCAATGGCTTCTAATGCCTCAGGGGCTATAATGAAATTTAATTGACTGGCAAACCTAATGGCTCTTAGCATTCTCAGAGGGTCGTCACTAAAGGTAACACCAGGGGATAGCGGCGTAACAATGCGCTTTTCCTCCAAGGCTTTTACTCCGTTAAAAGGATCTACAAGTATTCCAAAATTTTCTTTATTTAATCCCAGTGCGAGAGCGTTGATGGTAAAATCTCTCCTGTTTTGGTCGTCTTCTAAACTCCCATTTTCTACCACAGGGTTTCTGCTATCTCTGGTGTAACTTTCTTTTCTAGCCCCTACAAACTCTAAGACTAGGTCTTGGTATTTTATCATGGCCGTACCATAATTCTTAAATACCGTTACCTCGGGTTGATTGGCTAAGGCTTCTGACAATTTCTCTGCTAAAGTAATCCCACTCCCCAGAACCACTACGTCAATATCTTTAGGCGTACCTCTGTTAAGGAAGTAATCCCTCACAAACCCACCAATCACGTATGCCTCACAACCCAGTGTGTCTGCACATTCAGAGAGGGTTTTAAAAATAGGGTGTGTTAAAGCTTTTAAATGCCTTTCTTGACTCATACTTAAGGTCTAATCACTTTCACCAAGCCGCTGTTGGTCAGTTTAATGATCGTAGAGGGCTTATTGGTGTAAAATTCAGGCTCCAAAGGTACTATATAGTCTACACCTTTTAAAATCTCCGGGCTTATTTCTTGGAAATTTTTAGGGGTAGGTTGTCCGGTCAAATTGGCCGATGTAGAGACCAATGGACCTTTAATATTTTGTGCTAAATAGCTACAAAATTTGTCTTTAGCCACTCTAATTCCCAAACTATTGTCGGGGGCTATTAGATTTGAAGCTACCCCAATGGGATGGTCAAAAATAATAGTAGTGGGCTTTTCACTTAAATCTATAATGTCATATGCCGCATCTGGTACTTCTGGGATGTGTCTTTCCAACATGGCTACATTGGAAACCAAGCACAGCATTGATTTGGCGTCTGCTCTTTTTTTAAGTGCGTATATTTTAGCCACTGCCTCTTTGTTTTTGGCATCACATCCTATGCCCCAAACGGTATCTGTAGGGTAGACAATAATGCCTCCTTGTTTAAGTACTTCTGTAGCTTTTTTTAGGGCGTCTTGAAAACTCATTGAATTGTATTATAAGGTTTTTAGATCATAATGATCTACTAATGCTTGCCATTGTACCCTATTCTTGTCTGCACCAATATTGGTTTTTTTTAGGGCCACTTTTTGTGATCCAATAATAGGGATAGGGGTACGGCTTTTTTCCGTGGGTGAGATGGTGGCAGTGTTGTTTAAAATAGCCATAGCTTTAAACCAAAGATCGTCTGCCTTGGGCGCCAATCTCATATACAAGTCTTGGTCGGTGACTGCCTCATCTAAGGCGCCTACGGGGTACCAAACGCCGCCAGCTCCAATGGCAATAATAGCCATAGGGTCTTCTATCCTAGAGGGGTAAGTCCATTGTTTATAAGGTTTCACAGCGCCACTCTCCTGATACCTAATATAGCGGGTTTGGTTGGCTATTATTTTATCAGGATGCTTTGCTGCGCATTGCCATAATTTTTCTAGCCAATCTTTAGGATACAAAAGATCGTCGTCACAAGTGACAATGGGTGTGTTGGGATATGCCTTTAAAGAATGAACGAGTTTTCTATGAGAGGAATGTCCTTCTGTGGGCCTTATTTCAAAAAGATCAGAGCGAAGTTTATGGAGTCTCTTTGGAAGCTGTTTCTCTAAGTCTTTATGTACCCAAAGGACTATTTTTTTGGGGCTAAGCGTTTGTTTTAAAAGACTTCTAATCACTAAATGGATGCTGTTTATGCGAGAAGGTATGGTGGTGAGGGACACCACTACATCCACATATTTTTTGTCCTTATTTACAAGGCTTGCTGTTGGCTGCAAGGCCAAATAACTGGAGGTAAAAATAGATATGGGTATTTCCTTAACTTTCATTAAAAGTAGCTCGTTTTAGTAAGCGCAATCACTTTGATGGGGTAAAAATAACCATATGCCCCTAGAGTTTTATATTTTTGCCGTGTAAATTACTATTCATGTCAAAAATACCTGCCATTTCTGTTGTAATAAGTACCTATAATGCGGAGGCATGGTTAGAAAAAGTGCTTTATGGCTTCCAATATCAGGATTTTAAAGATTTTGAATTGGTGGTCGCAGACGACGGCTCCAGACAAGCAACCAAAGATTTAATAGAACAAATGAGGTCTGTAGTTTCTTACCCCATCGTACACGTATGGCAGGAAGACGACGGTTTTCAGAAGTCTAGAATTTTGAATAAAGCGGTCATTGCCTCAAAAGCACCCTACATAGTTATGACAGACGGGGATTGTATTCCTCGTAAAGACTTTCTATCTGTTCACGCGGCCCATATGGAACCAGGTTATTTTTTATCAGGGGGCTATTTCATGCTGCCCATGAATATTTCAAAGGTCATTACAAAAGAAGACATTGCCCATGGAAATTGTTTTAATATCTCTTGGTTAAAAAATTTAGGGCTTAAAAATTCCTTTAAAAATAATAAACTCAGAGCGAGTGGTAATTTAGCGAATTTTCTCAATGCTGTAACGCCCACCAATGCCAGTTGGAATGGTCATAACGCCTCTGGTTATAAATCAGACATAGTAAAAGTAAATGGCTTTGACGAACGCATGCAATACGGCGGACAAGACCGTGAATTGGGGGAGCGATTATTTAATCTAGGATTAAAATCTAAGCAACTAAGATACAGTGCTGTTGTGGTTCATTTAGACCACAAAAGGGGCTACAAAAATCAAGCGTCTATAGATAAAAACAGGGCGATTAGGGACCTTGTAAAGGCAGAAAAACTTTGTTTCACGCCTTTTGGGATTCAGCAAAAGGCATAGCGTTTATCCATTTGTCTTGATGTGTTCTTAAAAAGTCAGTTAAAAGGGGTTGGTCTCTTGGATCTATGAGGTGGGTATCTATTCTAATTTCCTTTTGAGCACTTCTGACAATGTATTCTCCAGCAAAGTATTTTATGGCTGTAATTTCTTTGGCATTAATAGATTTGCCAAACCACCAATGTTGTTTTAAGACGCCCTTCTGAATGGTTAAAAAAGGCACTTTTTTATGATAAAAGTAAGGGGCTATGTAGAGTAATGCTAGGGCTATATTAAAGTAACTAATATCTTTAGTGACTATTAACTCAATCACAAACAATAAAATGAACAAAGCACCTGCTATTATATAATAGCGTTGGTTTTTTATATTATACCTCAATTGAATGTCCATGGTTTCCTCATTTAAA
>JAQWTF010000008.1:0-13339 GCA_029242825.1 Flavobacteriaceae bacterium | reverse complement strand
CCATTTCCTATTTTTTGGCTGCTCTTACAAACAAGACGCTCCCAAAAATGAGAAATACATAAAAATGTACGGCCGCAAAATTTATGAATTTGCGGTGACCCACGTCCCCATAGCCATGCAGAAATGTTTGGATGCTAGTGGGCACAATATTGGAGATCTCAAGAAGATTTTCATTCACCAAGCCAATGAAAAAATGGACGCTGCTATTGTAAAGCGCTTTTACAGACAGTATAAAACCCCTGTCCCTGAAGGTATTATGCCCATGAATATTCATGAATTTGGAAACAGCTCTGTAGCGACCGTTCCAACACTTTTTGACATGGTCAAACGCGGTCAATTAGAGAGACACGAAATTAATAAAGGAGACATAGTCATGTTTGCCAGTGTGGGAGCGGGAATGAACATTAACGCATTTGTATATAAGGTATAATAGAGGGGATAGAAATTAACTATTTTTAGCATCGAAGATTATTTAAGTACCAAATACTTTTTAAACGTCGATGATAATTTAAGTATGCATTACTTTTTAAGCCCCGAATACTTTTTAAGCGACGATGATTATTTAAGTCCCGAATACTTTTTACCGCTATTAAAAGAAATGGCAGCTACTTATTCCTTTAATTTGTCTTATGTACAAAAAATACTTTCCAGAAAAGAGGTATAAAATAACCCTAGCTTTTTTACAAGAGCATATTTCAACCCAGGAAACCATTCTGGACTTAGGGGTAGAAAATCCATTGAGTGAACAAATGCGAGCGCTTGGTTACCCTGTAAAAAACACTTCAGGAGAAGATTTAGATATTGACCAAAGTGCATTAATTAAAGCCGACGCTTCAGTGGTGACAGCCTTTGAAATCTTTGAACACCTCTTAAACCCCTTTCAGGTGCTTCAGCAAATTAAATCTAAAAAAATAGTCATCAGTGTACCGCTAAGGCTTTGGTTTGCCACTGCATACAGGAGTAAGACAGACCCTTGGGACAGGCATTACCACGAATTTGAAAGCTGGCAGCTGGACTGGCTCTTAGAAAAAACAGGCTGGGAAATTAAAGCGGCTAAACGCTGGACCAATCCGACAAAAAAAATAGGGATTAGACCCCTTTTAAGGTGGTTTACCCCACGGTATTATATGGTGTATGCAGAAAAAAAATCTTAGTACAGACATGAAGGTATGTATTGTTATTCCCGCACATAATGAAGGGACATTTTTAACAGGTTGTCTCGAGTCTATTTGCCTTCAAACCTTGGCTCCCAAACGGGTAATTGTCGTGAATGATCATTCCTCAGACAACACTTACGAAATAGCACAGGGATTTGCTGAAAAACATCCATTTATAAGGGCAATAAATCACCGAAGTTCAAGCTTACATATGCCAGGAAGCAAAGTGGTAAAGGCATTTAATTACGGCCTAGAACAGTTGGATCAAGCCTATGATGTTTTGCTCAAATTAGACGCAGACATACTACTTCCTGAAAATTACTTAGAGTGCATTTGTACGCATTTTAAAGACAATCCTAAGTTAGGTATCTGTGGCGGATTTGCCTACGAACAAGACCGGGAAGGGCAATGGCTTTTAAATCACCCCATGGACAAGACGCATATTCGCGGGGCATTTAAGGCCTATTCAGAAGCTTGCTTTACTGCCATGGGCGGTCTAAGGGTGGCTATGGGTTGGGATACGGTAGACGAACTTTTAGCCCAATACCACGGCTTTGAATTAAAGACAGAGGAACATTTAGCGGTAAAGCACCTAAGACCTATAGGCGCCGCATATAATAAAAAGGCGAAATTACTCCAAGGAAAAGCCATGTACGGCATGAGATATGGGGTATTAATTACCCTGATAGCCGCATTAAAAATGGCTGTGAAGCAAAAACGTTTTAACGCCTTCTTCCACCACATGGGTGGCTTTTTTGAGGCCAAAAAAGAAAACGCCCCTTTCATGGTAAACCACGAAGAAGGCGTTTTTATCAGGCGTTTAAGATGGAAAAATATCAGGTCTAAAATCTTAGGTTAAACCAAAACCATCTTAATATTTCTGTCAGGAATCCTTTTTAATAGGCCCTTAGATTGAAATAAAAATACACGATTACTCCAAGACCTGAGTGAGTGGCTTGCCCGTAGTACCATTTGGAAATGCAATACCTAACATTGCAGCTACTGTTGGGGCAATATCTGGAATCTCTGATCTTTCATAACTAGCCCCACGTTTAAATCCTTTTCCATAAAATAATAAAGGAGTGTGAGTGTCGTAAATTTGAGGAGATCCATGGGTTGAGCCTGTTCTGGAATAACTAATTACAGCGGGTTTTAACACAAAAAGAACATCTCCAGATCTTTTGGGATTATACCCATTTTGCAAAATATAGGGAATGCCTTTAGTGTATTCTCCACCCCACATTTGATGGGCGGTATAAGTCCTTTCCACAGCAGAATCTTGTAAAATAAATTGGGCCAAATCTTCTTGCATACCCTTTAAATCAATATCTAATTGGGCAACTAAACCCCTATTCAAAAACACTTGATAATTAGAGATATTCTCTATGAGGTCTTCTGATCCAAACTGGTCTGCGACATAGGCGTTGAGCTTTTCCTTAAATACTTTTGAATCAAAATATCCTGAAGGGATTTTTAAATCCTTTAAATAGGAGGGTACTTGCACAGCCGCATGATCTGCTGTTAAAAATAGACTGTAATTACCGGGGCCTACCTGAGCATCTAAAGCTTTGAGTAACCTTTCTAAGTCCAAATCTAAGCGGTAGTAGGTGTCTTCTATTTCTCGTGAATTAACCCCAAACTGGTGGCCTACATAATCGGTGCTAGAAAAACTGACAGCCAAAAAATCTGTATCTACCCCCTTACCTAGATTCTCTCCTTTAAGCGCTGCTAGGGCAAAATCAGCAGTAAGGCTATTGCCGTAAGCTGTTGCTTTTAAAATATCATAGGCACCATTGGCTTCCCAAAGCGACACAAGATCATGTGGAAAAACTGCAGCAGTCTCACCTCTATAAGCCCCTTCATAATTGTTTTTATCTGAACCACTCTGGGTATAGGCTTTTTCAGATTTAAGCAGATCCCAAGGCTTTTTGTATTGCTGGGGCACTTTACTGTTAAATTGAGTGACCCAAGAAGGCAGGGCCTCCATATAAAAAGTACTGCTGATCCAACTGCCTTCCTCTTTTCCATGAAACCAATATGCAGCGTCTGCTGTATGGCCTCCGGGCAAGACCGCACCCCTGTCTTTCAAAGCAATAGCAATCACTTTTGATCTGGACTGGGTATGTAATTTTAGCTGATCTGAGATAGTAGTGGTTAGTAATTGTTTGGGAGACATTTGCCCTGCCGCAGAAGAAGTTCCTACGGAAGCATAGGTGTTGTCTGCTGCACAATACACAGACGCTCCAATTTCTTTGTCGTACCAATCATTTCCAATAATCCCATGAGACGCCGGAGTGGTTCCTGTATAAACAGATGCGTGACCTGGACCTGTACTTGTAGGTGCGTAATTATAATGGTTGTTTTTAAAATTAAAACCCTCTTTTACCAGTCGCTTAAACCCACCCTCTGAATACCCGTTCCAAAAACGAGAAATATAATCATAGCGCATTTGATCAACTACGATACCAACCACCAATTTTGGTCTTTCGAATTCATTAGATTTTACTGAGTTTTTCTGTGCCATAACATTCAGTGATAAGAGTACAGAAAAACAAAAAAATAACTGCTTATTAAAACGTAATTTCATAATTGATTTGTTTACTCAAAAATAAGACTTTTAGAGGTATTGGATAAAAGAATAAAGTAAAATCATTGTTAAAACAAAACCATCACTACCCTCTTGTAAAGGGTTCAAGCGAAAAAAACATTTCATCATTTACTTTAAATCCTTTGGGACATTAGAAGACTTAAAAAGAAAAATCGCATGGCTAGTTAAAAGCTTATTAGTATTTTTACTTGAGATTCAAGGGGGTAAATATTACGCCTTAGACTTTAAATAGCATCATGAAGCACCTTGCAGCGATTGGACAGTATTTTTTAATGATACGAGAGGTTTTTAAAAAGCCTACGAAGTGGAAAGTCATGCGGGGACTAATCCTCAAAGAAATTGACGAACTTATTTATGGCTCCATGGGGATTGTTATTTTTGTTTCTTTCTTTATTGGTGGTGTAGTAACCATACAAACCGCCCTTAATCTCAATAGCCCGCTGATTCCGAAAAACTTAATTGGATTTGCTGCCAGACAATCGGTCATTCTAGAATTTGCTCCAACTTTTACCTCTATCATCATGGCTGGAAAGGTAGGGTCATTTATTACTTCTAGTATTGGCTCTATGAGGGTTACCGAACAAATAGATGCTTTGGAAGTTATGGGGATAAATTCACTAAACTACTTAGTATTTCCTAAAATAATTGCACTTCTTATGTACCCATTCGTGATTGCTATTGCTATGTACTTGGGTATTTTTGGGGGATTTTTAGCAGGTGTTCTAGGAGGGTTTTCTACTGCTGCAGATTTTATAGAAGGGGTCCGTATAGACTTTGTGCCTTTTCATGTAGCCTACGCATTTATAAAAACCATGTTTTTTGCTTTTATTATAGCTACAGTACCATCCTTTCACGGATATTATATGAAAGGTGGTGCTTTGGAAGTCGGCAAAGCAAGTACCACTTCTTTTGTTTGGACTGCAGTGGTTATCATTACTACGAATTATATACTCACACAACTTTTACTGGGCTAATGATACAGGTAGAAAACATACACAAGTCTTTCGGAGACAACAAAGTACTCAAAGGAATTTCTACCAGCTTTGAAAAGGGAAAAACCTCTCTGATTATTGGTCAAAGTGGTTCTGGAAAAACAGTTTTTCTAAAATGTCTTTTAGGTCTCTTTGGATTAGATTCCGGGAATATTTTATACGATAAAGACAACTATGCCAACATGACTTTAAAAAAGAAAAGAAAACTCAGAGAAAAAATGGGTATGGTCTTTCAGGGTAGTGCTTTATTTGATTCTATGGACGTTGCAGACAATGTGCGCTTTCCATTAGATATGTTTACCAAACAGACAGAGGAGGAAAAAAATGACAGGGTACAAAGTGTTTTAAAACGGGTAAATATCGTTAATGCTGACGCTAAATTCCCCTCAGAAATTTCTGGTGGTATGCAAAAAAGGGTCGCTATTGCTCGGGCTATTGTAATGAATCCAAAATATTTATTCTGTGACGAACCCAACTCTGGTTTAGATCCAAAAACAGCCATTCTTATAGATAACCTCATCCAAGAAATTACCGATGAATACCAAATGACTACGGTAATAAACACCCACGACATGAATTCTGTCATGGAAATTGGAGAAAAAATAGTCTTCCTGAAAGAAGGCTTAAAAGCATGGGAAGGCACTAAAGAAGACGTCTTTAAAACAGATAATGAAGCAGTGACAGATTTTGTGTACTCCTCTGAATTATTTAAAAAAGTACGAAAAATGTATGTTGAAGGCAAGCACTAGACGTACTTTAAACACTATTCATCCTGATCCTTCACTGCCGCGACAATAAATACCTATTTAACCGCCGTGATTGTCTGCGATTAAAAATACAACTTTGGCGTTGGGCTGAAACAAATAAGTTTTACCAGAGGACATTTCTATACACTCATAACGCTTGACCCTCTTAGGTCCTTTCTTAAAAACTTTACCATTGTAAATTTTAAATAAAGTACCTTCTAAGAGTTCAAAGAGGTGATTTTCTTGAGGGGGATTAAGATCATGCTTAGAGAAAGCTACGGAAAGCGCTGCATCTGTATCTGTACTGGCCTTTGGATTTTTAAAATGTCTGGCTAAATAGGGCAACAAATCCAAAGGAAATACCTCCGGTCTAATAAAAGGCAACATCAGATTCCTAAAAGTCTGCTTCCATTCTATCCCATGTGGTTTAATATGGTAGCCAAAATCTTCAAAAGCCACCAAATGGGCTATTTCGTGTATTAACGTCATTAAAAACCGGTAAGGGTTTAATGACGCGTTAATCGTAATAGCGTGTTTGCCTTGGGCATTTCTGCGATAATCTCCATGCCTGGTCACCCTTGTATTGACAATTTTTAAATGCACTTCATGGGTTTGAATCAAAGACATGCATGGGATTACTGCCTGGAGTGGTAAGTATTTTTCTAAAATCTCATTCACGGTTCTAAATTAAGGCTTTTAGAATTATCTTTACTTAAAAAAAATGGCAGTAAAAGAAATAGAATTGGTAATTCCTCCCAGAAACCCTCACTTTGTTGGAGACGGTTTTAGGGTTCAAAACTTTATTCCGTCGGCCTACGGCCTGGACATGCAAAGAATGAGCCCATTTATTATGTTGGACTACAACGCGCCATTTCACTTTCCGGCTACAGATACGCCTAGAGGGGTTGGTGTGCACCCCCACCGTGGTTTTGAGACAGTGACATTGGCCTATCAGGGCAGTGTGGCGCATCACGACTCCGGAGGAAATCACGGGATTATTGGTCCTGGAGGGGTACAGTGGATGACGGCTGCTTCTGGAGTGCTACACAAGGAATACCACGAATCGGAATTTGCTCGAAAAGGCGGTATGTTTCAAATGGTTCAACTTTGGGTAAACCTCCCTGCTGCCTATAAAATGAGTGCTCCAAAATACCAAGGATTCTCTGAAAAAGATATTCCTACTGTTCAATTGGAGGGTGCAATGGGTCATGTAAAAGTAGTGGCTGGTGAGTACAAAGGAATTCAGGGAGCTGCAGAAACTTTTACAGAAGTACATCTGTATAATGTACATCTAAAAGATCAGGGGAAAGCCAGCTTTTCATTTCCTGCCCAACAGAATACAGCTGTTTTAGTATTGTCTGGAAGTATCAATCTCGCTTCCCATGAAGAAAGTATCGTGGAGAATCACTTGGTGCTTTTCCAAAACAAAGGGGAGTCTTTTGAAATTAGTGCTAACCAAGCCACTGACTTGCTTGTATTAAGCGGTAATCCAATACATGAACCTATCGCTGCCCAAGGGCCGTTTGTCATGAATACCCAAGCAGAAATTGCCCAGGCTATTAGAGATTTTCACACGGGTGGTTTTGGGGTACTTGAAGGGTAGAAAATAAGCCAATAGACGCTGTATTAAAAACAAGCCACTTGTCACTATTTTAAAAGCAACTCAATAAACAAAGTTATTAAATTTAGGGCGTTGAGTTGCTCACTTGCAACATTTTACCATTGTAAAGTGCGTGCCCATTGAGGCTGAAATCTACTATATACGCGCCCATTTGCTCAGGGGTTGTCGGTGGCTCGTAACCTGGAAAAGCCGCTGCTAACATCTCTGTTCTCACAGCTCCAATCGCCAATACATTAAAAGAAGGACCTGTTTCTTTAAATTCTTCTGCCCACAATTCTGTAAGGGTAATAACAGCACCTTTACTTGAACTATAAGCCGCTAGACCTGGGAATTTTGAACTTCCTTGTACGCCTCCCATGGAACTCACGGTCACCACATGTCCTTTTCCCATATAAGGAATGAGCGCTTTGGTTAGGGCAGCTACCCCAAAAACATTCACTGCATACACCTGTAAAAAGTCTTCCGTAGTAGTTTCTAAAAAAGGCTTGTTCACAAGGGCTCCTGCATTGTTTACCAGCACATCTAAATGCCCTCCCCATTGCTGCGCCACAAAAACAGCTGCTTTTTTTATGTCGTTTTCGTTAGAAATATCAAATGGGAAAGCATATAATCCGTCTAATTTTAACGCATCTATGGGTGCCGGATTTCTAGAAAGCGCCAACACTTGGTGTCCTTGTGCCACATATATTTTGGCCATTTCAAAACCAATTCCCCTACTCGTTCCAGTGATTACAATATTCGCCATGGATGTTTTAATTTATTTTTACGTCTTGTTTATTGGCCAATTGACCACAAGCTGCATCTATATCTTTTCCTCTTGAACGTCTTACCGTACAAGTAATGTTGTGCCGCTCTAGCGTATTCACATAAGCCTCTATTGCTGCTTGGGAAGCTTGTGAAAACATGCCGTCTTCTATTGGGTTGTATTCGATTAAATTCACTTTAGCAGGTGCGAACTTACAGAATTCAACGAGTGCATCTATGGCAGCTTTGTTGTCATTAATCCCCTTCCAAACCACATATTCGTAAGTGATTCTGCTCTTAGTCTTTTCATACCAAAACTGCAGGGCCTCTCTGAGTTGCTCCAAGGGGAATGTTTCATTAAAAGGCATGATGCTCGTCCTAACAGAATCTATAGCGGAATGAAGAGAAACGGCTAATTTAAATTTAACCCCGTCCTCTGCCATCTTACGGATCATTTTAGGTACCCCAGAGGTAGACACTATAATACGCTTGGGAGACATGGCCAGACCTTCTGGATCTGTAATTTTGTCAATGGCTTTAAGCACATTGTTATAGTTCATTAATGGCTCTCCCATACCCATAAAAACAATATTGCTGAGGGGCCTGTTAAAATACAATCGGCTCTGTTGGTCTATGGCCACCACCTGATCATAAATCTCGTCTGGTTGTAAATTACGCATGCGTTTTAATCTAGAGGTTGCGCAGAATTTACAGTCTAAACTACAGCCCACTTGACTAGACACACAAGCAGTTGTTCTTGTTTTGGTAGGAATTAAGACAGATTCTACCACTAAGTTGTCATGGAGGCGTACTGCATTTTTAATGGTACCGTCATTGGAGCGCTGCATTTGATCTACCCTAATATGATTAATCACAAAATGGGTTTCCAAAAAAGCTCGGGTCTCTTTAGAAATATTGGTCATAGTCTCAAAGGAATGGGCTCCTTTTTGCCACAGCCATTCATATACCTGATTACCTCTAAAGGCAGATTGACCTTGAGATACAAAGAATGCTCTGAGGGCCTCTTTGTCCAATGCTCTTATGTCTTTTTTTACCATATCTTCCACCACTCAAAGGTATTAATAAAATGCAAAAAGCCTGACTTTACCTAGGGCTATGTCAGGCTTTTTTGTACACTAAATAAAATTATATAATAAGCATTGCGTCTCCGTAGGAGTAAAACTTATATTTTTCTTCAATCGCTACTTTATAGGCCTCTTTCATTAAATCATGCCCCATAAAAGCAGAGATCATCATTAATAAAGTAGACTTAGGCAAGTGAAAATTAGTAATCATACAATTTGCAATACTAAATTCGTGGGGAGGAAAAATAAACTTATTGGTCCATCCCTGGTGTGTATTTAAGGTATGTTGGGAAGAAACAGCGGTTTCCAAACTTCTCATCACGGTAGTTCCCACAGCACAAATACGTTTCTTCTGGCTCTTTGCATGGTTGATGGTCTCAGTGGCTTTTTCCTCAATGATCAACTCTTCACTGTCCATTTTATGTTTGGACAAATCTTCTACTTCAACAGGATTAAATGTACCAAGACCCACATGGAGGGTAACCTCAGCAAAATCTACCCCTTTAATTTCCAAACGCTTTAATAAGTGCTTAGAAAAATGCATTCCTGCAGTAGGTGCAGCCACAGCGCCTTCATGTTTGGCGTAGATAGTTTGGTAACGATGTTCATCTTCTGCCTCAACCTCTCTTTTAATATATTTAGGAAGTGGCGTCTCTCCTAGGTCCCTTAATTTTTTTCTGAAATCTGTATAAGACCCATCGTATAAGAAACGAAGCGTTCGCCCTCTAGAAGTGGTATTGTCTATGACCTCAGCAACCAAACTCTCGTCTTCACCAAAGTATAATTTGTTTCCTATTCTAATTTTTCTAGCTGGATCTACCAACACATCCCAAAGACGCTGCTCTTCATTGAGCTCTCTCAATAAGAAAACTTCAATACGTGCGCCTGTTTTTTCTTTATTTCCGTATAAACGTGCTGGAAAAACCTTGGTATTGTTAAGCACCATCACATCTCCTTCATCAAAATAATCAATAATGTCCTTAAACATCTTGTGCTCAATAGTTCCCTTAGCCCTATTAATCACCATTAATTTAGACTCATCTCTATTTTCTGCAGGATACTCAGATAAAAGTTCATCAGGTAATTCAAAACCAAAGGCGGATAATTTCATAGTTTTTTTTCTAATTTAAAGATGGCAAATATACAACCCAAGGCATAGCCTTGTCAAGCAAAAGCAGGTTTAATTACATATTATGAGGGTTCATAGGGTCTCCCAAAGGCCTATACTGGAGCTACTTGAATCCCGAGGGTGTTCATATCTGTCCAAAAATCCGGATAAGATTTGTTCACCACCCCAGCGTCTTCAATGGCAATGGGCACTCTTAATGCCAAAGGGGCAAAGGCCATAGCCATTCTGTGATCGTGATAAGTACCAATGGTCACATGCGGCTTTATACTTCCATCAAAAGCCTCTAAATGCAAACTCTTTTCTGTGACATGAAGCCCAGCACCCAGCTTACCTAATTCGCTCTCTAATGCCAGTAAACGGTCGGTTTCTTTTATTTTAAGGGTGTGTAATCCGGTTAGGTCACAAGCCACCCCCAAGCCAAAACAGCTCACTGCAATGGTTTGTGCTATATCTGGTGCATTGGCTAAATCCCAAGAGAGCCCGTTTTCTAAAATAGCGTCATGGGGAGCAGCTACTTTAGCCAATACTAGTTTGTCCTTCTTAAAAGTTGTTTGAACCCCTAAATGGCTGTAAATGTCACGGAGCACTGCGTCTCCTTGCAAACTATCTGAGGAATATGAACTCAAGGAAACCTCACTGCCAACATCTGACAAAGCGATTAATGAATAATAATACGAAGCAGAACTCCAATCAGACTCCACGACCATGGTTTGTGAAAGGACATTTCCAGCTGGAAATACCTTAATTTCTTGTCCCTCAAACATTGTTTTAACGCCAATTTTTTCTAATAACTTCAGGGTCATTTTTATATAAGGTACCGAAGTGATTTTACCTTCCAATTCTAGGGTTAATCCATTTTTTAAACGAGCGCCCACCAGTAATAAAGCAGAAATATATTGGCTGCTCACTCCAGCATTCAATTGAACCTTTTCTCGGGCTATTTCACTTCCTTTTATCGCCAAAGGCGGATACCCTTCGTTTTTCAAATAACTAATATTTGCACCCAAATTTCTCAATGCGTCTACTAAGATGCCAATGGGTCTTTCTTGCATTCTTTCAGATCCAGTAAGTGTCACAGAAACACCTGGCTGTGTGGCGTAATAAGCCGTTAGAAAACGCATAGCAGTTCCCGCATGGTAAATATCTACCGTACCCTGCGTACTAGCCACCCCTCTTTGCATGGCCTGAGCGTCCTCTGAATTGGACAAATTATCTATGCTAAGCACTGGGAAAAGCGCTTGCAACAACAACAATCTGTTGGTTTCACTTTTAGATCCTGTAATAGCAATCTGCGCTTTCAATAAGTTTGTACTTGGGCCCTGTAGAGAAAATGTTGGATACGTCATAAGCGTGTGGTGAAATGTTTAGGGCCATTCATATAAAACCCCTATGAAAAATAGTTTGTCTTCTTGACTGGCAAAAAGTTCTTATTTTAATTTTTGATTATTGTGGTGTCTATCGTGATCCCTCGAAGTTTTAAGGTCTAGCTTTTTATCAAAGGCCTCTTGCAGGTTTACACCCGTCTGATTGGCCAAACACAGTACCACAAAAAGCACGTCTGCCAGCTCCTCTCCCAAATCTTTATCTTTATCTGAAGGCTTTTCAGATTGCTCTCCATAACGCCTGGCAATAATTCTAGCTACCTCACCAACTTCTTCCGTGAGCTGTGCCATATTGGTGAGTTCATTAAAATAACGCACCCCATGATTATTAATCCATTTATCTACCACTTCTTGGGCATTTTTAATATCCATAATTATTCTTTTTGTTGACTATCTATTAGAATGGTCACAGGACCGTCGTTAATCAATGACACTTTCATATCTGCACCAAAGACGCCCCTACCAATTTTTTTACCAAGCGTCTTTTCCATGGCCTCCCCAAAGGCTTCATAAAGCGGCTCTGCCACCTCCGGTTTCGCCGCCTTAATATAAGAAGGCCTATTCCCCTTTTTTGTGGCAGCAAATAAAGTAAACTGACTCACTAGTATTAATTCCCCTTGAACCTCTTGCAAAGAAGCGTTCATTTGTCCTGAAGCGTCTTCAAAAATCCTGAGTTGGCTTATTTTTTTCACCAACCAGTCTATGTCTTCTTCGGTGTCTGTATGCGTAATACCCAAGAGCAGCAAAAGTCCTTTAGAAATACTGGCTACTGCTGTTCCTGAAACCACTACACTAGCTTCCAATACCCTTTGAACGACTACCCTCATGATCCTTGGTGAATATCCTGTCTGTAATTACCCTCCTCATCTTGCAACATTTGCACATAACTCCTATATCTAGAGATAGACAAGGTCTCGTCCTCAACACCCTGCTTTACGGCACATTTAGGTTCCTCTAAATGTAGGCAATTGTGAAATTTACAATCTTGTTTCACAGCAAAAAACTCTGGAAAAAAATTACCAATATCGTGGGGTTCCAAGTCTACAATACCAAAACCTTTAATTCCTGGAGTATCTATAATATGACCACCAAAACTCAGGTCATACATCTCTGCAAAAGTAGTGGTGTGCTGTCCTTGCATATGCTGCTGTGAAATTGCTGCAGTCTTTAGGTCTAACCTATTTTCAATGGCATTCACTAAGGTAGATTTACCCACACCAGAATGTCCTGAAAATAGCGTCACCTTATCTTTCATGAGCGCTTTTAATTCCGCCACATGGTGTCCTGTCAAAGCAGACACCTCTAAACACTGATAACCAATTTGGGTATACAAATGTGTTAGATATTTTATTTCGTAAAGTTCGTCTTGGGTATAGCTGTCTATTTTATTAAATAAAAGCACCGATTCAATCCCATAAGCTTCTGCAGAAACCAAAAAACGGTCTATGAAAGCAGTATGTGTTGGAGGATTATTTAAAGTAATCATCAAAAATACCCGATCTAAATTGGCCGCAATAATGTGGGTTTGCTTGGAGAGATTAACCGATTTCCTAACAATGTAATTTTTTCGATCATCAATGGCATGAATAATCCCCTGTGGGGCAGACTCATCCATACTCCCTTGAGGTTCCAACTCAAAAGATACGCCATCTCCAACGGCAATTGGATTGGTACTTTTAATCCCTTCAATCCTAAACTTGCCCTTAATTCTACATTCGTAAAACGAACCGTCTCTACCTTTAACGGTATACCAGCTTCCTGTGGATTTATAAACGGTTCCCCTCATAAATGATTCCTATTAAGATCTAAAACGGATCCTACCTCCTGCAAATTGTTTTTTAGTCACTTCTTTGGGGTTTCCATACACATCTACAT
>JAQWTF010000157.1:0-1533 GCA_029242825.1 Flavobacteriaceae bacterium | reverse complement strand
TTAAAGCAAGACCTAACTAAATAATACGAAGACAGACAGTATGTACACTTTTTCAAACAGACTTAAGATCGCTTCTTTTATACTAATGGCTGTGGGTGCAATAGGGATTGCTATTGGATTCATGTCTGCTCCATCTAATGTAGCAGAGGCCAAAGCTATAGTGGCTGCTCAGGCAGACGGCCATGGAGATGCACACGCAACAGAAGATCACGCCCTTTCAGATGGAGCCGCAGAAACTCATGACGAGAATCATGCTTCTATCACAGATCACGCAGTGTCTTCAGATGCTCATAGTGAAGATCACAGTGCAGCGCATGACGAACATGTATTACACCAATTACAGAATAAGCCTTGGGCAGCCCTTTATGTAGCGGCTTTCTTTTTCTTTATGATCGCTTTAGGAGTCTTGGCATTTTATGCCATTCAGCGTGCTGCTCAGGCAGGATGGTCTCCTCTATTGTTTAGAGTGATGGAAGGAATAACAGCTTATTTAGTACCTGGAGGAATCATTGTATTTTTAATATTAGTAGCCTCTGTAGCTCATATGAACCATTTATTTGTGTGGATGGATCCAGAAGTAGTGGCACATGACAAACTCATCCAAGGAAAAGTGGGTTACTTAAACGGGCCTTTCTTTTTAGTTAGAGCAGCCATATTTTTATCTGGCTGGATCGCTTACAGATGGTATTCTAGAAAATTATCTCTGGCACAAGATGCCGCAGATGACAATACAAACTTTGTAAAAAACTTTAGGTTATCTGCAGCATTCCTAGTATTCTACTTGGTGACTGAATCTATGATGTCTTGGGATTGGATTATGAGTATTGACCCACACTGGTTCTCTACCCTTTTCGGATGGTATATTTTTGCTTCTATGTTCGTTTCAGGAATTACTGTAATTGCGCTAGTGACTATTTACCTCAAGTCAAAAGGTTTGTTAGAGCAAGTGAATGATAGTCATATTCACGATTTAGCCAAGTTTATGTTTGGTATCAGTGTTTTTTGGACGTATTTATGGTTCTCACAGTTTATGCTTATATGGTACTCTAACATTCCGGAAGAGGTGACGTATTATGTGACAAGAATTCAAGACTATAACTTACCTTTCTTTGGGATGTTAGCACTGAACTTTATTTTCCCACTACTGTTGCTAATGAACAGTGATTTCAAACGTGTAAATTGGTTCGTTGTCATGACAGGTATTGTTATTCTTGCAGGGCACTATTTAGATATTTTTAATGCCATTATGCCTTCTGCAGTTGGTGATCAGTGGTTTATTGGTATTCCCGAAATTGGCGCGGTATTGTTTTTTGCAGGATTGTTTATTTACACGGTCTTTAATGCATTGACAAAAGCCCCAATTACCCCAAAACGCAACCCATTTATTGAAGAGAGTAAGCACTTTCATTACTAATATTATTTACGTAAACAGCATATTAAAATGACAGCATTTTTAACCATAGGAGTATTAGTCTTAGTAGCCATAGCCATATGGCAGATGACCAAAATATTTGAGTTGTCTCAAATTAAGAA
>JAQWTF010000137.1:0-10084 GCA_029242825.1 Flavobacteriaceae bacterium | reverse complement strand
TGTTTTACTTCATTATCTGCAGTGTGTAATTTCTGAAACAAAGAGAGGAGCATACCCAAACTGTGTTCTCCAACAGCATTTCTGTTTCCTTCTGGAGCAGCCGCTAAAAAAACACCTAATTCTGCAGCCGCCGCTAGGTCAATATTTTCCAAACCAGCACCTACCCGTCCTATAAATTTTAGTTTTGTGGCAGCTTTTAAAAACGCGCGGTCTATGGGAAATCTCGAACGAAGGATAAGCCCGTCGTATTGGGAGATGATTTCTAAAATAGCCTCTTTTGAGGCCGTATATTGCTCGTGATTTTCAAAGCCTAAAGCAGCCAAACCCTCTATGAGGCAGGGATGATTGGTGTCTATATGAAGTACTTTCATCGGCTGATATTAAAAACCAAGAATGGCTTTGGCAATGCTAAAGTATATAAGAATTCCAAATATGTCATTGGAAGTGGTGATAAATGGCCCAGTGGCAATGGCCGGATCAATCCCTCTTTTGTGTAAAAATAATGGTGTAAAGGTACCAATGACTCCTGCGGCAACAGTTACGGTGACTAGAGAAATAGCAATAGCGATGGAGGTACGCAAGTCTCCTTTCCAAAACCAAGTAAATAACAGCAGTATAACGGCCAAGATAGTTCCGTTTAGGAGGGCCAAGAGCATTTCTTTAAAGACCCTTTGGCCAATACTACCCTTCACGTCATCATTGGCAATACCTTGCACCACGATCGCAGAAGATTGCACCCCAACATTACCCGCCATAGCGGCAATGAGTGGAGTAAAGAAAAATAAGATGGCGTACTTTTGAATCAAGGTTTCAAAGCCCCCCATAATAGCTGCCGCTCCTACACCTCCAATGAGGCCTAAGAACAACCAAGGAATTCTCGCTTTGGTGAGTTCCCAAATACTGTCATCTGCTTCTACGTCATTGGAAATACCTGCAGCCAATTGATAATCTTTTTCTGCTTCTTCTCGAATTACATCTACAATATCATCAATGGTAATTCGGCCCACTAAACGCCCTAATTCATCGATCACTGGAATGGCTTCTAAATCGTACTTAGACATAATCTTAGCCACTTCTTCTGTGCTTTCATTTACAGATACAGCGTCTACTTTTGTGATATAGACGTCTTTAATAGGCTGTTTTGTGGAGGTAGTGAGTAAATCTTTTAATGACAAACGACCGACCAATTTGTCTTCTGCGTCTACTACATAAATGGAATGGACCCTAGTGACATTTTCTGCTTGGGCACGCATTTCTTTTACACAGGTCAGCACGTTCCAATTCTCATTTACTTTCACGAGCTCTTTGGCCATAAGCCCCCCAGCAGTATCTTCGTCATAGCGTAAAAGGTCTACAATGTCTTTTGCGTGCTCCCTGTCTTCAATGGCAGAAATAACCTTTCCGATCATTTCGGTAGGAAGTTCTGCTACAATGTCTGCAGCGTCATCCGTGTCCAGCTCATCCAATTCTTCTGCAATTTCTTTTGCAGAGAGATTCGCTAGAATAGATTCTCTCATGTCCTCATCTAACTCTGTTAGAATGTCTGAGGTTTTTTCAGAATCTAATAATTTAATCAGGTAGGTAGCCTCCTCAGAATTGAGCTCATTGACAATTTCCGCCACATCTGCAAAGTGAATATCTAGCAGCAAGGCTTTCAATGCCTTATTATCCTTATTGGAAATAAGAACTGCGATATCTTCTAAAAGTTCTGCGGTGAGTTTAAAGGGTGTCATGGGCTATTTTCTTTGTCAGTGCAATAAAGTCTGCAACAGAAATTTGTTCGGGTCTTTTATCAAAGATAGCATCTTTGGTTAGATTCTCAGAAAGTTGTAAAGTTTTTAGACTGTTTCTAAGGGTCTTTCTTCTTTGGTTAAAAGCGGCTTTCACAACCGTTTTTAATAGCGTTTCAGAACAATCAATAGTGAGATTGTCTTTTCGGGTGAGTCTCAAAACACCCGATTGAACTTTTGGGGGCGGGTTAAATACTTCAGGATGTACGGTGAATAAGTATTCTGCTTCGTAGAAAGCCTGAACTAACACAGAAAGTATGCCGTATGCCTTACTGCCCTCTTTTTCACAGATTCGCTGGGCCACTTCTTTTTGAAACATTCCTGTGAATTCAGGGATCCTATCCTTGTATTCAAGCATTTTAAACACAATTTGGGTGGAAATGTTGTAAGGGAAATTTCCAGTAATACCAAAGGGTGCGCCATTAAAAAGAGTGCTAAGGTCTTCTTTGAGAAAGTCTGCATACCTGACCTCAAATGATTTTTTACGCTGAAGTAATTTGAGGTGGTTAATCTCAAAGTCAGTTTTTAAATATTCTATAGACTCTCTATCTAAGTCTAAGGCCAATAGATTAATGTCTTGCTCTAGTAGGTATTGGGTAAGCACCCCAGTTCCTGGGCCAATTTCAATGACATTGTCATAACCGTTGAGCAAGAGCGTTTCCGCTATTTTTCTAGCGACTACTTGATCTTTTAAAAAGTGCTGTCCGAGGTGTTTTTTTGCCCTAACCGCGCTGGAGTCTTCTTCTTTATCCCAATTCTGGTACTTTCCAACTTTTTTGTGTTTTCCCATGGGAATAATATGCTAAAGGTTAGTATTGGCCAATAATTTTAAGCGGTGTTTTAAAACTCAGCACTTCACTGCCGAATTTTTTCATAAGCTGTGCCTCTAAATCTGCCGCCTGTCTGTCGTAAAGACCATTGATAATGGCTTTGTGGTCTGTGGTGTATTGCACGGTGTAAGTAACGCCTCCCATAGGTTCTTCTACCATGACTTTGGTGAGGGTTGCGGTGTTAAAGTAATCTCCTTTAAGTAGGGTAGGGATGTGTTCTTCTTGCATCCAGAGCAGCCAATCTGCTTCTTGCGTTTCGTCTAAATGTGTGGTAACGTTAAATAAAAACATAGGTTATGAGATCATGTCAAAGCCAGTATATGGCTGTAAAACTTTTGGTATTTTAATACCTTCTGGTGTTTGGCAGTTTTCTAAAATTCCTGCCAATACTCTTGGTAAGGCCAAGGCGCTACCGTTTAGGGTATGCGCTAAGACGCTTTTTCCGGCGGCGTCCTTAAAACGAAGTTTTAAGCGATTGGCCTGGAAGGTTTCGAAATTAGACACAGAGGAGATTTCCAACCACCTGTCTTGGGCGGTAGAAAATAACTCAAAATCAAAGGTCAAGGCTGCAGTAAAACCTAAATCTCCGCCACATAGCCTGAGTATTCTGTAAGGAATTTCTAATTCCTGAAGGATTTCTTTTACATGGTGGACCATGCCATCTAGGGCTTCGTAAGAAGCTTCTGGATGGGAAACCTGTACAATCTCAACTTTGTCGAATTGGTGGAGTCTGTTGAGTCCCCTCACATGAGCGCCATAGCTTCCTGCTTCCCTTCTAAAACACGGGGTGTATGCGGTGTATTTTACAGGAAAATCACTTTCTGACAGCACCACATCTCTAAAAATATTGGTCACGGGAACCTCTGCAGTTGGGATGAGGTATAGCTTGTCTTCGGGCATATAATACATTTGTCCCTCTTTGTCTGGCAATTGCCCTGTACCATAACCAGATGCCTCATTGACCACTAATGGCGGTTGTATTTCGGTGTATCCGGCTGCAGTGTTTTTATCTAAAAAATAGGCGATTAATGCCCTTTGTAATTTTGCGCCTTTGCCTTTGTATACAGGGAAACCTGCTCCGGCAATTTTAACCCCTAATTCAAAGTCAATGAGGTCGTATTTTTTAGCCAACTCCCAGTGGGGAAGGGCGTCTTTATGTAATGTAGGAATGTCTCCTGCTCTAAATATTTCTTCGTTGTCTTCTTCGCTTTTACCTGCTGCTACCGATTCATGCGGTACATTGGGTAGCGTATACAATAATTCTTGTAATGTTTCGCTCACCTGGGTTAAAGTAGTCTGAAGTGTTTTACTCGCTTCTTTAAGAGTGGCACTCTCCTCTTTGAGTACTTGTGCCTCTGCTGCTTTACCAGATTTAAACAGTCCCCCAATTTCTTTAGCCAACTGATTGGCCCTAGACAGGTTTTCATCTAAAGCGGTTTGGGTAGCCCTTCTCTGTTGGTCTGCCTCTAAAATTTTAGACACTATAGGGGCGGCGTCTAATTGACGTTTTTTAAGTGCGGTAATTATAGCGTCTTCTTGGGCTCTTATGGCTTGAATCTGCAACATAAAGTATGAATTTTTATAAAGTGTAAAGGTAATGGAATAGGGGGAATTTTAAAGCTCAGTTTTGGCTTTTGTACGCAGCAACTATTTTTAGTGCCTTGGACTGGTCTTTTTTGAGCTGTGAACGGAGTGCTTCTAAGGAGTCAAATTTAATCTCATCTCGCAACCTGTCTATAAAGGAAACCTTTATTTCCTGACCGTAAAGGTCTTTGTTGAATTGAAAAAAATGGGCTTCTATTTTTGGAAATACAGATTCTGATTCTTGGAGCGTTACGGTGGGATTTTGGCCAATATTAAGCATACCAAACACTTCCTGCCCGTCTATATAGCTTTTAATGACATAGACCCCTTGCTTTGGGATCAGTTTATAGGCATAGGTGGGTGTTATATTTGCAGTAGGAAACCCTAAGGTGCGTCCAATCTGTTTGCCAGAAATGACTTTACCGCATAGACCAAATACACTGCCCAGAAATTGATTCGCTTTTTTAACCCGACCTTCCTCTAGTGCCTTCCTGATTTTAGTGGAACTTACGGCCACCGCTTCTATGGCTTGAGCAGATATTTCTGCTACCTCAAAATCGTATTGTTTTCCAAAATTTCTAAGGTCTTCTATATTGGCATTTCTATTTCTACCAAACCTGTGGTCATAGCCAATGAGCACACTTTTGGCATGTAGCCCCTGGACTAAAATATCCGATACAAAAGTCTCCGCCTTCATTCTCGAGAAACTTTTGCTAAATGGATATACCACAAAATAATCAACCCCAAGGGCTTCTAATTTGGCCGCTTTTTCTTCAAGACTGTCTAAGAGTTTAATCCCACTGTCTTGGTGTAAAACAATTCTAGGATGCGGATAAAAGCTCAATACCACGGAGGGTATTTCTAATTTTTTAGCCTTTTGAACCAACTGTTTTATAATTTGAGTATGTCCCAAATGAACTCCATCAAAAGTCCCTATAGTCACGGCTGTTTTTATAGTGGCATCTAGTGGCGGTAAGGAATGAGTGGTAATCACGCTAGTTTTATAATAAAATACTGTATTTTTATAGGATATATATCCCTATATGTGTTCAAAATTACGGCTTGTTTTTTCATTATGCCTACTTTTTTTAGTCTTTTCTGTTCAAGCGCAGCAAAGCTATTGGTCTCCCGCTAAAACACCCCCATTACAGAGGGGACTTGGCGCTAAATCCCCTCTGGACAAAGTATTTTACGAATTGAATGAGGAGGAATTTGTCAAAGCCCTTCAAAAATCAGTGCGTACGGGTAGCCCACTATACTTCCCCAATGAAACAGCTGTTTTAGAACCTTATTCAATCAGTGATTATACGGCTCTCTCAGAAGAACTTCAACTTAAATATCCTGGAATTCGATCTTTTAAAGGGGAGGGTGCTCGGGGCTCAAAGGTGTTTTTCTCCTTTTCTGAAGGCGAAAACACCCAATTGTCGGCAACCTTTACAAATCCTAGTTCTGGGGAGTACACTTTTCTGGAAAAGCCAAGAAATACAAGTCAATACTTGTTTTATGCTGCTAAAGATTCTGAAAGTCAAAATTTTATATGCAATACTTTTGAGCAGGAAATAGCGGGAGGCATATGGGCATCGGCCGGAAGTATGACGGCCAAATTTAGCGAAGCAAAAGCGTTAAATACCGCCGCCAAAACCACGCTAAAAACATACCGGCTTGCGGTTGCCGCCTCCGGAGAATACACCCAGTATCACGGTGGAACGGTAGCAGCTGCTTTAACCGCAATTAATGCTACTGTAACTCGAATAAACGCAGTGTTTGGCAGGGATTTAGGGGTGCAACTTTCTTTAGTCGCCAGTACGACCAATGTTATTTACACCGATCCTGAAACAGATCCATTTGGGTCGGATTTAAACAATGAAATTCAAACGACTTTAACCGCTAATATTGGGGAAGCGAATTATGACGTAGGGCATCTTTTTCACCAAGACAACAACAACGGTAATGCTGGTTTTGTTGGGGCGGTTTGTCAGGACAATAAAAAGGGCAGTGGTTTTTCTTCAGGTCAATTCCCTGAAGGCGACACCTTTGATATTGATTTTGTGGCCCATGAAATTGGGCATCAGTTTGGGGCCAATCATACCTGGTCGTATGAATCTGAGGGAACTAATGTTCAGGTAGAGCCAGGTAGTGGTAGCACCATTATGTCTTACGCTGGAATTGTTTCTGGAGAAAACGTGGCGGCTAATGCCTCGGATTATTTTCATGCGGTGAGTATCCTACAAATCTCGAGTTACCTCAATGCTTTTGGCTGTGGCATTAGTGAATTAACAGCCAATGACCTACCAATACTTGACGCCTTAAGTGATTATAAACTCCCCTTGGAAACGCCTTTTTTACTCGAAGCGAAGGCCTCTGATCCCAATACAGCAGACGTGCTTTCTTACAGTTGGGAACAGTCAGACAATGGGGTGGTTACTGCGGCTATTTTTGGACCAGAAAATCCTGTAGGAGCTGCTTTTAGGTCACTGCCACCCAGTACTTCTCCCCAAAGATATTTCCCAAAATTGATCAATATAGCAGCCAATAAATTAACCACAGATACCCCTTCTTTTACACAGTGGGAGACTTTGGCCTCCATCCCTAGGGACTATAATTTTTATGTCACAGTGAGGGACAACGCCAGTGAGGGCGCTGGAGTTAAAATGGCCAATACCCGCTTGGAGGTTCAGGCTAATGTGGGTCCTTTCTTTATTCGCTCTCAAGACAGTACACAAAGCTATATGGGTGGGCAACCCATTGAGGTACGCTGGGAAGTGGCCCGAACCAATGGTCCTGAATTAAATACCAAAACACTCAAAGCATTACTTTCCTTAGACGGCGGACTCAGTTTTACAAAAACACTGGCCACTGGAATATCCAATAACGGGGCCTATACTTTGGTGCTTCCTAATACCAATGCCACCAACGCGCGCCTCATGCTCAAGGCAGAAAACAATCCATTCTTTGCCGTAAATACAGCAGATTTTGAAATAGCCCAGGCCCCACTGGCCTTAGTGTTTAATCCAACTTTCGCTTCATTATGTCTAGAGTCTTCAGTAAGCTTGTCTGGTGTCATTGAATACCAGGCCACTGCTGAGACTGTAGACATATCATTTTTAAACCTTCCTTCGGGTCTTTCAGCGACCCCCACTTTAGGCACTATGTCCAATACTCAAACATTAGATATAGCATTTAATGCCGCTAAAGAGCTTGTTGCGGGCACTTACTTCATTACTGCATTGGTAGAAAGTGGCGCGTTGAGTAATAGTTTAGATTTTAGCATCACTATTTTACCAGACACACTAGACCTTCCTACTTTATTAAGCCCACCATCAGGAAACGCTGCTGTTTTTTTAGACGCTACCTTGGAATGGTCTGCGGTTAATGGGGCAAGTACCTATAAAGTAGAGGTGTCTGAAACACCAGATTTTAATGGGCTTTATTACAGCAATACTACCTCTTTTACTCAGGATTATTTAATAGACTTGGCGCCAGACACCACTTATTTTTGGCGGGTAATTGCTTTAAATGACTGTGGTGGAAATAGCCTGTCAGAAGTGAATAGTTTTACGACTACGCCAGAGAATACCCAGACCAAATCTGCAGATTTACTTCCGCTAACTATTGGAAGTAATATTCCCAATACCATTAATGCCAGTATAGAGATTAAGGAAGACTTGCCGCTAGCCTCTTTAGAAGTTTCCTTAGATATTACCCACTCATACCTTTCAGACCTTGTGGTAAAGCTTTATGCCCCTTCAGGAAAAGTGGCTGTTTTAATTGCCAATTCCTGCGGGCAGGGGGAAAATTTAATCGCTACCTTCTCAGATGCGGCTCCTGCTTTTAATTGCGCTAATGACCCTGCTATAGCTGGCTTTGTAAAGCCTTTGGGGAGTTTTGAAATCTTTAGAGGAGACTCCATTAAGGGAATCTGGCGCCTTGAAATTGAAGATGTGGCAGAGGCAGACGGAGGTGCTTTGAATCTTTTTGAGATGAAAATAGCTGCAGCGGGTACTTTTAGGCCAGACGCAGATAATGATGGTGTTTATGACGACGGTGCAGACCAATGTCTCAACACCCCTGCTGGTGTTGAGGTAGACACCAAAGGTTGCGCAGTGTACCGCATAGACCCTCAAAACTTTAGGGTGTCTCTCAAGAGTCAATCCTGTTTAAATGTTTCAGATGGATCTGTAGAAGTGACCGTATCAGAGGTTATGGATTATGTGGTTTACGTTAAAAATGCCTCAGGGGCTCAAATTAACCAGGCCTCTTTCACAAGCTTTTTGGCCTTAGAAAATATGACAGCAGGCAACTACACCCTCTGCTTTGAGGGAACTAAATCTGGAATCACTTATGAGCAGCAATGTTTTGAGGTACGTATTGGTGCTCCAGAGCCACTGGCGGTGACCACAGCAGTATCTTATGACAATGGGGGATCTTTATCTGTGAATTTGTCGGGTAATAGCCGCTATTTTGTAAGCTTAAACGGTCAGTCTTTTTCCCATGAAAAGTCACAATTGACCTTGGCATTAAAGCCAGGAATTAACCGCCTTAAAGTTATTACAGGACTGGATTGCCAGGGTGTTTATGAGGAGCAAATTTTTTATACGCCCAAACCTTTGATCTATCCAAATCCATTAAAAGAAACGCTTTATATACAGGCAGCTGTATTTGAAAAGTCCGAAATGAAAGTCCAAATTTTCACCCTTTCAGGCGCCGCTTTAGCAACCTATAATACCGTTGCTGCCCAAACACCCTGGCGTTTAGACACTTCGCTTTGGGACCCAGGCGTTTATATTGTTCGAATTGAGTTAGATGGCACCACCACTTCTTATAAAGTTTTAAAAGAATGAAAAAGTACTTTTTAATAGGCTGTATATTTTTTTTAGGCTGTGGAAAAGACGCCCCACCGAGCCCACCTGGGCCTATATCTTTGGTTTTTCCCACCCAAAATTTAGATTGTACAGAGGGAAGCTTGGTCAATGAAGTTACCAGAAGAATTGCCTTTGAGTGGCGAGAAGCTACAGAGGCAGAATCTTATCGTGTAGAAATTACACAACTGAGTAGTGGCCAAAAAACCACTCAAAATACGTTATTGACTTCTATAGAAGTACCCCTTCGAATGGGAGAGGCCTATTCATGGCAGGTGATTGCCTCTAATACAAAAGTCTTGGAAACCACCCCAAGTAGCTTATGGTATTTTTTTAATGCAGGAAGTGAAACCACCCACGCTCCTTTTCCCGCAACTGCTTTAACACCGCTTTCAGGTGCTCAACTCACTATGCCTGCTGAGGGCCAAATTTCGTTGCGTTGGTCTGGGTCGGATATAGACAACGATATTGCTAGCTATACGCTTCTGCTAGGTAATGAATCACCACCGACTGCGATTCAAAATTTAAGCAGCGCAACTGCTACGCAGTTTGCTGCCAATGTGACTCAGGGAGCCACTTATTATTGGCAGGTATTGACCACCGACGATTCCGGTAACAAAACCCCTTCTGCAATTTTTGATTTTAAGATGGACTAAATAGCGATTAACTAAGGAATTTAGCTATTGTTAAACTGATTCATAGTTCTCGCCAAACCGGCAAGAGCAAAGGATTCTATGAGGGAGGTAGATTTTTCCAGTCTTTCTTTAAGTTTTTCACGCTCCTCTGTAGACCATTCTCCCAAGACATAATCTACCTGTCTTCCAGCGCCAAAATCTGCGCCTACTCCGAATCTATAGCGGTTGTATTGGACCGTGTTTAATTTTTCTTGAATGTCTTTTAAACCATTGTGACCCCCATCTGATCCTTTCGCCTTTAGGCGGATGCTCCCAAAGGGCAGGTGAATGTCATCTGTCACTACCAAGACATTTTCCAAAGGAATTTTCTCTTTTTCCATCCAGTA
>JAQWTF010000130.1:0-1689 GCA_029242825.1 Flavobacteriaceae bacterium | reverse complement strand
TGAAGTTAAAGATATTTTACCACAAACAAATTACTTTTTCATTGAAGAATGTGGTCATTTTCCTTGGTTAGAAGGAGAGGAACAAGCTAAGTTATTTTATCAGCTTTTTGATAAAAGCATGAATTCAGCACAATGAATTTTTTAGTTTAAATAGATTTATTTTTTTATCTCATTCATAATTATATATTTAATTTTTAATGTTTTGGAACCTCTACAGTTGAATGTATTGCAATAGCTACAGTCATAGTTCCTATAAATCTTCCAATTAAAATATTACATATTTATTTGTTGGCAATACATAATCGATGATCTACATGTTTTTTCGATGAACGACACATTTTTTTAGCATTTTGATTACTTTAATGCTCTAAAAGCAATCATATGAAACGAAAAGACTTTGTGAAATCTTCCATGATCATGGGAGCTGGAATTGGGCTTAGCCCTTCTTTAGCTTGTAATTCATTAGCAGAAAAGAAGCTTAATCAAATAGGTTTAGGTCTTTTTTCCATTCCTAAAATCATGGAACAAGATTTAGAGGGTACGATTAAAAAAATGGCTGCCATAGGAATTAAAGAATTTGAAACCTACGGGCCATACTCTTTTACTCACGAGAAAACAAAGGCCTCCTGGGCAGAGGTAAGTGCTTTTTTAGGCTTTAGTGCTAGTGGTTTTTTCGGTAGGTCTGCTCAAGAGTTTAAAGACTTAACCAATCAATACGGTATTAGCGTTCCTGCAATGCACACTGATTTATATACTTTGGAGTCTTATATGCCTTCCTTGGCTAAAGCAGCCAGGTCAATAGGAGCAGCATATGTGGTGTTGCCATCTATTCCAGAAATAGAACGATTAGACATAAAAGCATACCATTTAATGGCAAAGCGATTTAATGAGATTGGAAGACAGGCGAATGAAGAGGGCATTAAGTTTGGCTATCACAATCATGGCTATGGACTTATTCCTGAAGACAACGGGATAGTACCACTGGATATTATTTTTGAAGAAACAGATTCAGATAAGGTCTTTTTTGAAATGGACCTTTTTTGGACAGTGGCAGGAAAAGCAGACCCTATAGACTTATTGAAAAAACACAAAGGGCGCTACAAAATGTTGCATATAAAAGACATGAAATCCATTACCTATTTTAAAGGCAAAGGATCTACTTCTTCAGAATGGATGGAGCTTTTCCCACAATTAGTCCCAGCAGGTTCAGGCGAAATACCCCTTAAAGATATTATGGATGTGGCTTACCACAGTGGCGTGTTACATTATTTTGTGGAACACGATCTAGCACCCAACCCTTATGAAAATATTCAATCTGCTTTTAACTTTTTAAGTGGCTTGCGTTTTTAGTTTTTATTTAAATATTAATGGGAGTCTCTTGACTTTGTAGTAGCTTTGAAATAAAATGGTTGTGCCATTCAACAAAAAGCTATGGATATTTTTTTTGGTGTGCTCTCTGGTGTCATGTGCTTCAGAGGAAGCTACCGATTTGCCAAAACTAGAGGTGTCAGATACCTCAGTATCTGATCCGGTGGTTATTGCACAGGATTCTGTAGTACAAGCGAACAACACTTCTCAAACCTCAGATCAAGGAGGTTCCTCAGAGACTAATTCCAATGAAAACAGTGAAGAAGCTGGGTTGTATTTAGCAGAAAACTCCATTACTATTAAAGCCAATTCAGCAGCAAA
>JAQWTF010000117.1:0-36498 GCA_029242825.1 Flavobacteriaceae bacterium | reverse complement strand
GTAAATATGAAAGAGGTAGAAAAGAGTACCCAATACCTAATTGCAGACGGATTCGATATTGGGACGGATAGAGATCCATATAAAAACTTTGTGTATACGAGTTTTCAAGAATTGGCTACCAATATTTCCCACAAACGCGTGGGGCAGTTTGCTAAGAAAACAGGCAATCACTTATTAGGTAAAATGTGTGCCATTATTGCAGGAGATGAAATGCGCCATCATTTAGCATACAGAGAATTTGTAAAGCTGATTATGGAGCAGGATCCTTCGCAAATGATTTTGGCATTTGCAGATATGATGAAAAAGAAAATTGTTATGCCAGCTCACTTCCTTAGAGAATCTGGAGGTGCTGCAAGCAGTGCTTTTGAGGTGTTCTCTAATTGTGCCCAACGTTTGGGTGTTTATACGTCTAAAGATTACATAGACATTTTAGACAAATTAAATAGTTATTGGGATATTGAAAATGTTAGGGCTATTTCTGATGAAGCAGAAAAAGCACGCGACTATTTAGTGAATCTTCCGAATCGATTAACTAGAATTTCTGAGCGCATGAAATTTCCACAAGACCAGCACCACTTTAAATGGGTGACGCCAAACGGCGTGTTATAAAAAAATAAAAAAGGGCCTGTAGGGCCCTTTTTTATTTTACATATAGAAATGCGCTATAGATCAAAAGTAATTCCTTGTGCCAAAGGAAGCTCTGTAGTGTAATTGATGGTATTGGTTTGCCTCCTCATATACACTTTCCAAGCGTCAGACCCTGACTCTCTTCCTCCTCCAGTTTCTTTTTCTCCTCCGAAGGCACCGCCAATTTCAGCACCAGAGGTCCCAATATTTACATTGGCAATTCCACAGTCGGAACCTGCAACAGATAGAAAAGCTTCTGCTTCTCTAAGGTTGTTGGTCATAATAGCAGAAGAGAGTCCTTGTTTAACGCCATTTTGAATTTCAATAGCATTGTTTACATCTCCATCGTATTTGATTAGATATAATATGGGCGCAAAGGTTTCTTCCTGTACAATCTCAAAATGGTTTTGCGCTTCTATTATAGTAGGCCTTACATAGCATCCGCTGTTGTAAGCGCCCCCTTCAAGAACCCCACCGGGGACAATTACTTTACCACCTTCTTTTGTAGCTTTTTCAATGGCATTGAGGTAGTTGTTTACAGAATCAGTATCTATTAAAGGACCCATATGCATGCTTGAGTCTAATGGGTTTCCTATTTTAAGTTGGCCATATGCTTTGACCAAAGCATCTTTTACTGCCTCGTACTTAGTGCTGTGAACAATCAAACGCCTGGTAGAGGTGCATCTTTGCCCTGCGGTTCCAACAGCACCAAAAACGGCCCCCATTAAGGTCATTTTTAGATCT
This sequence comes from Flavobacteriaceae bacterium, assembly GCA_029242825.1. Classification (GTDB taxonomy): domain Bacteria; phylum Bacteroidota; class Bacteroidia; order Flavobacteriales; family Flavobacteriaceae; genus MAG-120531. Next base: position 35,127 of record JAQWTF010000117.1, on the reverse strand, counting down.
GCATCTGGAGTTACTATAATGGCATTATTTCCCCCGAGTTCTAAAAGGGATTTTCCTAACCTTGCGGCTACTTTTTGAGCGACAATTTTTCCCATTCTAATGGAGCCTGTAGCTGAGATTAAAGCCATTCTAGGGTCTTCTGTCATCCATTCCCCAACAGCGTAATCGCCATTGATAAGACTGGAGACTCCAGCAGGAATATTATTTTCTTCTAAAACATCTGCTAATATTTTTTGACACGCTACTCCACAAAGTGGGGTTTTTTCAGAGGGTTTCCAAACACATACATCGCCACAAATTAGGGCCAATGCAGTATTCCAAGACCATACAGCAACTGGAAAATTGAATGCAGATATAATACCTACAATACCCAAAGGGTGGTATTGTTCATACATTCTGTGACCCGGTCTTTCGGAATGCATAGTCAGTCCGTGAAGCTGCCTAGACAATCCAACGGCAAAATCACAGATGTCAATCATTTCTTGTACTTCTCCCAATCCTTCTTGAAGGGACTTTCCCATTTCATAAGACACCAATGCGCCCAATGGAGCTTTAAGTGTCCTTAGTCGCTCCCCGAATTGTCTCACTATTTCTCCTCTAAGGGGAGCTGGAGTGACACGCCAGCTTTTAAATGCTTCTTCAGCGCTTTTCATTACAGCCTCGTATCCTTCCTTGGTTGTAGTGTCTACAGCGCCAATAAGCGATCCATCTACAGGAGAATGTGACTGAATGACACTGCCGCCTTTTATGGATGAATTTCCAATTTTAGTCCCGGAATTTTCCTTTGATAGGCCCAATAGGTTTAGTTGGTCTTGAATGTTAATTACAGACATAATGTTATTTTTATAACTTTTTGGTTATTAAATGTGAAATTATACATATATAAAGATAATAATTTATAGGCTAAGTTTAAGTAATAGGCAGTATCACTTTTGGGTGGTATTTTGGAATTGTGTTTATGAGCCCTTTGAAAATAGCCCTTTAATGGTGTTTAGGTTTTCCGATACAAATATTTCTTGCACTAAAAAACTTCCAAATTCTTCTAGAGGTGCTTTTGCTACGCTGTTTTCAAAAACAGCTGTAGGAAGCATTTCTAAAAAATTGAAATACTGCTGTCCGTAGGCGATAAGAACACTGATAATAACACCCATTTTAAGTATCCCAAAAAAGCCTCCTAAGATTTTATTTATACCGCCTAATAAAATCATTGAGGCTACTTTTGTCAGAGCTTTTCCAAGTAAATAAACCCCAATAACAATACATACGAATGTTAGTCCCATGGCAATGAGATACAAATTTTCTGGATTCCAATGGAACTGCTCGTGGAGTATTCTAGCCGTATAAGAGGCCAGGTGTTGGGCCCCATAGAACCCAAGGATAAGCGCTAGTAATGTAGTAATTTCAATAAGGATGCCATTTTTAAAACCTTTGTAAAAACCAAAAGCAGCTAGAACCAGCAAAACAATGTCAAATGAACTCATTTTTTGTCAACCGTTAGTAATTATGTTCTAAGGTACCTTATTTGATTAAAAATCGCTCCTTTTTAGGTGCAAATTAGATTAATTTTAGAGCATTTAAGGAGAAGGGCTGTTTAGATTTGTACCTTTATAAAAAATAAATTTACCCCATATACAGATGTCTAGAGATGCCGAATTAAAACAGCGCTGGGAACTACTTGTAGAAAAACTTTCTGCCCAATTTTCAGACCATGACCCCCTGGACTTAGACGCCATTATCTGTTTGGTAGGGGTCCAAGAATTAGGGAAATACCACCAGAAGTTTAAAAAAGAAGACAAGGTAGATCTAATGCATATTGCTATTTGTAAGTTGTTGGAGCCTTATGGCTATTACGCATTTGATTTTGTAGACGCAGACGGATGGCCACACTATCAGGTAGTAGAAAATTTACCGCCACTAAAAGCAGGGGAACAGTCTGTATTAATGAAAGAAGCCATTGTTCAGTATTTTATAGAAAAAGAATATATCGTATAATTAGAACTTACTTAATATGTCATTGGCTATAAATCACGCGCCCCCTTATTACGCGGTAATATTTACTTCCACACAAACAGATTTTTTATCTGGATATGAGGAAATGGCTCATGAAATGGAGTCACTGGCAAAAATTCAGCCGGGGTATTTAGGGATGGTGTCGGCTAGAAACCAAGTAGGAATAACGGTGAGTTATTGGGCTACCTTAAGAGATATTGCACATTGGAAGTCTCAGGCAGACCATTCACTGGCACAGCAAAAAGGGAAATCTGTTTGGTATGAAAGATACAGTGTTCAAATATGTAAAGTAGAACGCGCTTATAGTTTTGACAAAGAATAATGCTTCAATAAGGCTGTATCCTTTAGACAAAGAATAGCGCGTCAAAAGCTTATGGTTTTGATTAAATAAAACGCTTCAAAAAACCAATGAGGTGTCTTTCAATGAGCTCCTAGAGGATTAATCCAACTCCTCAACGAGATTTTTAAAAGTTTTTTTAGGGTTTTTGTGTTTGTATAAAATCTCGTAAACTGCACTTATAATGGGTGTTTTTTCGTTTTTGCCTTCTTTTTCCATGATTTCAAAAGCGCTTTTTGAAGCGTAATACCCTTCAGCCACCATATTCATTTCCATAGTAGCACTCTTCACAGTGTAGCCTTTTCCAATCATATTACCAAACATTCTATTTCTACTAAATACAGAATAGCCAGTAACCAATAAATCTCCCAAATATGCGGTATCATTAATGTTGCGTTTCATTTTGTACACCTTCTTAATAAAGCGCTTCATTTCACGTATGGCATTACTCATGAGCACCGCTTGAAAATTATCACCGTAACCAAGTCCATGAGCTATTCCAGCTGCAATGGCATAGATGTTCTTTAATACAGCGGCGTATTCTGCCCCAATAATGTCGTCTGAAATTTTTGTTTTTATATAACTGCTCTGTAATGCTTTAGACATTTGAGAGGCAGTCTCTAAGTTAGCACAGGCGATGGTTAAAAAGGACAGTCTTTCAAGGGCCACCTCTTCTGCATGGCAAGGTCCTGTAATAATACCAATTTGTTCTAAAGGAATGCCATAGGTTTCATGCAAATGTTCTCCCACAATTTTACCGGACTCTGGAATGATTCCTTTAATGGCAGAAAAAACAATTTTATTTTTTAATACAGCAGAAGATTTAGCCATTTCAGCAACCAAAAATGCAGAGGGTATGGCAAAAATAATAGCATCTGCCCCGTTTAAAGCTTGGTCAATTTGATCTGTTAAAGTCAAGTATTGAAGGTCAAAACTAACAGCAGATAAATAGTTGGGGTTGTGAAACTCTTCCTCAATGTGCGTAATGGCCTCTGAGTTTCTCATATACCATATGACCTTATTGTTGTTTTCAGTAAGCATTTTCACAATCGCTGTAGCCCAGCTTCCTCCTCCAATTACAGCAAACGTATTGATTTGTTCCATTCCTTAATTTAGTGATTTCAATTAAATAAACACCCAGGCAAATTTAATAATTCCTTTGGCTTATTAATGGCTTAGAGGCAAATATACAAGAACGGTCTTTTGAATAAAAAAGTAATATTTCCTTTAAATTGTTTTGGTGATCTTAGAGTTTGGCACGAAAATTGATATATAATAAATAGCTATAATATACTTATATTTTAGTTTTGTTTAGGTTAGAATTAGTTGATTCAAAAACCCTGGGTGAGGACCTGGGGTTTTTTTTTGCTTTGAATTCTGATCCTTAAGGCGGCTATTAATTGGATAATTGACAAGGGTTTAACAGGATGCTTTATATATTATTGCCATTCAGTTCCATTTAAAAATGTTATTTTTGCCCCTTTCTAAAAAGCGACTAATAAGCACTTTAAACAATATCCTCTTGAATAAATTCATCAATTTTTTCGATTTTTCCCAAAAAGTAAATTATAAAACCGAGGTGCTTTCTGGACTTACAGTAGCCCTTGCTTTGGTACCAGAGGCCATAGCATTTGCACTGATTGCAGGACTTTCTCCATTAACAGGACTATATGCCGCTTTTGTAATGGGTTTTGTCACCTCTATTTTTGGTGGGCGTCCTGGAATGATTTCAGGTGCTACGGGCGCAGTGGCCGTGGTGATTGTTTCTCTAGCCAAGGACTACGGGGTAGAATATGTATTTGCTACCGTTATTTTAGCCGGTATTATGCAGTCATTGGCTGGGTTCTTAAAATTAGGTAAACTCATGCGCTTGGTACCCCATCCCGTAATTTTCGGTTTCGTAAACGGCCTAGCCATTATTATTTTCATGTCTCAAATGGCTCAATTTCAAGATGCTAATGGTGACTGGCTCACAGGGCAGTCCTTGTATGTTCTACTGGGTTTAGTGGCGCTAACCATCTTAATGATTTGGGGCTTACCAAAGATCAGTAAGGCCATACCCGCTTCTTTAGTGGCTATTTTAACAGTCTTTGCTATAGTGTTCTTTTTAGATATAGATACCAGAACTATTGGCGATATTGCCTCTATCAAAGGAGGCTTTCCCCCGTTTCACATTCCTGAAATTCCATGGACCTTAGAAACCCTAAGCATCATTTTTCCCTTCGCAGCTATTGTGGCTGGAGTAGGGCTAATAGAGAGTTTATTGACCTTAAATATTGTAGATGAAATTACCGAGACCAGAGGGAGCGGGAATAAAGAAGCCGTAGCCCAAGGAGCTGCGAATATACTGTCTGGATTGTTTTCTGGAATGGGTGGCTGCGCCATGATTGGTCAGAGTTTAATTAACACCTCTAACGGAGCTAGAGCAAGACTTTCTGGAATTGTAGCCTCCGTAATGCTTTTGGTATTTATAATGTTCGGGGCAGGCTTAATTGAAAAAATGCCCATGGCCGCATTAACTGGACTAATGATCATGGTATCTGTAGGTACCTTTGAGTGGGCCAGTTTAAAAACCTTTAATAAAATGCCAAAATCAGATGTATTGGTGATGGTTTTAGTGACCTTGGTAACTATATTCCTTCATAATTTAGCCTTAGCGGTACTCGTTGGGGTGGTGATCTCTGCATTGGTTTTCTCATGGGACAATGCCAAGAGAATCAGGGCGAGAAAAACAGTAGACGCACAAGGGGTAAAGCATTATGAAATATACGGCCCACTATTCTTTGGTTCTATTACGGCATTCAATGATAAATTTGACGTGCTCAACGACCCTGAGGAGATTATTATAGATTTCAAAGAGAGCAGGGTGGTAGATATGTCTGCTATAGAGGCGCTCAATAAAATGACAGAGCGTTATTTAAAAGTAGGTAAGAAAGTGCATTTAAAACACCTTAGTTCTGATTGTAAGGCCTTGCTGCGCAACGCCGATGCCTTAATTGAGGTAAATGTCCTAGAAGACCCTACCTATAAAGTAGCTGCAGATATCTAGGATTTTTCAACATACTATAAAATAAAGGGGCGGCCAAAATGGCCGCCCCTTTATTTTACAACAAGGCTGCTTTGAATTTACAGCGATCTAATATATTCTAAAAGTGCCCTAGCATCTTGTTGGTTTACATTTTGATTGAGCATAATAGCGTTGTTATACTCCTTCAATAATGCTTTAGCGATAGGGTCTTTTTTAATCATTTCGGTAGGGTTCATAATCATATTCATGGCCCACTCCGGACTTCTTCTCTCCAGCGTACCTGCTAAAGCCGGACCAATCATTCTTTGATTGGGCATATGACAGGCAGTACATTTTACCTCAAAAATTTCTTGACCCAAAGAGACCATATCTGCGTCTAAAGTGTCAGACAGGGAAACGGATTTAACAGGACCAATCCCTTTATTGTTTAAATCTACAGGAACTTCTTGTTTTTCTTTTTTAAGGGTGGTTTCTTTTTTAGTTCTGTTCATTTGAAAACCACCTTCTTCTTTTTTCTTGCTCTCTCCACAGCTGTTTAATATAAATACAGCAGACAATGCAAATAATACTTTTTTCATAATATAGGGTATTGACTTTGAGATGTCTCCAAGCTGAGACATTAATAAATAAAAAACGAATATAGTAAAAAAGCCCTTTTTGGACGGGTCAAAAAGGGCTCAAAATTATAAATTATTGTTATTTTTTACTGATATTTTTCCAGTAAGCTTACTTGAGATTTAAGGGCGTCTATAAACTCACTCCTAAGTCGTTCAACAAGCGCTTTCACAGAAATACTGTCTTTGATAGTGGTGACGCCTTGTCCTGCAGACCAGATGGTTTTCCAAGCTTTCGCTTCTGTATCTAATTCTTTTCCAAAATCTATTTTAACATCTTTTTTAAGGTCTTCTGCTGTAATTCCAGCAGCCTCTAAACTGGCTGCTAAAAAGTTAGCGTGAACCCCAGAAATGGCTGCGGTGTAGACCACGTCATTAGCCCCAGCGTCTACAATCATTTTTTTGTACGCCTCTGGAGCTACGCTCTCATCGGTATTGATAAATCGAGTTCCCATATAGGCTAAGTCTGCACCCATTTGTAGGGCAGAAGCCACATCTTTTCCAGTACTAATACATCCTGAAAGTAAGATGGTTTTTTTGAAAATCTCTTTGACCTCAGCTACTAAACTCATAGGGTTCAAGGATCCTCCATGACCACCAGCGCCTGCAGAGACTAATATTAATCCATCTACGCCAGCTTCAGCAGCTTTTTCTGCATGTCTCTTTTTAATAATATCATGAAATACCAATCCACCGTAAGAATGAATGGCGTCTACTACCATAGACACTGCACCCAGAGAGGTGATCACGAGCGGCACCTGGTGTTTCATGCATAATTTCACATCTGCTTCTAATCTAGGATTGGTAGGGTGCACAATGAGGTTCACTCCAAAAGGAGCGGCTTTCTGACCCGTTTCTTTTTCAAATGCCGCTAAGGCCTCTTTAATTTCAATGATCCATGCTTCAAAGCCTTCACTGGTTCTCTGATTCAAGGCCGGAAAAGTCCCTACTATCCCATTTTTACAGCATTCAATCACCATATTAGGGTTTGAGATTAAAAACATAGGGGCTGCCACCACGGGGAGATTTAAATCATTTATAAAAGACGCTTTTTCAGACATAATGTACTTTTAGGGAGTTCAAATAAATAATAATACTTTTGCACTTATTATGCATGCATAACAAATATACCATAAATGTACACAAAATCCTTTGATATTCGTTGGAGCGACCTAGATGCTAATAGACATTTAGCCAACGCTTCTTACTTAAATTTTATGAGCCATACCCGAATGGGTTTCTTAATGGAATGTGGTTTTAATCAAGCTTCTATGGCGGCACACCAGTTAGGGCCTGTTGTTTTTTACGAGCACATCTATTATTTTAAGGAAGCTTTTCCGGGAAAGCCTGTACGTGTTTCCCTAGAATTAAAAGGGCTGAGCGAAGATGGAATGTTCTTTGAATTTCACCATAACTTTTACGATCACAAGGGGAAGAACTTTGCCCATTGCGAAATGATGGGCGCATGGATAGATATGGAATCTAGAGCCCTAAGCCCGCTCCCAGAAATGTTTATGAAGGCATTTAATGCGGTTGAAAAAGCCTCAGATTTTAAGGTCCTAACTAAGGAAGACACCAGAAAATTTGCCAAAAAACCAGTAGATATAAGCTTCTAATTCCCTTGTTTTAGGGAGCGCATCCCTAACGCGGCTTAGAAGACTGTTTTGAAGTGGCTAGGTAAACGCCTACCAATACGGCGGCTGTTCCCATTATTTTAATAGGACTCAATTGGTCTTTGCCACTTAAAACGGCATAAATAATGCCAATAAGGGGTTGTAAATATACGAAAGCGCCTACGGAAGACGCTTTGAGCGTGGTGAGCGCAAAAGCGTTAAAGAGATAGGTTAAGAAAGTGGTGCCCAAAATGACAAATCCCACGGCACCCCAAATCTCTATAGGCATGGTTTCCCATTGTATTTGGTTAAACTCTGCAATAGTGATAGGGAAATTTATGATAAAAGCCATTCCAAAGAGCCATTTCATTAAGGTAATGGGGTGGTATTTATCAATGAGTGATTTAACCACGATCAGATAGGCCCCGTAGGAGGTAGCATTTAATACAAACAATAGGTTTCCCACAAAAATATTTGGCGCGTCTTGCCTTATTTCGTGGCCAAATAGGATGAGACCTAAAGCACCCACAAACCCTAATCCAATTCCAATGATTTTTTTAAGACCTATTTTTTCTTTTAGAAAAATGGCAGACAATAGTACCACAATAATAGGGGTAATGGTCACTAGTACAGCACTGTTTATAGGTGTAGATAAGGAGAGTCCTTTGAAAAAAGACAGCATATTAACCACCATGCCTAAAAGGGCGGCGGCCAATAGTATTTTCCAGTCTTTTCTTTGAATTTTTTCTTTTGGGGTAAAAAGTGAAAGGGTCCAAAACAAAATAGCAGCACCGCCCACTCTGAGCATAATAAACCCAAAAGCGCCTACATAATCGGGCATGGCTCCTTTTGCAATCGTATGGTTTAATCCATATATGGTGGTGGCGCCAAAGGCGGCTAATAAGGCCCCTACTCTTTTATTCAAAATGGCTTTCAACACTAAGATTTTAAAGCCATTTCTGCTGCGGCAATAGTGTCTTTTTTATAGCCTACAAACACTTCATTGGCTACCCTAATGACAGGTCTTTTCAAAAAAGTATAGTGTGAGAGTATGTAGTATTTGTATTCTTTTTCTCCCAAGTCTTTTTTGGCCAACCCCTCAGAAGTGTAGAGCCTAGAACGTCTGTTGAAAAGCGATTCATAAGAACCTGTAATGGCGGCTAATTCGTCTAGTTCTTTTTCTGAGATGTGGGTTTGTTTGAGGTCTTGCAAAGAGACATCGGCCAGCGGCCCAAAACCGTCAATAATTTTTTTACAAGTATTACAAGTGCTTAAGTGATAGATATGTTTCATGGGATGATTAATTATTACACAAAGAAACTTATTTTAAAGGAATTGTACTATTTTTAGAAAAAACAATCCATGGAGACTATTTTACAGATCACTGCCGCTAATCGTGAGCTATACATTAAATTCTTAAACGATATTTCTTTAGAAGACCTTGGCAAAATACCCAGTGGTTTTAATAATAGTATTTGGTGGAATATTGCCCATGTGGCGGTAACCCAACAACTTCTGGTGTATGGGCTTAGTGGTTTGGAGCCGCATATGTCTAAATCTTTTATAGACAGTTATAGAAAGGGTACCGCCCCTGTAAAAGCACCCACTTTAGAAGAGGTAGAAACCTTGAAGTCTGCTTTAAAAGAATTGATTGTCAGAACAAAAGAAGATGTTCAAAAAGGGATTTTTTCTACCTATAACCCTTATGTTACTTCTGCTGGGGTAAAGCTGAACAATGTTTCTGACGCTATGGCTTTTAATCTGGTGCATGAAGGCATTCACATAGGTGCAATTATCGCTCTTAAGAAAGCATTGAAGGGCTAAACCCTTTGTACTACTGGCTTTACTACATGCATCATTTTTTCACATAACAACATTGCATTATTCTATAAAAAAACCAGCTTAAATTATGGAAATAACATAATTTTGCCCCTATATTAATAATGGTGCAAAGCGCCTTGCTATTAGATTTTAAATGGAAGCAAAAATTAATGCCTTTATGGAAGAGGTGAAGACCAGAAATGGTCATGAACCTGAATTTATTCAAGCAGTTCAAGAAGTAGCTGAAACAGTTATTCCTTACATTGCCAAGCACGATATTTACAACGGGAAAAATATTTTACTCCGAATGGTGGAGCCTGAAAGACTCATTTCTTTTAGAGTTGCCTGGGTAGACGACGCAGGTGAAATACACGTAAACAGAGGCTATAGGATTCAAATGAATTCTGCTATTGGCCCATACAAAGGGGGACTTCGTTTTCACCCTTCAGTAAACGCAAGTATTTTAAAATTCTTGGCTTTTGAGCAGGTGTTTAAAAACTCTTTAACGACCCTACCAATGGGGGGTGGTAAAGGGGGATCTGACTTTGATCCTAAAGGAAAATCAGACGACGAAGTCATGCGTTTTTGCCATGCCTTTATGTTGGAACTCAACCGTCATATAGGACCTAATACAGATGTGCCAGCTGGAGATATAGGGGTTGGTGCCAGAGAAATAGGCTTTTTGTTTGGAATGTATAAAAAGATTCGCAATGAGTTTACAGGGGTACTTACAGGAAAAGGACGCTCTTGGGGCGGATCTTTAATTAGACCAGAAGCAACAGGTTATGGTACGGTGTATTTTGCCCAGAGCATGTTACAGACCCAAGGCAGTGATTTTTCAGGAAAAAAAGTAGTGATTTCTGGATCTGGAAATGTAGCGCAATACGCTGCGGAGAAAGCTATTCAGTTAGGCGCTTCGGTACTGACTTTGTCAGATTCTAAAGGATTTATTCACGATCCTGAAGGAATTGACACTGAAAAATTGGACTTTGTAATGGACCTTAAAAACAACCAAAGGGCTCGCATTTCTGAATATATTAAAACCTATCCAAAGGCAACCTATCACGAAGGAGAGACGCCTTGGGGTGTTGCCTGTGATATTGCCTTGCCTTGTGCGACTCAAAATGAGTTGGACGGTGCAGATGCAGAAAAATTAATCGCTAATGGTTGTGTATGTGTAGCTGAGGGGGCCAATATGCCTTCTACTCCAGAGGCCATTCACGCTTTTCATGAAGCCAAAATTTTATTCGCGCCAGGAAAGGCATCGAATGCTGGTGGTGTGGCTACTTCTGGGTTAGAAATGTCTCAGAATTCATTGAGAATTAGCTGGACTAGAGAAGAGGTAGACGAGCGATTAAAAGGTATTATGTCTGATATTCACGATTCTTGTATTGCCTTTGGAAAAGAGGCAGACGGCTATTGTAACTATGTAAAAGGGGCTAATATTGCCGGATTTGTTAAGGTAGCAGACGCTATGTTGGCACAGGGGGTTATCTAATCCCGTGTTACCAAGAATATTAAAGCCTTTTCTCTTGTTAGAGAAAAGGCTTTTTTTATTTTTACGGATATGCAAGAGACCACCAAAGCGATTGTTTTAAAAACGATTAAATATGGAGACAGTAGCTTAATTGTTAAGCTTTATACGGCTTCTAGTGGCTTAAAGTCTTATATGCTCAACGGGGTACTAAGTAGAAAAAAAGGTAAATTTAACAAGGCCCACTTCTTGCCTTTGAGTCAATTAGAAATTGTAGCCCAACACAGGGATAAGGGTAATCTAGAAAGACTCACCGAGGCCAAATTGTCTTATCCTTATCAGAGCGCACATACCCATATGGCTAAAAACGCTATTGTGTTGTTTTTATCTGAGTTTTTATCTAATGCCATTCAAGAAGAGACAGAGAATAAGGCCTTGTTTTCTTTTATAGAAACAGCCTTACAGTGGCTGGATCATGAAGATCAAATTGCCAATTTTCATTTGTTTTTTTTGGTAGAAATAAGCAAGTATTTTGGGTTTTATCCTTCTGATAACCATTTAGATAGGCCGTATTTTGATCTAGTAGAGGGAGACTTTTGTACCCAGCCCGGTCTGAATCCACATATGGCCGAACCTGAAATTTCTTTTTTTAAATCTATATTAGGCATAAATTTTGATAAGTTAAATGATATTAAAATGTCTCAAAAAAGTAGGCGAGAACTTATATCGCATTTAATGGTCTATTACCAGCACCATTTAGATGGATTTAAAACACCAAAATCAATACACATACTCAATGAAGTGTTTTCTTAGATTATTATATGTGGCAATCTTTGTATGCTTTCCAGTGTTTTCAATAGCCCAAGAGGTATTTGTATATGACGCAGACACCAAAGAGCCTTTAGTAGGTGTGATGGTTTTTAACAAAGATCAATCCATTCGTTTTCTGACATCGGTAGACGGTCGTTGTGAATTAAAGGGGTTTTCAGCAAAAGAGTCTTTGTATATTAGCCACCCGTCTTATATTGAATACAAAACCAATGTAAAACAATGGGTGCAAAGAGGTCGTATAGTCTATTTACAGCGCAATGCATTCGAATTAGATGAGGTGGTTATGTCTGTTTCTAAATGGGAACAGCAACGAAAAGATGTGCCCCAAAAAATCATTGGGATTAATGCTCAAAATATTGCTTTTAACCAGCCTCAAACAGCGGCAGACTTACTGCAGCAAACCGGAAAAGTATATGTTCAGAAAAGTCAATTAGGCGGAGGAAGCCCTATGATTAGAGGGTTTGCAGCAAACCGACTATTGCTTTCTGTAGACGGGGTTAGGATGAACAACGCTATTTTTAGAGGGGGGAACTTGCAAAATAGTATTGCTGTAGATCCTTTTAGCATAAAAAACACCGAAGTGATCTTTGGCTCAGGATCAGTGATTTATGGAAGCGATGCGATTGGTGGGGTGGTGCATTACTACACTAAGGAACCTCAATGGAGTAAAAATGAAACTACAGCGTATTCCGGAAATGCCCAATACAGGTATTCAAGTGCTAATCAAGAAAGGACGGCGCATGTAGATCTAAGCGTAGGCACTAAAAAGTGGGGTTTTTTAAGTAGTGTTACCCATAGTAATTTCGAAGATTTGCAAATGGGGAAACACGGTCCGTCTGCGTATTTGAGACCTCAGTTTGTTTTGCAGGGGAGCGGTACAGATCTGCTGGTAGACAATCCCAATCCAAGACTTCAAAACCCTACGGGATACAATCAGATAAATAGCTTACAGAAAATACGCTATAAAGAGAATGAAAGCCTTGAATTTCAACTGGGTGTTTATTTTTCTGAGACGTCTCATTTTGCCAGATATGACCGACTTACAAGACCTGGCAAGTCTGGCACAGGATTCCGTTCTGCAGTCTGGGAATACGGTCCGCAAAAATGGTTAATGACCCACTTTAATATTTCTCATACTCCTGAAAACACCTTTTATGAGGGACTTAAATTTACGGCAGCCTATCAGCGTTTTAATGAAAGTCGTTTTGACAGAGACTTTGGCGCAACTTCTCTTTTTGGCACGGAGGAGAAAGTAGACGCACTTTCCTTTAATTTGGATATTGAGCATGAAAAAACGGGTGCCTTTAGGTTGTTCTATGGCGCAGAATACATTGGAAATAAAGTGTATTCAAAAGGATCAGAAAAAATAGTAAGCAGCAATATTATTTTAGCTGCTGCCTCAAGGTATCCAGACAATAGTTTGTGGCGCTCTACTGCGGTTTATTTGAACAGCACCTTTGAAGCCTCTGATAATTTTAAATTTTTAGGAGGTTTTCGTTACAGCCATGTATGGGTAAATGCTTCTTTTGATAATGAATTTTATAATTTCCCTTTTGAAAAGACGGACCTCAGTACTGGTGCATTTACTGGCAGCTTGGGATGGAGTTGGTTTTTAGCAGAAGATTTGCAGATCAGTTGGAATGCTACCACAGGATTTAGAGCCCCTAATATAGACGACATGGGTAAGATCTTTGACTCTGAACCAGGAGCAGTGGTGGTTCCAAATCCTAGTTTAAAGCCTGAGTATGCCTATGGTACAGAACTTGGGATTAAAAAGAATTTTTCTGACAGAGCGGTTTGGAGATTTGCCGCATATTACACCCATTTAAAAGACGCTTTGGTGCGAAGAAATTTCACTTTTAACGGGCAATCTCAAATAGCGTATCAAGGTAGCTTGAGCCAGGTTCAAGCCGTTCAAAACGCAGCAAATGCCTATGTGTATGGGTGGGAAATAGGGGCAGATTTTATTTTAAGTCCTTTCCTGTCTTTTACAGCAAACTACAGTTATATCAAAGGTACAGAGGAAGAAGACAATGGGGACTTATCTCCAGGTAGGCATGTGGCGCCCTCTTTTGGAGACGCCCAGCTAGTATATAAAAACTCCAGGTTTAAGGCCAGTATCTTACTTAATTTCAGCAATGAAATAAGCGCAGACCAATTGCCTATTTCGGAACAATCTAAAAGTTATATGTATGCTTTAGACCGCCTTGGTAACCCATACAGCCCTTCGTGGTATACCCTTAATTTAAGATCTCAATACACCCTAACCAATGCTATTACAACCTTTTTGGCTTGGGAGAATATCACCAACCAATTGTACAGGACCTATTCTTCTGGTTTGAGCGCCCCTGGCAGCAACCTTATTTTGGGTGCCAGCTACCAATTTTAAGGATTTTATATATCCAATCAAGACTCCATCAATGTCCTTTTTTGAACTCCCCTTTAAAATGAGCGGAGTTTCGTTCTAATTGCTTAATTTTGCCCCTTTCATACCGCATACAAGACCTTAGTACTATGAAGTTTGCAGAATATAAAGGATTAGATTTACCGGGTATTTCCAAAACTGTTTTACAGGATTGGAAAGACAAAGAGGTATTCCAGAAAAGTGTAGATCAGCGTGAAGGACAGCCTTCTTATGTGTTTTTCGAGGGGCCACCATCGGCCAACGGCCTGCCAGGAATTCACCACGCAATGGCGAGAACAATCAAAGATATTTTCCCTAGATACAAGACCATGAAAGGTTTTCAGGTCAAGCGAAAAGCAGGTTGGGACACCCACGGATTGCCTATTGAATTAGGGGTAGAAAAAGCCTTGGGTATTACCAAAGAAGACATTGGCACCAAAATATCTGTAGAGGAATACAACAAAGCTTGTAGAGACGCTGTGATGCGTTACACCGACGTTTGGAATGACATGACAGACAAGGTAGGCTATTGGGTAGATATGGAAGATCCCTATATTACTTATGAGCCTAAATATATGGAGTCTGTTTGGTGGTTGCTAAAAGAGATCTACAACAAAGGGCTTATCTATAAAGGATATACCATTCAGCCCTATTCTCCTAAAGCTGGAACTGGACTGAGCTCTCATGAGTTAAACCAGCCAGGCACCTATCAGGATGTGACCGACACCACAGTAACGGCCCAGTTTAAGGCCGTAGAAGAGACGCTTCCTAAATCATTACAAGGCTTAGACGCGCCGCTGTATTTTTTAGCTTGGACCACAACGCCATGGACACTGCCGAGTAATACTGCCTTGACCGTAGGACCTAAGATTGAGTATGTGTTGGTGCGTAGTTTTAATCAGTACACCTTTGAACCTATGAATGTATTGCTGGCTAAAGCATTGGTGGGCAAGCAATTTTCAGGAAAGTACCAGTCGGTAGATACTCTAGAAGCCATTCAACAATACAGCAAAGAAGACAAAAAAATACCTTATTTGGTGGTGTCATCCTTAAAAGGAACAGACCTCATAGGGGCCAAATACGAACAACTCATGACGGGCGTATTGCCTTGTGAGCATCCTGAAAATGCATTCAGGGTCATTGGAGGAGATTTTGTCACCACAGAAGACGGTACCGGTATTGTACATACAGCGCCTACTTTTGGTGCAGACGACGCCTTGGTGGCCAAGCAGGCGACCCCAGAAATTCCACCCATGTTGGTCTTAGATTCAGAAGGAAATAAAGTGCCTTTGGTCAATTTACAAGGAAAGTTTAGGCCAGAAGTTACTGGCTTGGCGGGTAAGTACGTTAAAAACGAATACTATCCCGAAGGAGAAGCTCCAGAACGTTCTGTAGACGTAGAAATAGCGATCAGACTCAAAGAGGAAAACAGGGCTTTTAAGGTAGAAAAATACGTACACTCTTATCCAAATTGCTGGAGAACAGACAAGCCTATATTGTACTATCCATTAGATTCTTGGTTTATAAAAATGACCGAGGTAAAGGATAAAATGGTGTCTTTGAACCAGCAAATCAATTGGAAGCCAAAAGCCACCGGAGAAGGTCGTTTTGGAAATTGGTTGGCCAACGCCAACGATTGGAACCTTTCTAGATCTAGATACTGGGGAATTCCACTCCCTATTTGGAGAACGGCAGACGGGAAAGAAGAAGTGATGATTGGTTCGGTAGCAGAACTCAAAGCTGCTATGGCGAATTCGGTGGCTGCGGGACATATGGCTAAAGATATTTTTGAAGACTTTGTAGTTGGTGATCATTCAGAAGCCAATTACGCTCGCATAGACCTACATAAAAATATTGTGGATCAGGTGGTTTTGGTGTCTAGTACAGGGGCTCCTATGTACAGAGAATCAGACTTAATAGATGTTTGGTTTGACTCTGGTGCTATGCCTTATGCCCAGTGGCACTACCCCTTTGAAAACAAAGAATTAATAGATGAAAACAAGGCCTTTCCTGCAGATTTTATTGCAGAAGGGGTAGACCAGACCAGGGGGTGGTTTTACACCCTTCACGCCATTGCAACGATGGTTTTTGACAGACCGGCTTATAAAAATGTAGTCTCTAACGGGATGGTTTTGGACAAGGACGGCAAGAAAATGTCTAAGCGTCTTGGCAATGCCATTGATCCTTTTGACACTATTGAGGCCCACGGGGCCGATGCCACTCGCTGGTATATGATTTCAAACGCCAATCCATGGGACAACCTTAAGTTTGACCCAGATGGGATTGTAGAGGTAAAGCGCAAGTTTTTTGGCACCCTTTACAATACTTACTCTTTTTTTAGTTTGTACGCCAATCTGGATCATTTTGACAACAGCGCCCCCCAGATTCCATTGGCAGACAGACCTGAAATTGATCGTTGGGTGCTTTCAGAACTCCATAGTTTAATCATCAGGGTAGAAGCCGCTTATGAAGCTTATGAACCCACCAAAGCAGCGAGAGCCATCTCAGATTTTGTACAAGAAAATTTGAGCAACTGGTATGTTCGTTTGTGTAGAAGGCGTTTTTGGAAAGGAGAATACGGACCAGATAAAATTGCTGCCTACCAGACGCTCTATGAGTGTTTGTTAGTAGTCTCTAAATTGTCCGCTCCTATAGCACCCTTCTTTATGGACAGGTTATATCTAGATCTAGCTAGCGTATGTGATCCTAATGTAAAAGAAAGTGTGCATTTGGCGCAATTTCCAGAGGCCAATTCTGCTGTTATTGATACCCATTTAGAGCGTAAAATGCAATTGGCTCAAAATACCTGCTCTTTGGTGCTTTCAATTAGACAGAAAGAAAAGCTCAAGGTGAGACAACCCCTTCAAAAAATAATGGTCCCTGTTTCTGCCGCGGTAAAAGCAGCAGATTTAAAAGCGGTGTCCTCATTAATTTTATCTGAGGTGAACGTAAAAGAGTTGGAGATCTTAGAAGATTCCTCAGATATCTTGGTGAAACAGATCAAGCCTAATTTTAAGACCTTAGGACCTAAATTTGGTCCTAAAATGAAAGCGGTTGCAGCAGCCATTCAATCCTTGACCTCAAAAGATATTAACCAAATAGAGCAAAACGGAACCATTGAGTTACAGATAGATGGGAACAAAATTGCTTTGGAATTGTCAGATGTGGAGATTAGTTCTCAGGATATTGAAGGATGGTTGGTAGCCTCTTCTGGCCCGTTAACAGTAGCCTTAGACGCTACTTTAAGTCCTGCTTTAAAAGCAGAGGGGATTGCTAGAGAGTTGGTTAATAGGATACAGAATTTACGAAAAGACAGCGGTTTTGAAGTGACAGATAAAATTGTTATTAAATTTCTAAAAGACCCCTTTATAGATTCGGCATTATTAGATAATTTAGAATATATTAAAACTGAAACACTGGCGACAGAAATCTTGGTAGAAACGACGCTTAAAGAAGGACTGCCGATTGAATTTGATGAGGTGCGTTCAGTGTTATTTATTGAAAAACAAAACTAGTATGGCCACAGACTTAAAAAACAGGTATTCAGATAAAGATTTGGCAGAATTCAAAGTGCTTATTTCCGAAAAAATAGAAGTAGCGAAATCTCATTTGGAGCTTTTGAAAAGTTCTTATATGAATGATGGTAACAATGGTACAGACGACACTTCTCCAACCTTTAAGGCTTTTGAAGAAGGGTCTGAAACGATGAGTAAAGAAGCAAACACCCAATTGGCAATTCGTCAGGAAAAGTTTATCAGGGATTTAAAGAACGCGCTTTTGAGAATTGAGAATAAAACCTATGGGGTTTGTAGGGTTACCGGAAAATTAATCAACAAAGAAAGGTTAAAATTGGTCCCTCACGCTACCCTGAGTATTGAAGCTAAGAACATGCAAAAGTAATTGCTTTTTGAAGGGCTCACACAGCTTATTATTTCTGGTATTAGCCCTTCAGACAGTTTGGTCACAAAAGACCTTATCCAAAGTTTTAGAAGATCCTTCTCTTACACAAATCCATGTGTTGGCAGAGCAAGTCAATACACTGCGTCTAAAACCATCCCCCTCTAAGGAACTTCTCGTTACTGCCCGTTTAAATGGGGAGTATAGTCCACATCAAATGATCGTTTTTAGCAGAAAAGGGAATACCCTATTTATAGGCCCTGACCTTTCAGCTACCTTTGAATTTCCAAATGACAAACTCAGTGCCCATAAAATATGGTCGATAGATTTGGCTGTTGAAATACCCGCGTATTTAGAAGTCTATATAAAAGGTGGTAATACCCAAATAAATGCTGAAGGTATTTTCGAGAAGCTTCAAATAGCACTCAAAGACGGATTGTGTGTTCTAGAAGAAGTAGGAAACAAAGTTCAGGTAAATACCCTTAGAGCGCCCATTGTTTTAAGGCAAACAAAAGGCGTCATTGACGCTAAAACTACTTATGGGCATTTAGACTTTTTAGCTATTCCCTCAGGAGATTCAAAGATTGTGCTGAGATCCCTTCATGGAGATATTAAAGTGCTCACAAAGGACTAGTTTCGTTTTAATAATAATGTTTATTTTAGCCGTCTAAGTACTTATGATGTTTAAAAAACCCTTCCTTCTCGCTTATTTTTTATTGATTCTAGATCAATGTGTTAAAATTTATATTAAAACAAACTTTTTTTTAGGGGAGTCTGTAGAAGTTTTTTCTGGATTTCAAATTCTTTTTATAGAAAACGAAGGGGCTGCATGGGGAGCAAAACTCAGTGATATTTTACCCATTTCAGATGTGAGTGGGAAAATTGCCCTCACTGTTTTTAGGTTGTTTGCTATTGTGGGGATTGGTGCGTGGTTTGTGAGTTCTGTTAAAAAAGGAGTTCCACTTTTCTTGCAAATGGCCCAGGCCTTGATTTTTGCAGGTGCATTAGGAAATATTATTGACTCTGTTTTTTATGGTGTATTATTTAATGACAGTATGTACCAGGTAGCGACCTTATTTTCAGAAGAACCCTATGGTCAATTACTTCAAGGGAAAGTAGTAGACATGCTTTATTTTCCTCTTATAGACACTATATGGCCGGATTGGGTACCTGTTTTGGGAGGAAAAGCACTGCGGTTTTTTGAACCCGTATTTAATATAGCAGACACGGCAATCAGTACCGGTGTTGGCTTGCTGTTGTTCTTTAATAAAAAGGCTTTCCCACAAGACTAGACAAACCTGTATACCTGATGGGGTGTTACACAAAAATCTAAAGGAATGTCTGTGGGGTCTAAGTTTTCAATAAGCGCCTCAGGTTCAAAAAAAGAGAGTCCCACTTTTATGGTTTCAGGCCTACATTTAGACAAAAAGCGATCGTAAAAGCCTTTTCCGTATCCAACCCTATGCCCTTTTTTATCATAGGCCAATAAGGGTATAAAAACAACATCTATTTCGCTATTAGGTACGGGCAATCCGTTCTGTGGTTCGGGAACACCCCAAGTGTTTTGTTTTATTAAAGTGTTGTCTGTGAGTAAGAAATGCGTCATTTCTATGTCAGTGGTCATTTTAGGTAAGCAGACCTCTTTGTCTTTCCCCTGAAGTAGCGCTAATATATACTCCGTATCTATTTCATATTTAGAACGAATAGGTAAGAAGAGGCTGTAATAGGTGGCCTCCCAAATAGGACATTGAAGCAACTGATTGGCAATGTCTTGACTTTTCTCTTCTATATCCTTTTCAGAGAATGCAGTTCTTTTTTCTAGGTATAGCGGTCTGAGCTGTTTTTTATTCATAGAGACAGTCAATAGGTGATTCAAAAATACAGATAAAATAAAGTTTAGATCGTTTTTTCTGGTTTACCTTTGTGAGAAGCACCTATGACAGCCAACAGTATTTCCATACAACTCAGCGTCCTTCCGGAAACTCCGGGGGTGTATCAGTTTTACGACCAATCAGATAAGATTCTTTATATAGGAAAGGCTAAAAACCTTAAAAAAAGGGTCAGCTCTTATTTTACTTTAAAACACGAGATTGCCAAGACCCGTTTGCTAGTCAAGAAAATAGTATTGATTAAGCATATAGTAGTTCCTACAGAATCAGACGCACTACTTTTAGAAAACAACCTCATTAAGAAATACCAGCCCAGGTATAATATTCTTCTAAAAGACGACAAAACCTTCCCTTGGATTTGTATTAAGAAAGAGCGGTTCCCTAGGGTGTTTTTAACCCGGCGACTCATCAAGGACGGCTCGGAATACTATGGGCCTTACACCAATAAAAAAATGGTGAAAGTGCTCTTAGAGCTCATCAAGGGATTGTATCCCTTAAGAACGTGCAACTATGACCTTTCTTATCAAAAAATCCAAGAAGGGCGGTATAAAAGTTGTTTGGAATATCATTTAGGAAATTGTCAGGCCCCCTGTGAAAATTTACAATCAGAAACTTCATACATCAAAGATATTGAGGCCATAAGGCATATTTTAAAAGGAAATTTATCCTTGGCCATAAAGCATTTTAAGACCGAAATGGAGCGCTATGCCTCTGAGGAGGCCTTTGAAATGGCCCATAAAGTCAAAGAAAAAATAGAAGTATTGGCGGGTTACCAATCCAAATCTACTATTGTGAATCCTAAGATAAACAACGTAGATGTGTTTAGTATTATTTCAGACCAAACCCATGCCTATGTGAATTTTCTAGAGCTTTCTCACGGCGCTATCATTCGTTCTCATACTTTAGAAATAAAAAAACAGCTAGAGGAAACAGATGAACAGATTTTAGAATTTTCAGTTGTTTCTTTAAGAGAGCGCTTTAATTCTATTTCAAAAGAAGTGATTCTGCCTTTTAAAGTGTTATTACCAGAGGGTCTCAAAGCCACTATTCCCATACTGGGAGACAAGCAAAAATTGCTGGCCCTATCAGAGCGCAATGCACGTTTTTACAGGCAAGATAAACTGAGTCAGATGCGAATGGTAGATCCAGAGCGTCACTCAAAGAGAATTGTAGCACAAATTAAAGAAGACCTTAGACTCTCAGAACTTCCAGTACACATAGAGTGTTTTGACAATTCAAATATTCAAGGAAGCAACCCTGTAGCTGCTTGCGTGGTATTTATGAACGCCAAGCCCAATAAGAAAATGTACCGACATTTTCATATTAAGACCGTAGAAGGACCAGATGACTTTGCCTCTATGGAAGAAGTGGTTTACAGACGCTATAAAAGACTCAAAGAAGAAGGCAGTTCTTTGCCACAGCTCATTGTTATAGATGGAGGAAAAGGGCAACTGTCTGCTGCCCTAAAAGCATTGGACCAATTAGAACTGAGAGGGAAAATAGCCATTGTTGGAATAGCCAAGCGTTTGGAGGAGATTTATTTCCCAGAAGACCCCATTCCTTTATACTTAGATAAGAAATCAGAGTCTCTCAAAGTGATCCAACAATTGAGAAATGAAGCCCATAGGTTTGGGATTACATTTCATAGAAACCTTAGAAGTAAAGGGGCTATTGTATCTGAATTAGACGGCATTAAAGGTGTTGGAGAAAAAACGTCTACCCAGTTATTAAGGCATTTTAAAACGGTGGCTAATATAAAAGAAGCTACCTTAGATGCTTTGATTGATCAGGTTGGACCTGCTAAAGCTCGAATTTTGTATGAACATTTCCACTAATTTTTCATATTCTTTTCCAAGACACTTTTGTCTCACGGTTTTCTTGTTTTTTGTCCTGGCAAAAGGCTATGCCCAAGATACTGCAAATGTAGAAACGGTGGTTTTTGAGCATACAAAATCATCAGCTCAGTCAAAAGAACTTAAAGTTGGTTTGGTGTTAAGCGGTGGTGGTGCAAAGGGTTTGGCTCACATTGGAGCGCTTAAAGTAATCGAGGATTCTGGGGTTCAAATAGATTATATTGCTGGGACAAGTATGGGTGCTATTGTAGGTGCTTTGTATGCCTCAGGATACAGGGCAAATGAGCTAGATTCTATATTTAGACAAATAAATTTTAACAGCCTTATTCAAGATGATTTTTCAAGGGCGAGTAAAACTTTTTACGAAAAAGAAGACGCAGAGCGCTACGCTATTAGCTTGCCGTTTGACGGGTATAAAATTTCTTTCCCTCAAGCTATTTCGGGGGGTCAGAAGGTTTACAATGAATTGGTTTCCCTATTGTATCATGTAAAAGATGTGAGAGATTTTAACCAATTACCTATACCCTTTTTCTGTATGGCAACAGATATAGAAAATGGTACCGCTATTCGCTTAGACAATGGGTATCTTCCAGAAGCCATTATGGCTTCTGGAACCTTTCCATCTCTTTTTGAGCCCATGGAATTAGACGGAAATCTTCTAGTAGATGGAGGAGTTTTAAATAATTATCCCATCACAGAACTAAAGTCCTTAGGAGCAAATTTTATTGTAGGTGTAGACGTTCAACACGACCTTTCCAGTAGAGCTTCATTGGGTTCTGCAACGGATATCTTGTTACAGATTAACAATTTTAGGACCGTAGAGGCTATGAAAAAAAAGTCCAATGACACGGATATTTACATTAGGCCAAATATGGCGTCTTATACAGTAATCGATTTCGGTAAAGGAAGTGAAATTGTCGCCGAAGGTGCCCGTGCCGCTTTGTTAAAAGAAAAAGCATTGCTGGAGCTATCTAAAAAACAATTGAAAAGCAAGCCTAAGGATCAAACACCTTTATGGAACACTTATAGAAAAGATACCTTAAATATCACCTATATAGAGGTGAATGGCATAGTGAATTATTCAGACGATTATGTAAAAGGGAAGCTTAGGTTTAAGGAGGGGGATCAGATTCAGTTC
Source organism: Flavobacteriaceae bacterium (assembly GCA_029242825.1). Taxonomy (GTDB): domain Bacteria; phylum Bacteroidota; class Bacteroidia; order Flavobacteriales; family Flavobacteriaceae; genus MAG-120531. The sequence goes on along the minus strand of JAQWTF010000117.1, from coordinate 12,218 downwards.
GAAGATTTAAAGCGAGGAATCAATAATTTAGCGGCCACAAATAATTTTAATACCATTCGGTATAAGTTAATAGAAAAAACGACTGGGCTGGGTTTAATTTTAAACTTGAGAGAAAGTGACAATAAGACCAATATTAGATTTGGGGCGCATTATGACAAATTGTATAAAAGCGCTGCATTAATAAATGTCACTCAAAAGAACCTCCTTAGAAAAGACGACGTACTTTCCTTAGATTTTATCTTTGGAGACTATCTTAGGTATCAGATAGATTACTATGTAGACAAAGGGTTTAATTGGAGTTTTGGATTGAGAAGTAAGTTAAACGACTTTAATTTTGACATACCCTATAAGGTACTTGAAAATAATTTCAGGGTGCCAGATGATCCTAATTTAAATACGGTGAATATGGACTTTACAGATTTCACCAATCAAATCTATCTTCAAACAGTCTATAAGAATGCGTTCTCTATATCACTTGGCCTAGAGCATAAATGGATTAAGTACAGCAGCGATACCTTTTTACAAGAAAGCGTAAAAACAAATAGCAGTTCAGTACTTACTTTAGAAAAAAGCCACTATGTCAGTGGCTATGGACAACTGAGGTTCGATACTTTGGACAATTTTTTCTTTCCGTCTAGAGGCATTTACTTGGAGACCGATTTTCATACCTATTTTTTATCTAGTGACTTTAATGGAACATTCAATCCATTTTCAATTTTTAGATCAAAGGCAATAGCCGCTCTAAATTTTGCTAAAAATTGGTCTTTTGTTTTGGCTCCAGAGGTGGGAATTAAGTCTGGTAGTTCGGGAACTAAATCCTTGGATTTTGCTCTTGGGGGCCTTGGGGCACCCCAAACGAATAATTTCATTCCTTTTTTAGGCTATGATTTTATTGCGATTCCAGGAGATAGTTTTTTAAAGATGAAGGCTACGGTAGATTTTGAGATAGCCCCTAAAAATCATTTGATGGTAGCGGCAAATATTGCTAAAGTGACCGATGACATTTTAAGGCCTGGATCTTTTAAAAGAGCCCCTTCGTATTTTGGTTACGGGTTGGGCTATGGATTTGAGTCTGTAATAGGTCCAGTGCAAATGATGTATACTAAATCGCCATTGAACGGGAATGGGAGCGTTTTCTTTACCCTTGGCTTTCCTTTTTAACGCTCTTAAATTCAGTTAATTCCAATTGTATTAGTGGTATTAAACAGCAATTATTCTTAAGGAATTATTAAAAAATGTTTAGAATAGATAAATTACTGTTAAGACCTGAGTTAAAGTGGTTTAAAAACTTGTGTTAGCGCAGGAATATATTACCTTTGTGTTATAAAGGGGTGGTTCCCTTTAGAACTTTAAGTATTGGTTTTTCATCATTTAAAGTTTGGTTGGTTATTTAAGAAAAGCCCAGTTGTAAAACTGGGCTTTTTTTTTTGTTTCAAAAGGGGCATAAGTGGTTAAAAATCTCCCTCAAATACCCCCTAGATCTATTTGAAAAATAAAATATGGTTAAATATCTGTGAAGGGGAATTTAAAGCCATTCCTTTTTTCTATTTTTACCCTAAATCTAGTTATGAAAAAAATCATTCTTTTTTGTCTCCTTTTGGGTTTTTATGGAAACCTAATGGCTCAGGACTCTTCTGTGGCTTTCAAAGACGGTGAATGGTTAAAGTTTAGACTTCATTATGGTTTTTTGAATGCGAGTTATGCGACTTTACATTTAACCAAGGCAACTCTAGATAAAAAGTCCTTATTTCACGTGGTAGCCAAAGGAAAAACGACCGGGTGGGCCAGTATATTTTTTAAGGTAGACGACACCTATGAAAGTTTTTTCACCCCAAAAAGAAATGAGCCAATTAAGTTTATAAGGAAAGTTAGAGAGGGCGGTACAACCATGCATTTGGAAGTAGATTTTGATCATAAAAACGATAAGGCTTATATGCTAGACCTTAAAAATGGTAAAGATTTTGAATTTAACACCCAAAAAGGGATTCAAGATATTGTTTCTGCCTTTTATTTTCTTCGTAACGAAATAAATCCAGACCAATTAAAGCTCGGGGACTTTACAGTGATCAGTATGTTGTACGACGACGACGGCGTCTTCCCTTTTAAGTTGGAATATTTAGGAACAGAAGTCCTTAAAACAAAATTCGGAAAAGTATCTTGTTTAAAGTTTAGGCCCTATGTGCAATCCGGCAGAGTATTTAAAGCCCAAGAAAGTATTAGCCTATGGATTTCAAATGATTTGAATAAAATTCCCATCAGGATTGAAGCAGATTTAGCCGTGGGTTCTATCAAAGCAGACTTAGAAGCATACAATGGTTTAAAAAACCAATTTAAAATAAGAATGGACTAGTATATTTACCCCATGAAATTTAATCACAAATCCTTTGTATTATGGTCTTTATTGTCGCTCACTTTATTGGTGAGTTGTAAGACAGATACCCCTCAAAAAATCGCACAGGAAATAGCCCCTAAAGACAGTATTTTTTACGGGATTAATTTTAATCAATTTGAGGTTATTAGAGACACCATTAAAAAGAATGAAACTTTTGGGCAAATTATGCTTAGAAATAATATAGGTTACGCTCAAATCTATGGTATCTCCAAAGAGTATAGAGAGGTCTTTGACGTAAGAAGACTGGGTATTGGAAGGCCCTACACCTTACTAAAGTCTAAGGACAGTCTCCAGAGCACACAATATTTTATCTATGAGCAGGACGCAATTCGTTATGCCGTGATAGATTTCACGAATGGTGTTCATGTATACAAAGAAGAAAAACCGGTAAAATACGTTACTAGAGAAGCTTCAGGAGTAATTACATCTTCGCTTTCGGAAGCCATTTTAGATCAAGGAATTGATTATGATGTAACCAATAATTTATCAGTTATTTACGCATGGACCATTGACTTCTTTAGCCTTCAAAAAGGAGATAAGTTCAAGGTTGTGTACAAAGAAAAATTTATAAACGACACTATTTATGCGGGTGCTGGACCTATAGAATCTGCATATTTTGAGCACAATGGCAAGCCTTTTTACGCGTTTAGGCACATGCCGGATACAGTGAATAAAATAGTAGAGTATTTTGACGAACAAGGTAATAACCTGAGAAGGGCATTTTTAAGAGCGCCCGTAAATTTTGCTAAAATCAGTTCCAGGTACAATTTAAAAAGGAAAATTGCTTTCTACGGGAATAAAGTGCGCCCTCACAAAGGGACAGATTACAAAGCAGCAGTAGGCACAGAAATACTGGCTACCGCTAATGGTAGGGTAGTAGAGTCTACTAGAAGGGGGGGCAATGGTAAATATGTTAAAATCAGGCACAACAATGTATACAGTACCCAATATTTACACATGAAAGCCCAAAAAGTGAAAAAGGGAGACTATGTAAAACAGGGCGACGTTATTGGTTGGGTTGGCATGACAGGAAATACCTCAGGCCCTCATGTGTGTTACAGATTTTGGAAAAACGGCAGACAGGTAGATCCATTAAAAGAGAAGCTTCCAGCTGCAGAGCCATTACCTAAAAGTATTTTAAATCAGTATTTAGTAGAAATTGCTCCTAAGAAAGTACAAATAGACAATATAAATTTTAGCCGTCAAACCACAAACGCTATAGCGACCAATTAAACCATTATGTCATTATCCAGAATTAATCCAACTCAGACAAAAGCTTGGACTGCATTAGAAGATCATTTTAGTCAAGACAATACTTCTGACATTAAGAGCCTGTTCGAATCAGAACCCAATAGAGCTCAAGACCTTAGCATTCAATGGAAAGATTTCTATGTAGATTATTCTAAGAATGCCCTTTCTAAGAAGACCATGAATTTGCTCATGGATCTGTCAAAAGAGGTGGGCTTAAAAGAGGCCATAGCTCATTATTTTAATGGAACGGCTATAAATGAAACGGAATCTAGGGCGGTTCTTCATACGGCACTTAGAGATAAAAATACCACTGCAATAAGTATTGATGGAGAAAATATTATTCCTCAAATCAATGCGGTTAAAGCACAGATGAAGGCTTTCTCAAACGACATTATTAATGGTGTTAAAACAGGTTATACAGGCAAAGCTTTTACTGATGTTGTAAATATTGGTATTGGAGGTTCCGATTTAGGGCCTGCCATGGTGGTGGAGGCATTAAAATTTTATCAAAATCATTTAAAACTGCATTTTGTGAGTAATGTAGACGGGGATCATGTTCAAGAAGTGCTCAAAGGATTAAATCCAGAGACCACGCTTTTTGTGGTGGTGTCTAAAACGTTTACGACTCAAGAGACACTTTCAAACGCCACTACCATAAAGAATTGGTTTTTGCAGACAGCTTCTCAAAAAGATGTGGCTAAGCATTTTGCAGCTGTGTCTACCAATACACAAAAAATTTCAGATTTTGGTATAGTGCCGGCTCATGTATTTACTATGTGGGATTGGGTAGGAGGACGGTTCTCTCTTTGGAGTGCGGTGGGTCTTTCTATAGCTTTGGCAGTTGGTTATGATCATTTTGAAGAAATGCTCAACGGTGCTTTTGAAATGGATCAGCATTTTAAACACAGCCCTTTTGAAGAAAACATTCCAGTAGTGCTGTCTTTGATCAGTATTTGGTATGCCAATTTTTACAAATCTGAAACACAAGCCATTATTCCTTACACCCAATATTTAAGTCGATTTTCTGCATACTTACAACAGGGGATTATGGAAAGCAATGGAAAGTGTTTTGACAGGGCTGGAAACAGGGTTTCCTATGAGACTGAAACGGTTATTTGGGGAGAGCCAGGCACCAATTCCCAACATGCGTTTTTTCAATTAATGCACCAAGGCACAAAATTAATACCATCAGATTTTATTGGTTTTAAGAAGTCCCTTCATGGAGATACAGACCATCACAATAAGCTTATGGCCAATTTCTTTGCGCAAACAGAAGCCCTTTTAAGTGGCAAGACAAGGACGCGAGTAGACCAGGAGTTTGCAGAAAAAGGAACAGACGCTTTAGTAGCGGCCAAGGTGGCTCCATTTAAAGTCTTTGAAGGAAACAAGCCCACCAATACCTTATTAGTTGACCAACTCACCCCAACTGCTTTGGGTTCTTTGATTGCCCTATATGAACACAAAATTTTTGTTCAGGGGGTTATTTGGAATATTTTTAGTTATGACCAATGGGGGGTAGAATTGGGAAAACAATTGGCTACTAATATACTTTCGGATATAGAGGGAAAAACTAAGGGGGATCACGATCCCAGTACGCAGGCACTATTAAAAATATTTAACAACTAATTGCCAGATAGTTAGGTGCATAACTTCTAATAACTTTTCATTATACAAAGGGAGTCTTCCCAAAAGAATGTTAATTTTGGTAAAATTTTAACATTGTATTAATGTTGGAACCTTTAATTATCCGCATTTTTGCACTGTTTTTAAAACTAAAACTAAAATTAAACAACAATGAAAAAAATGTTTGTAATGATTGTAGCCCTTTTGGTGTCTACAATTGCTTTCGCTCAAGGAACAATTAGTGGTTCCGTAACAGATGGCTCTACAGGAGATCCATTACCAGGTGCAAGTGTACTTGTTAAAGGAACTACCAACGGAGTAACAGCAGATTTTGATGGTAACTTTACTATTACCGCCAACTCTGGTGATGTATTGGTAGTGTCTTACTTAGGTTTCCAGGCCTTAGAAGTAGCTGCTAAAAACGGAATGGCAGTTGAGTTAGCACCATCTACCACTCAATTAGAAGAGATTGTATTGTCTTCTGGTGTGATTGATTTAGCACAGGTGAGAAAGACTCCAGTAGCGGTTTCTACGATCCAAGCAAGTGAAATTGCTTTAAAAGTAGGTAACATGGAATTTCCAGAAGTAATGAACAAGACTCCTGGTGTATATGCTACTAAACAAGGTGGTGGATACGGAGATTCTAGAATTTCTTTAAGAGGTTTTGATCAAAGAAATACTTCTTTCCTTATTAACGGTCAGCCTGTTAATGATATGGAAAATGGATGGGTATACTGGTCTAACTGGCAAGGTTTAACAGATGTTGCTTCTGGTATTCAAATTCAAAGAGGTCTTGGAGCATCTAAATTAGCGGTTCCTTCTGTAGGAGGTACCATTTCTATTTTTACTAAAACAGCAGACAAGGAACAAGGTGGTTCTGTAGCTCAAATGTTTGGTAACGACGGGTACACTAAAACATCTGTTTCGTACAACACTGGAAAAAACGATAAAGGATGGGCTTCTTCTTTCTTATTATCTAGATGGGCTGGAGACGGATATGCTTACGGAACTTCTGGTGAGGGTACTACTTATTTCTTTGCGGTAGGATACGCTCCTGAAGGATCAAAACATTCTTTAAACTTATCTGTATTGGGTGCTTCTCAATGGCATCACCAAAGATCTGCATGGGTTTCTATTCGTGATTACCAAAATTTTGGTGAATCAGGAATTGACAGAAGATGGAATACAGATGCAGGTTTCTTAAATGGAGAAGAATTCAACATGAGAAGAAACTTTTACAACAAGCCTTTAGCAACGCTTAACTGGGATTATGAAATTAACGATACTTGGAAGTTAAACACTTCTGTATATGCTTCTGCCGGTAGAGGTGGAGGAACAGGCCCTAGAGGGAATAACTACAGATCTTCTACTATTGACATGTTTCCTTTCAACAAAGATTTAACTGAGCACTATTTAGAGAACGGTAGAGGAACCAGAGATTCTGACGGTTTTGTAAACTACGACGCTGTAATTGCTCACAACAGAGCTTCTGCTCAGCCTTATTCTGGAGACAACTCTAGATTCCAAGGGCAACTCATCGGTTCTAATGGATTCAGAGACGGTGGTGTTAGTAGAGAAGTTCTTGTAAGAAGAGCCTCTATGAACTCTCATGACTGGGTAGGTGCCATTTCTAACTTAGAAGGCCAATTTGGAGACTTCAAAGCTTCTATTGGAGTAGATTTAAGAAGCTATAAAGGGTACCACTACAGAGTGCTTAATAACTTAATGGGATTAGACGCATATTACTCAACAGGTAATAAAAATTCAAATGGACAAATTATCAATACTTTGGTAGAGGCTTCTCCATTTAATGATACTGGTATTAGAGGTCCTAAAATTGATTATTACAACAATGGTATTGTTGGATGGCAAGGTGTTAACGGTTTATTAGAATACAGCAGTAATGACAAATTAACAGCTGTTTTACAAGCGGGGTATTCTAACCAATCTTTCCAAAGAGAAGATTTCTTTGATCAGCCAGCACAGCCAATTTCTGACGTTCAAAACCAAGGTGGTGGATACGTAAAAGGAGGTGCAAACTTAAACATGAATGTAAAATCTAACGTATTCTTTAATGCAGGTTATATTTCACGTCAGCCTCAATTTGACGCGGTATTCCCTAACTACGGAAACACTATAAACCCAGATTTACAGAACGAGATCATTACTTCTATTGAATTAGGATATGGGTATACTTCTTCTAAATTAGACTTCACCATTAACCTTTACTCTACTAACTGGGGGAACCGTTTTGTAACACAGTCGTTAGCAAACCAGCAAGGAGTAGATGGTTTTGCTCAATTTAGTGATATTGATGTAGTACACAACGGATTTGAATTTGAAGGGAAATATAGAGCTTCAAATAAACTTACTTTAAAAGCGATGTTGTCTATAGGTGATTGGGAGTATACTAAAGATTTTAATGCTGAAATCTTTGATGAAAACCAACAATCTATCGGTACTGGTACTCTTTACACGAAAGGGGCTAAAGTAGGAGATGCTGCTCAGTTCACTTCTTATGTAGAGGCAGACTACAGATTTGGTAAATTCAACGTAGACTTAGGATACAGATTTGTAGACGGATTGTACGCAGATTACTCTATTGCTGATTCTGCTTTTGTAGATCCAAATAATAAAGGAGCTTTAAAATTACCTTCTTACGGATTGGTAGACTTAGGTCTTACCTACCAAATTGGAAGTGGTTTAAGTTTAAGAGCAAATGTAAACAACCTTTTAGATACAGAATACATTGCTGAATCTAACACAAATATTCACGCTACTTCAGGTTCTACTACTTGGAATGGTGTAGATGTGAGCAACTCAGTATGGTTCGGTTTTGGAACTACTTGGAATGCTTCATTGAGATACAGATTCTAGTATTTCTTACTTAAATACATTAAAACCCCGCCTTGGCGGGGTTTTTTTATGGGTTGAATTCGTATATTTATAAACTCAAACAAACCCATCTAATACAACTCTTATGGAAATGCTTATTTCTCTTCACTCTTACTTGGCTTATGCCGTATTACTTATTTTAATCTTAGCCGTTAGTAATGCTTTAAAAGGTTGGCTGACCAAAAAAGACACTTTTTCCTTGGAAAAAGATTTTAGGGTGAGTTTGTTTGCGCTTATATTGTCTCACATTCAATTGGTGTTTGGATTGGCAGTCTACTTTACGTCGGCCAGCGGCCTTAATGCCATTCAAGAACTTGGAATGGGTGGCTTGAATAGTGCAGCCAGACTTTTGGCGGTAGAGCATCCTTTTATTAATATCATAGCAATTGTACTGATCACTATAGGTTGGTCTAAGCATAAAAAAGTGATGGGAGCTACGGCTAAATTTAAAAAAATCGCTATTTTTTATGGCCTTGGATTACTTTTAATCTTAAGTAGAATTCCCTGGGGACAGTGGTTTTCGTAATAGTTATCGCCTATTTTACCAAACATAATTATTGAACTTCCTTTGCTATAAATAGCTGTACTGGAAAGTGGTCACTGAACCCTCCCTGGTATTGCCCAGCGCTATAACTTCTAAACGGATATCCCTTATAGCGACCTGCTTTTGTGATGAGTCTAGGGTGGTTAAATACCGCTACTTTTTTAAAAACATAACTGTTTTCTGCTTCATTGAGCCAATTATCAGAGAGATAAAATTGGTCAAATAGGCTCCACTGGTCCCTATAAGCTAAAGACCCAATGCCTTTTTTAAAAAGCGGTTCCATTGGGTTAATCAATTTGTGGTAGCTGCTGTCTGGCGTTTTTTTAAGTCTCGTTGGAACCGGAATGGTTTGAAGTACTTTTTTAAAGCTTGGGTCTGTAGGGCCGTCATTAAAATCGCCCATGCCAATGATCTTAGCATTTGGATTAATACGCCTAATTGAATCAATGATTTTAAGATTGAGTAAAGCGGCTTTGATTCTAAATGGACTGCTCCTTTGTGTACCGCCACTTCTCGAGGGCCAATGATTGATAATTAACCACAGCGGTGCTCCGTCTAAATAGCCCATGACCACCAGCTGGTCTCTCGTGAATTTTCTCCTTTGCAAACGGTCGTATAAATACAAACTATGGCTGTTAAATGAGTCTACGATGAATGAAGTTGGTTTGTAAATCAAAGCCACATCTATCCCCCTCTTATCTGGCGCATCTTTATGAATGATCTGATAGTTTTCGCTTCTCAGAAGCGGATGCCCAATTAAAAATTCCAAAACAGCCTGGTTTTCCACCTCACAAACCCCTAGAATATCGGGGCCTTTTTGGGTTGTGCTCATGGGGTTCCCAAGGCGCTCAATGACCCAAGCCAACTGACCTATTTTGTGGTTGAATTTTTTCTGGGTCCATCGGTCTTTCCCCTCCGGCGTCCTGTCTTCGTCAAAAGTGTCGGGCTGGTTTATAGTGTCAAAGAGGTTTTCTAGATTATAAAAGGCAATGGTTTTTAGGCTATATTTTTTCTGGTTTCTAGTGGTTTGTTTCTCTCTGGTTTCTTGCTCTGCTTGAGAGAGTTTTCCTTTGCTAATTTGTCCTTGTTCCATGTGCGCTCTAGCGGTGTACCCACTGATGAGTAAAATGGTTGCCAGCCCCACAATTTTCAAGTAAAACGCTTTAAAGGATTTTATGCCTAGGACATTATTAGGTGTTTTATTGGCTGAGATATGGAGATTTTCATGACTTTGTTTTCTCATGGTCTTTTGTTTTGGTACGATCCTCGATTTTATATACTCCATTGGCTATAAGTCACTAACTTATTTGAGATGGTATGTAAAAGAGGGTTGCGTTTTTTGTTAGTTGCTGGTTTGTTTATGGGATGTATAGTTCGCTCCCAAGGACTTGTCACACAAATAGTTTATGTTAAAGACCTTCAGCAAAATCCTATACTTACCGCCTCTTTTAATCTCCAAGGTAGTTTTTTGGACGCTAGAAGCAATAGCGAAGGGATGTACCGTTTGTTATTACCGAGCAACGGTAATTATACCCTTGAAATAAGCGCAGCTTACTATGAAACTATTCCATTGAATGTTATTATTTCAGAGGCTTCTAACAGCCCTCTTTATGTTGAATTGTCTCCGAGCTCTTTTCGCGAAAACACGCTTTTGGAAGACGGCACAGATGCATTGACACTGTCTGAGTCTGATTTAGAAGGTCTGGGTGGAGATGCTGCAGCACCCTATTTATTGCAGGCTACTAGAGATATTTTTCTAGGAAGTGCTGCCTTTGACTTTGGCCAAGCTTTTTTTAAAATTAAATCCTTAGATGCTAAATACGGGGCGGTATTTGTCAATGGAATACAGATGAATAAATGGTATAATGGACGTCCCCAGTGGTCTGATTGGGGCGGCTTAAATACCTTGACCAGGCAACAAACTTATTCCCATGGACTCTCGAGTGTTTCTAATGATTTTGGAGGTCTATTAGGGAGTACACACCTTTCTATTCAACCCAGTAGTATGAGACCAGGTTGGCATTTTTCAAGTTCACTTTCCAATAGGTCTTATGCACTTAGGGAGATGGTTACCTATGTGTCGCCTTTAAAAAATGGCATTTCAATGGCTGTTGGAGGCTCATTTAGGGGGGCCAAAAGAGGCTACCAACAAGGCACTCCTTATAAGGCATTTAGCGGCTTGGCTTCCATAGAATATGCTCCCAATGAGCAACACCGCTTTAACAGCACCCTAATTTACACCTTTAACAAAAGGGGGCGTTCCGCAGCCCTTACCCAAGAAGTTGCTACTTTACACGGCAGTGATTACAATCCCTATTGGGGACACGACAAAGGAGTTCTTAGAAACAGCAGGAACAAGACACTTTTAACTAAAACCCTGCTATTTAACTATGATCTTAGGTTAGAACGCTTTCGTTTAAATTTAGCCTTGGGGCACATTGCAGGTAAAGATATTAGAAGTCGATTGTCTTATTTTAATGCCCCCAATCCAGACCCCACTTATTATAAAAAACTGCCTTCCTATTATTTAAATAGTCCAATTGGAGCCAATTATTATGCTGCCATTACTGCAAAAGAGGCATTAAGGAGAAATCCTCAGATTCAATGGGAAAAATTATATGAAGCCAACACCAATTTATTGGGTCAAGACCGTGTGGCTTATTTGGAATCTGAAGACGTACTGATTCAAAATCAATTTACAGGAGTAATGAGACTTTTTTGGGAGTTAAATGATTTTCAAGAGTTGGACCTGGGCGTAGAATGGCGGCTAAATCCCATAGCGCAATATGCGCAAATTAAAGATTTATTAGGCGGTAAGCGGCACTTAGATATAGACCCTTTTTCCCAAACACTCAACGATGTAGGTGGCTCAAAATACAAGAACGAGGGCGACATTTTTGGCTATCATTACGCGCTGCGCATGCAGGGAAAAAGGGCCTATATACAGTGGCGGGGAAATTTCCGCCACTGGGACGCATTCGCGTCCCTCAGTGCCCAACAACGTTCCGGATATCGATTGGGAAAAATGCAAAGTGAGCGTTATTTAGATTCTTCATTGGGCAAGGACGCTGTGTTGCGTTTTAATACGATAAAAGCAAAAGTTGGTGCAAGCTATAAGTTCAACGGCAGGCACCAGTTACAAATGACACTTTTACAAGGAAGAGAACCCATTGAGGGGTCTAAATGGTATATAAATCCGAGGGATAGGCCCTTAATCTCACCAGATATTAAGGCGGAACATCTATTTTGGACAGAAGTTAATTATCACCTGCGTTTACCCAAACTTTTGGGGCGGTTTAATTTGTTTTATGGACGCTTTAAGGACCAAAATTCCCTGCGATATTTTTTTACCGAAACTGCTTTAGGTGCAGATTTTGTTCAAGAATGGGTTTCTGGGCAAAACACCAAACACATTGGATTTGAATTTGGATTTCAACACCAGATTTCTGCTGCAGTTCAAATTAATTTTTCAGGCGCTTTGGGAAAGTACACTATCACAAACAATCCCAACGT
>JAQWTF010000111.1:0-41145 GCA_029242825.1 Flavobacteriaceae bacterium | reverse complement strand
AAGAAACACTACAACTTTGGCATCTCTTCCTCTTTCTTTTGGCGCTGTTCGTTTCTGTTTTTTCGGTAGAGGCTCATGAGGTGCCTTCTAAAACCTTCTTCTACATGAACGAGTGCCAATGCTTTTTTGGCAGGGAGTACGCCTTTAAGTGCTTTAAACATTTTTTGAAGAGAGGCCTCTTCATGACTTTTTTTGCTGAGGTACTCAGAGAGTTTTTGAGCTGCCTCTGATTCACTTAATTCTGCTGCCTTTAGCATACGGTGGTTCATATTCTTGCGCATATAGGTGTACATCTCCATTTGCACGGTTTCGTGCTGGTTGTAGATGGGCCAGAATTTTTCTGCTTCTTCGGGGCTCAAGGCTAAGTGTTCCGTAAAATAAGCTACTTTAAGGGTTTTAATTTTCTCAATATCTTCTTTGGATTGCGCGGTATTAAATTGGTGGCATCCAAAAGCCAATAGGCACATAATCAATATCTTATTCATAGTCATTTGGATTAAATTCTATTGCTTCTATAGGGTGTAACTGTGTACTTAAATAGTTTTCAAGCCCTTCGCTAAGCGAAGTGCCTTCTACCCATTGTGTGGAATTGTCCTCTATAAACTCAGCCATATCGTAGGGGGTAATAGCATCTGTAGCGTAGTCCCAATACTGGTCTATAGCAGCCACATCCATAGTGTCTAAACGGTCAGTAGAAGACTTAAAAATAAAGGGTGTGCTCAGTAAAAATACTAAGACTGCTGCTGCAGATAAGGCTGTTTGCACCCATGACAAAGAAAGAATTTTTGGCTCGGATGCACTGATTTTCTTACGGGCTGTGGTCTGTACAAACTGCTCTAACACTACTTCTTGTGGAAGCGGTACGGTGAAATTTTTGAGATAGTGCGCTGGTGTTTTAAATGGATCCTGAAACTCAGAAGGCTTTCTATTGTCCACAGCCCTGAGGTCTTGGGGAATAGTTAGCTTAAAGTTCTGGAAATAGTTTTCCGGAGCTTTAAAAGGTAACGCTGTTTTGTTTTCAGGATTCATAGTTATAAGACCTTGTTTTTGTGATTTGGTTTAATTAGAGATGAGATATTTTTTTAGTTTTTGAAGTGCCAGGTGATAAGATGCCTTTAATGCCCCTTCTGAGGTATCTAAAATTTGGGACATCTGTGCATAGGGTATTTCTTGGTAGTAACGCATATTAAAGACCAATTTTTGCTTTTCGGGTAGGCTGGCAATGGCTTTTTGTAGAGAGAGTGCTATGTGGTCTCCTTCAAAATAGACGTCGGCCGTGAGGCCTTCTAATTGTTGTTCTTGATAGTCTCCTAGAGGAACGCCTCCTTTTTTAGCTTCTGTTTTTAAGTAGGTGAGGGCTTCATTGGTGGCAATGCGGTACATCCAAGAGAATAGCTTACTCTCGCCCTTGAAGCCGTCTAGGTTTCTAAATACTTTAATGAAGGTGTTTTGAAGGACGTCGTCTGCGAAGGCATGCTGGAGCACTATCCTACGGATATGCCAGTACAATCTTTCTTTGTAGGTGTCTACCAAAATACCAAAAGCTTTTTCTGAGCGAATGGGATCTTTAAGAGCTTCTATGAGGGCTATTTCTTCCAATCAATTCTTGTCTAATACTAAGATAGCACAATAGTCAAAAGGTTTAATGGCTCTTTTGAAATTCTTTTGATTGTAGCATTTTAAAGTTTTTGTAATCGCTGCTTTCTTTTAAGCTAAGGTTTGCAGTGTCACCAGCTTGTGGTAATGGCCTTTTTGATCTAAAAGTGCTTGATGGGTGCCTTGTTCAATGATTTTACCTTCTTGCATGACCACAATGAGTTGTGCATGTTGGATGGTGGAGAGTCTGTGAGCTATGACAATAGAGGTCCTGTTTTTCATTAGGGTTTCTAAGGCGTCTTGGACCAGTTTTTCGCTTTCTGTATCTAAGGCAGAGGTGGCCTCATCTAGAATCATTAGGGGCGGGTTCTTTAAAATGGCCCTGGCAATAGAAATGCGTTGTTTTTGCCCTCCACTGAGTTTATTTCCTGAGTCTCCAATATTGGTGTAGTAGCCTTCTTTGAATTGTCCAATAAATTCGTGACAATTCGCGAGTGTAGCGGCCGCTATAATGTCTGCTTCTGTGGCGTCTGGTTTCCCCAGTGCTATATTGTTTAAAATACTGTCATTAAACAATAAGGCGTCTTGAGAGACCAGCCCCATTAGGTTTCTGAGATGGGGGAGTGGGACTTGGTTTATGGGAGTGCCGTCTATAGTAATACTTCCTTTTTGTGGGTCGTAAAATCGCATGAGGAGATTGGCAATGGTGCTCTTCCCGCTCCCTGATTGGCCTACAAATGCAATGGTTTGTCCCTTGAGTACTTTTAGATTAAAACCATCTAAGACCAATTCTTTGTCATATGAAAAGGACAGTTCCTTGAATTCAATAGCTGTTTGTATGCTGTTGAGCTCTTTTTGACTCGAATGGTCTAAGGGGTTTTTTGCTTCGAGAATTTCCAATACCCTTGCGGCGGCGGCATTCCCTTTTTTAACTCCATAACTCGCTTTACTCATGGCTTTGGCTGGGGTGAGTATTTGGTAGGCGAGTGACATATAGGTGATGAATAATTCTGGTTTTAGGCTTCCTTCTACCAAGACCATTCTACCCCCATACCACAATAGAATTCCAATTACGCTAATACCTAGAAATTCAGAGGAGGGAGAAGCTAAATTTTGACGGTTTAGCAGGCTGTTTGAGAATTTGTAAAAACGTTTGGTGGAGGCTTTGAATTTAGCTGAAAACAGCGGTTCTGCTGTAAAAGCTTTAATGATTTTTAATCCACCTAAAGTTTCTTCTACAATAGATAAAAAATGTCCTTGTTCTTCTTGTACCCGGTCCGATTTTTTCTTCAATGATTTTCCCAACAAGGAGATGAGGTATCCTGAGATAGGTAGAAATATAAAGACAAAAAGCGTGAGTTTAGCACTCATGAGCAGCATGGCTGTGATGGTAAAGACTATGGTTAGTGGTTCTCTGACCACTAATTCCAACACAGATAAAAAGGAGTGTTGAATTTCTAATACATCTGAAGAAATTCTGGCCATAGTGTCTCCTTTTCTCTTTTCCGAATAAAAACTGAGTGGTAAGGATACGCTCTTGTCATAAAGGGCGTTTCTGAGGTCCTTGAGTACTCCGTTTCTCAGAAACGTAATGAAGTACATAGCCAAATAACCAAATAGATTTTTGAGAAAAAACATGCCTATCACTAGTCCTACCATAAACAAGAGTGCGGTGCCTTCTCCTTCAGATGCCTTTTGAGTCACAAAATAATTGAGCGCTTGCTCTACATAGGTTTTGGTGTTTGAGATGCCTTCCCAAGTGGGTGCTGTATAAAGTGCTTCTGTTTGTTTGAATAACACAGATAGCATGGGAAATAAGGAGATCATGGCAAGCGTTCCAAATAATGCATAGAAAATATTGGCGATAATATTTAATACCGCATATTTTCTGTAGGGTCTTGCAAAACGCAATATTTTTTTAAAATACTCCATGTGTTTTTGTCATATAGGTGCACAATAAATGTGCGCTTTTACAAGGCTATTTCCTTGAGTATATTGTTAATTTTTAAGTCTAAAGCTTCTTTTACTTTAGGGTAATTCTCCGCTCGGTCTAAGGGCTTGTTTACGCTAATATAAAACTTTATTTTAGGTTCCGTTCCTGAGGGTCGGGAGGCTAGTTTTGTGCCTTTTTCTGTGGTGTAAATGAGCACGTTAGAAGTGGGAAGCGCTATCTTTTGTATGTCATTCGTTTGTAGATTTGTAGCAACTCCTTTTAGATAATCATGGACCCAAACCACCTTCTCACCATCAATGGTTTCTAGAGGTTGTTCTCTGAGACGCTTCATGTTGTTTTCTATGGCTATACTCCCTTCTTTTCCTTTTTTGGTGATAGCAATTAAATGCTCCTGATAACAACCGTATTCTTGGTAAAGATCAATGAGCTCGTCCATGAGCGTATTTCCTTTTGCTTTCGCAAAACTGGCCATTTCACAAGCTAAAAGACTTGCAGTAACAGCATCTTTGTCTCTTACAAAGTCTCCTACCATGAAACCAAAACTCTCTTCACCACCACCAATAAAGTGCTGGTCAGGGTGTTTTTTAATTTCGTCTGCAATCCATTTAAATCCAGTGAGCGTAGTTTTGCATTCAATGTTATAAGCGGCTGCCATAGCTTCCATCATAGGCGTGGAAACAATCGTAGAGGCTATATAATCAGAGGCAACTAAGCCTTGCTCTTTTCTTTTTTCTAATAAAAAAGCAGTCATTAAAACCATGCACTGGTTTCCGTTGAGTAGTTGTAGTTGACCTCCTAAACCTCTTAC
This sequence comes from Flavobacteriaceae bacterium, assembly GCA_029242825.1. Taxonomy (GTDB): domain Bacteria; phylum Bacteroidota; class Bacteroidia; order Flavobacteriales; family Flavobacteriaceae; genus MAG-120531. The sequence goes on along the minus strand of JAQWTF010000111.1, from coordinate 36,787 downwards.
GGCTACTCCCAATCGATCACTGTCTGGATCAGTCCCTATGACAATGTCTGCTTGGGTCTTTTCTCCTAAAGCTAAGGCCATGGCCAAGGCTTCTGGCTCCTCAGGATTTGGCGAACTAACCGTAGGGAAATCTCCATCTGGGACAGCTTGTTCTTTAACAATGTTTACAGTGTATCCTGCTTTTTCTAATACTGCTGGAATGGCCGTGATTGAAGTACCGTGTAGTGAAGTGAATACAATCTTTAAACCTTCCTTGTTAGGGGCATTAAAGTTTGCTTGGGCGCAGCTTTGCGTTATAAAGGCCTCATCTACAGAAGCATCTATGGTTTTTATAAGTGCTTTGTTTGGGGTGAAATTTATGGCCTCAAAAGAAAGACTTTCAATTTCTTTTATAATTTCTTGATCTTCCGGAGGGACTATTTGCCCGCCATCTGTCCAGTACACTTTGTATCCATTGTATTCTGGTGGATTATGAGAAGCGGTTAGTACAATTCCGGCCTGGCATTTTAAATGCTTTAAAGTAAAAGAGAGTGCTGGCGTGGTTCTGAGCTCAGGAAATAAATGGGCGTTAATATTATTGGCAGAAAATACATTCGCTACAATTTGCGCCAAGCGGTCGCTTTGGTGCCTGCAATCATATGCAATAGCCACTGAAAGTGGCTCGTTTGGATATTGTTTTTTAAGGTAATTAGAAATTCCTTGGGTGTTTCTACCTAATGTGTAAGCGTTAATTCTATTGGGACCAACGCCCATTAGTCCTCTCATACCTCCAGTTCCAAAGGCTAAGTTCTTATAAAAAGCGTCTTCGAGTTCTAAGGGGTTTTCTATAGCCAATTGTGCTACTTCCCTTTGGGTTTGAGCATCAAAAGGAGCTTTTTGCCAAGCGGCTATTTCGTTGTCTATATTGGATTTGCTCATATAGTAATATATCTATTACACTTTAGTGGCAATAGTCTCTTTAATCGTGTAATGTACTTGATCTTTTCTTTGTCTTATGATAATCTCGCCCAGGAAACCGGCTAAAAATAGCTGGGTACCCAATATCATGGCTGTAAGTGAAATATAAAATTCAGGCCTGTTGGCAATTAGCCTACCACTGGTGTGAATGAATAATTTATCTAGCCCTAAGTATAGCGCAAAACCAAAACCAATAACAAACATCATTACCCCCAAGGCCCCAAATAGATGCATGGGTCTTTTACCAAAAGTAGATAAAAACCAAATGGTGATTAAATCTAAAAATCCGTTGATGAATCTATTCATGCCAAATTTTGTTTTACCGTATTTTCTTGCTTTGTGTTGCACTATTTGTTCCCCTATTTTGTGAAAGCCAGCATTTTTAGCCAACACTGGGATGTATCTGTGCATTTCACCTGAAACTTCTATGTTTTTAACAACCTCCAATTTATAGGCTTTTAACCCACAGTTAAAATCATGGAGAGAGAGACCAGAGGTTTTTCTAGCCGCCCAGTTAAACAACTTTGACGGGATGTTTTTGGTGAAGAGGTGGTCGTATCGTTTCTTTTTCCAGCCAGAGACTAAGTCTAGTCCTTCCTTGGTAATGGCGGTATATAAGGCCGGAATTTCTTCAGGAGAATCTTGAAGGTCTGCATCCATGGTAATGACCACCTGGCCGCTTACTGCTTTAAAGCCGGCATGAAGTGCCTGAGATTTACCGTAGTTGGCAGCAAAACGAATCCCTTTGACCTGCGAATGCTTTTTAGCTAAAGCTGATATAATACTCCAGGATTGGTCTGTGCTACCGTCGTCTATAAATAGAACTTCATATAAAAAATGATTGGATTGCATCACAGATGCAATCCAATCATAGAGTTCTGATATAGAGTCTTCCTCGTTTAAAAGAGGAATTACAATAGAAATATCCATTAGTGTACTAAAGAATTAATTTTTTCAAAAGTACAATTTATATTTTAGGCTTGAGCGTCTTTCTTAAGAATCAATCCACCTAGTAACCCAATAATTAAACCTCCAAAAGCATTAAAAATTAGCATGAATGGGTAGGCTACCCAGAAAAACTTGGCTTGCTGCTCTGTGATCATATCCAATTGTTCGTTAGAAATGGTTGGGTTGCTTTCGATCATTGTTGCTCTAGTAATTTCACCTGTTTTGGCAATGAATTCTGGTTCAATGAAGTTTACCAATGCAAGCGTAAATAAAATAGAGTAAATAGCTGCAATAACAGAACTTCCGGTTCCAATTTTTAAAGCTTGTTTTAGGGTTAAGCTTCCGTTTTCTTTTCTGAAATTGAAAATCCCTAAAAAGACTGCACCTACTAAAATAGCTATACTTACGATAGTTTTTCCACTACCTTGATCGTAAAGCATATCTAGAGAAATCAGCATAAAGCTAAAGATAATACCTACTATACCAGCAATAGAACCATAAGTAAGTGAGAATTTTCCAATGTTTGGACCGTTTGTTTCCATGTTTATTTTGTTTAAATTGGTTACTGATTAGTTAGTAAATGTAACTTGTTTTTTGTTACAGGTCAAATAAGATATTTTATTTTGTATTTTTGCAGTAGATTCGTTGTAAGTTTATGAAAAAGTATTAAATTTGCACTTCTAAAATTAGAATACAGAATTAAGTTATACATCATGAGAAAAGGAATTCACCCGGATAATTACAGATTGGTAGCATTTAAAGACATGTCTAACGAAGACGTTTTTTTAGCTAAATCTGCTGCTGAAACAAAAGAAACTTTAGAAGTAGATGGTGTTGAGTATCCAGTAATAAAAATGGAAATTTCAAGAACTTCTCACCCGTTCTATACTGGTAAAGCCAAATTGGTAGATACTGCCGGGCGTATTGATAAGTTTAAGAATAAATACGATAAGTTTAAGAAATAAACCCCTTAATCTGAAAGACATTGAGTCACGTTCTGTACCTTTCAGAACGTGACTTTTTTTTTTAACCCCAATTAAATCAATTATATGAACTACATATTATTTGATGGCCCAAACAGAACCGCCTTATTGCCCTTTACTTACACCAGACCAGTGGCTGATATTGAATGGGGTATAGGTTCCATAAGAGATAGTTGGGAACGCGTATTGGGATATACCACTTCTACCATTACAGAACCTTATCTGAATGAGGTATGGCCCACTGTTTTTTTTGAGTCAAATGTGTTTATTAATGCAGCATATTTTCCCACGCCTAACTTAGTAACTAAACTTATAGGCCTTAAAGAAGGAGAAGCGATTTTTGACGGTGACGCCGTGGTAGCTTTTTTTGCTAGTGACGCTGAAGAAGACATAAATTTTGATAGCCTAAAGTCTATAGAGGTAGCAGGTGCTTTTTTATCTATCTCTAACACTTGGGATATTTTTTCTAAAAATGATTTGGCCATTGCTTTGGATTTTGAAATACTCACGCAAGGTAGAGACAGTGACTCTATACCTGAAAGTGTTCAGGTGATTGGAACAGGTCAAATTTTCATAGAATCAGGAGCACAATTAGAATACTGTACTTTAAACACTACAAATGGTCCTATTTATTTAGGTGCTCATTGTGAGATTATGGAGGGGAGTTTAATTAGAGGACCTTTTGCTTTAGGGGCAGAAGCAGTGGTTAAAATGGGTGCTAAAATATACGGAGCCACCTCTATTGGCGCTAAAAGTAAAGTTGGGGGAGAGTTGAATAATGTAGTGATGTTTCCCTACTCTAATAAAGGACACGAAGGTTTCTTAGGTAATGCAGTGATAGGTTCTTGGTGTAATATTGGCGCAGATACCAATAACTCTAATCTAAAAAACAGTTACGAAAATGTGCGTCTTTGGGATTATCAAGAAGAGCGATTTGCTAAGACTGGCCTACAGTTTTGTGGCTTAATGATGGGTGATCACAGCAAATGTGCCATTAATACTATGTTTAATACAGGCACCGTAGTGGGGGTGGCTGCCAATATTTTTGGCGCTGGTTTTGCCAAAAATTTCATTCCTAGTTTTTCTTGGGGAGGTATTCAAAATAGTACTACCCATAGCTTTGAAAAAGCCATTAAAACTGCAAAAATTGTGATGGAGCGTAAAGGAGAAATTTTAACAGAAAGTGATACAATGATTTTAGAGGATGTTTTTGAGCAGTCTCAAAAATGGAGAAAAGAATAGCATGAAAAAAAAAGTGGCATTTCACACCTTAGGTTGTAAACTAAACTTTTCTGAAACAGCTACCATAGCCTCTCAAATGGAGGCGGCAGATTTCGAAAAAGTACCCTTTGATTCCAAAGCAGATGTTTATGTGATTAACACCTGCTCTGTCACTGAGAACGCAGATAAGCGTTTTAAAGAAATTGTCAAGAAGACCCAAAAAATTAATGAAAAAGCATTTGTAGCAGCTGTTGGATGCTATGCACAATTAAAGCCAGAAGCTTTAGCAGCAGTAGATGGAGTAGACTTAGTACTTGGCGCCACAGAAAAGTTTAATCTCACCGCATACCTAAACGACCTTACCAAACAAGAAGTGGGAACGGTGCATGCCTGTGAAATAGAAGAGGCAGATTTCTATGTAGGCGGTTATGCTATAGGGGAACGCACTAGAGCCTTTTTAAAAGTTCAAGATGGTTGTGATTACAAATGTACTTATTGTACCATTCCATTGGCTAGAGGGATCTCCAGAAGTGATACTTTAGAAAACGTTCTTAAGAACGCCCAAGAAATTGCTTCAAAAGGCATTAAGGAAATTGTCTTAACTGGAGTTAATATAGGAGATTACGGTAAAGGAGAATTTGGGAATAAAAAACACCAGCATACTTTTTTTGATTTGGTTCAATCTCTTGAGGAAGTTCCAGGTATATCTCGATTGAGGATTTCTTCCATAGAACCCAATTTACTGAAAAATGAAACGATAGAATTGGTGTCTAAAAGTGAGGTTTTTGTACCACACTTTCATATCCCACTTCAGAGTGGCTCTGATAAGGTGTTGAAAAAAATGAAACGCAGGTATTTAACTTCTTTGTATCGTGATAGGATAACAACCATACAAAAAAAATTGCCCCATGCTTGTATAGGGGTAGATGTTATTGTTGGTTTTCCCGGTGAAACGGAACAAGATTTTTTAGAAACCTATGAGTTTTTGAATGAGTTGGCGGTGTCTTATTTACACGTTTTTACTTATTCAGAAAGAGACCATACAGAGGCGGCAAATATGAGTGAAGTTGTGCCTTTAGCTGTTCGAAATAAGCGTTCAAAAATGCTTAGGGGTTTATCTGTAAAATTGAGAAGGGCTTTTTATGAATCTCAAATAGATACTAAAAGAACCGTTTTATTTGAAGGAGAGAACAAAAAAGGATATATACATGGATTTACTGAAAACTATGTCAAAGTAAAAACTCCTTGGGACCCTTCTTTGGTCAATACCGTGGCAGAAGTAAGACTAAGGGATATAGATCAAGATGGATTGGTTCGTTTTGACTATGTGGAAAATAATTAAAATCACCCACTTATTGTCATTCCTGTAAAGGGAGCATTAGCCGTTCCTGTAAATGGAGTATAATACTTCTTCGTTATGTTAGATTCTAAGTTGTATTAGATTCTAATCCCCACTGGCAGCATTTCCTTGTACCTTCTGTTTTTCCTGACAAAACTAGCAATTTCAGGACTTGTTGGTACCACCTTTAATTCTTGTTCTTTAATATCCTCCAAAACAGCAATAATGAAAGCTTCTTTAAAACCTGGTTCGGTTATCTCAGCGGGTATAATAAGCTTGGTTAAAAATATTTTACGCTCCTGAGCAGCATATTCGATTTTAGCCAAAGCAGACGCTACAGTAGCTTCATATTGTCTTAGAAAACTATTGTTGGTGATGGTTATTTCGCTCATGTTTGGGTAGGTGTTTTATAGTTAAAAATCTCGCACTAAAAATATTGAGGTATTTAGCATAAAATTAACTTTGCAAAAGTAAACAAAAAAAAGCTAATTACCTAAATTTGAGGCATTCTAGCTGGAGTTAGATGTAGATTTCATACACTATGATTCATTGATGAGTTCAGAAAAAATACCTGTTTATTTCATGCCTGGTATGGCGGCAAATCCTAAGATTTTTGAAAACATAGAATTAGATGCTGCTGTTTTTGACATTCATTATCTGTCCTGGGAACTTCCTCATAAAAACGAATCGCTTCAATCTTATGCGAGTCGAATTGCCCAAAGAATTAGTTGTAAAAGCCCTGTTTTGGTGGGGGTCTCTTTTGGAGGTATTTTAGTGCAGGAAATTGCTAAGATTATAGCGGTGAGAAAAATTATTGTAATTTCTAGCGTAAAATCTGCTCGGGAGTTGCCCAAAAAAATGCTTTTTGCCAAGCATACTAACATTCATAAACTCCTTCCTACACAGTTGGTTACCAATATGGAATTGGTCGCAAAGTTTGCTTTGGGAGATTTTATGCAAAAGCGTATTCATTTATATGAGAAATACCTCAGTGTAAGAGACCCTTATTACATAGATTGGTCCATTGATCAAATTGTCAATTGGGAACAAGCAGACGCTATGCCAAACACCATTCACATTCAAGGCGAATTAGACAACGTTTTTCCTGTGAATTATATTAAAGATTATATTTCAATCCCCAGAGGAACGCACTCTATGATCATTTTTAAGTACAAATGGTTTAACGAAAACCTTCCTGATATTTTGAAAGACTAATCCAATTCGTTAAATTGGAGTATAAATTTCACTATGGATCTATTTAAAAAAGCACTTCAAATTGTAGGGGCAATTGCCATTATTTTTACTTTAGTTTTTGCTGTTAAATCAACTGAAAACAGCAATTCATTGAACAGTTTACCCCTAACTGAAAATACCAATCATTTAAAAGCTTTGGTTAGCTCGCTTCCTATTCCGAGTGACTTGAGTTTTGCTGGAGAACCTGTTCCATTGAACGAGCAAGAAGTGTTAGAAAGGGTAGATAGAGAGTTTCTTGTGAACACCTACTGGCAGTCTAATGCTATGCTCCTCATGAAGCGATCTCAAAAGTATTTCCCTATTATGAGGCCCATATTGGAGGCTTATGGTGTGCCAGAGGATTTTTTATATTTGGCTGTAGCGGAAAGTGGTCTAGAGCCACTGCGTTCTCCAGCTGGTGCTGCTGGGTTTTGGCAGCTGATAAAAGGTACCGCAAAAGATTATAAATTAGAAGTCAATAAGAATGTAGATGAAAGGTATCACGTGGAGAAAGCTACAGCGGTAGCTTGTGAATATCTTTTAAAGGCCAAAGAGAAATTTGGATCTTGGACTTTAGCAGCAGCAGCATATAATGCAGGAAACAGAGGTATTTCAAGACAATTAGAAAAGCAACAAACGAACAATTATTACGATTTATTACTGGGCCAGGAGACTGGTAGATATGTATTTAGAATACTTGCGCTAAAAACCATCATGAGTGATCCCATTACTTATGGTTTTAAACTCAATGAGCTTGATTACTACACATTGACTCCCACTAAAGAAGTGACTATAAAAGAGCCCATTAAAAATTTAAGTGATTTTGCCCTATCCCAAAACATTAGTTATAAGATATTAAAGCGTCACAACCCATGGTTAAGACAGGAATACCTGAACAATAGGTCTCGAAAAAAATATCAGATTAAGATTCCTTTAGTGATGGATTAATCAGCTGAGTAAAAAATCACTATTTTTTGACTAATCCTAAGTCCTGAAGTCTTATATTTTTTTGAGCTGTTGGGACATCATTTTAATTTGCTCCGCCAACATGTTTTGTTTGTCTAATTTCTTAGCTTCTTGAAGTAGGGTAGTGGCTTCTCTTTTTCTTCTTTTTTGCATGGCAATTCCAGCTAGGCTCAATTTGGCCATGGCCACATCGTAGTCCATTGTCAGTCCTAGTTTTAAAGCTTTTTTGAAAAACTTCTCCGCTTGGGATAAGTTGGTTTGTGAGTGAATAATTCCGTGTAAATAGTTGTAGTATCCCTGTTGTTTCTTTGTCAGTGCAGCTTCTGGGTTTTTGATCTTAGCTAACCAATTGGCAGTTCCTGCTAAATCTTGCTTTCTCATTTTTAAGAAAGCCAAAAGAATCATTTCGTTTCTGTAATAGAGAAAGATAAAAACTGTAGAGAGTAACACCAAGCTAATTCCATTACCAATATTACCTTCAATAAATTGGTAAATGGCATATGCGTTAATGGCAGCGGCAATGATCAGTTTGAAAATTTTATGAAACATGTTGTATTTTATATAATTATTTGATAGTTTTATAAACGACACTAGGGTATTTATACCCCTTTGAATGGCTGGAATGTTTACCGTTGCAAACCTACAAAAAAACATCCAAAATATTTTTTAAAATAGGCTTGCTAAAGCAAAAAGTCTTTGTATATTTGCGCCCAGCTTTTGGGAACAGATTAACAAAAGCTTTAATATAAGTAATCCGTTTAAAACACGCTCGATGAAAAGAACATATCAGCCATCCAAAAGAAAAAGAAAGAACAAACACGGTTTTAGAGAACGTATGGCTTCTGCTAACGGTAGAAAAGTCCTTGCTAGAAGAAGAGCAAAAGGAAGAAAAAAATTATCTGTATCTTCAGAACTGAGACACAAAAAATAATGATTGATTTTTCAAAATATATAGGTGTTACTTTTTATTAAGTAACACCTTTTTTTTTGATTTTTTTTTTAGAAATACACTTATACCAAAAAAACACAATATGCCAAAAAGAGATGAACTGAAATGTATTTTAATTATTGGGTCAGGACCTATAGTGATTGGACAAGCTTGTGAATTTGATTACGCAGGTTCTCAGTCTCTTAGATCCCTCAGAGAAGACGGTATAGAAACTGTACTGATCAATAGCAACCCCGCTACGATCATGACAGATCCCTCTATGGCAGATCATGTGTATTTAAAACCATTAACATCAAAATCCATTATTGAGATTTTAGAGGCACACCCCAATATTGACGCTGTGTTACCCACTATGGGCGGGCAAACAGCTTTAAATCTCTGTATTGAGTGTGACGAAAAAGGTATTTGGGAAGACCATAAAGTAGAATTAATAGGGGTAGACATAGACGCTATTAATATTACAGAAGACAGGGAGCAATTTAGAAACTTGATGGGTAAGATTGGTGTTGGTATGGCCCCTCAAGCCACAGCGACCTCATTTTTAAAAGGTAAAGAAATAGCTCAGGAATTTGGCTTTCCTTTAGTGATTAGAGCCTCCTATACCCTTGGGGGTGCAGGAGCTGCTATAGTTCACGATCCAAAAGATTTTGACGAGTTATTGAGTAGGGGATTAGAAATTTCTCCCATTCACGAGGTGATGATAGACAAAGCCGTAATGGGCTGGAAAGAATACGAATTGGAATTACTTAGAGATAAGAATGACAATGTGGTCATTATTTGTACCATTGAAAATATGGATCCCATGGGAATTCATACAGGAGATTCTATTACAGTAGCTCCTGCAATGACATTGTCAGATAAGACTTTTCAGCGTATGCGAGATATGGCTATTAAAATGATGCGTAGCATTGGAGATTTTGCAGGAGGTTGTAATGTACAGTTTGCTGTTTCTCCAGACGAAAAGGAAGACATTATTGCCATAGAAATTAACCCAAGAGTATCTAGGTCTTCTGCATTGGCTTCCAAAGCTACAGGATATCCTATTGCAAAAATTGCTTCTAAACTCGCTATTGGTTACACTTTAGATGAGTTGAGTAACCAGATTACCCAATCTACTTCTGCTTTATTTGAGCCTACCTTAGATTATGTTATTGTAAAGATCCCAAGATGGAATTTTGACAAATTTGAAGGTTCAGACAGGACCCTGGGACTTCAGATGAAATCTGTTGGAGAGGTCATGGGAATTGGAAGATCTTTTCAAGAAGCTTTGCACAAAGCCACTCAATCTTTAGAGATTAAGCGAAATGGTCTAGGTGCAGATGGTAAAGGATATAGTAACTACGAGCAGATTATTAGTAAATTAACCATAGCGAGTTGGGATAGGGTATTTGTTATCTATGACGCCATTCAAATGGGCATACCCCTTTCTAGGATTCATGAGATTACTCGAATAGACATGTGGTTCTTAAAGCAATATGAGGAGTTGTACATGCTGGAAAAAGAGATCAGCACCTTTACTTTAGAAAGCCTACCAAAAGACTTATTGTTAGAAGCCAAACAGAAAGGTTTTGCAGACAGACAAATTGCCCATATGGTTTCATGTCTGGAGAGTCAAATTTACCAGAAGCGTTCAGAAATGAACATCAATAGAGTGTATAAACTGGTAGACACATGTGCTGCTGAGTTTAAAGCCATGACCCCATATTATTACTCTACTTTTGAAGCAGAACAGGAAACGCCAGAGGGCAAGCGCTTTGTTGCCAATGATTCTATAGTAACAGATCGCAAGAAAGTAGTGGTATTAGGATCTGGTCCTAATAGAATTGGCCAAGGAATTGAATTCGATTACTGTTGTGTTCACGGTGTTTTAGCTGCAGCTGAATGTGGTTATGAGACCATTATGATAAACTGTAACCCTGAAACAGTCTCTACTGATTTTGACACTGCAGATAAATTGTATTTTGAGCCCGTATTTTGGGAGCACATCTACGATATTATTAGACACGAGAATCCAGAGGGAGTTATTGTTCAGCTGGGGGGGCAAACAGCCCTTAAATTGGCAGAAAAATTAGAGAAGCACGGGATTAAAATTCTAGGAACAAGCTTTAAAGCCTTAGATTTAGCAGAAGATAGAGGTAGTTTTTCTACACTTCTAAAAGAAAACAACATTCCTTTTCCTGAGTTTGGTGTGGCAGAAACAGCAGACGAAGCGCTTGCATTATCTGACAAACTTAATTTTCCATTATTGGTAAGACCTTCTTATGTATTAGGTGGGCAAGGGATGAAGATTGTCATAAACAAGCAAGAATTAGAAGAGCATGTAGTAGATTTATTGCGTAAAATACCCAACAATAAATTACTCTTAGACCATTATTTGGACGGAGCTATTGAGGCTGAAGCCGATGCTATTTGTGATGGAGAAGACGTGTACATTATTGGTATCATGGAGCACATTGAACCCTGTGGAATTCACTCTGGAGATTCAAATGCGACATTGCCTCCTTTTAACCTAGGAGAGTTCGTGATGCAGCAAATCAAAGACCACACAAAGAAAATTGCCTTAGCACTTAACACGGTAGGCTTAATCAATATTCAGTTCGCTGTTAAGGATGACATTGTTTATATTATTGAAGCCAATCCAAGAGCTTCAAGAACGGTGCCTTTCATTGCAAAAGCTTATAAAGAGCCCTATGTGAATTACGCCACTAAAGTCATGTTGGGTCATAATAAAGTAAAAGATTTTAATTTCAACCCTCAACTAGAAGGCTTCGCTATTAAACAGCCAGTGTTTTCTTTTGATAAGTTTCCAAATGTGAACAAGAATCTGGGACCTGAAATGAAGAGTACAGGAGAGAGTATTTTGTTTATAGACAGTCTTAAAGACGACGCTTTCTACGATTTATACCAACGTAGAAAGATGTATTTGAGTAAATAATAGACTTGCAGTAATACGCAAAAAAAAGGCGGCCAACGGCCGCCTCTTTTTTGTACTTATTCTTCCAGTAGATTTTCAGAGTCACTTCTTTTTAACAGTGCTTCAGGAAGTGATTTCTTCGCCTTAGCGCCCATTTTCTTGAGTCTTTCTACACTAGTAACCAGGTTTCCTTTACCCTCAACCAATTTATTCATAGCTGCGGAATAAGCTCCTTTGGACTCCTCCATTTTTTTACCCAATTGAATGAGGTCTTGAGAAAAACCTTCGAATTTATCATAGAGTGCACCTGCTTGTCTCGCAATCTCTAGGGCGTTTTTCTGTTGTTTTTCATTAGTCCACATAGTGACTATAGTCCTTAGAGTTGCCAATAAAGTGCTTGGGGTAACAATGACAATATTCTGCTCAAAAGCCTTGGTGTAAATGCTGGGATCCTCATTAATAGCTACTGCAAAAGCAGGTTCAATGGGAACAAAAAGCAGCACAAAATCTGGACTTTCTATTTGGTAAAGGTCTTCATATTTTTTAGCAGATAATTGATCAATATGTCTCTTAAGTGAATTGAGGTGTTCTTTTAGCTGGACTCCTGCGTCTTGGTCATTAGTTGCATTCACATACCTTTCATAGTGGGTCAATGAAACTTTTGAATCTACAATCATTTTATTGCCGTCTGGGAGTGCTATTACTACATCTGGCATAAGCCTATTGCCTGCTTCTGTTTCAAAGCTTTGTTGCACAAAATATTCCCTATCTTTCTCTAAACCAGACTTCTCCAAAACTCTTTCTAACACTAATTCACCCCAGTTCCCTTGCATTTTTGAATCTCCCTTTAATGCTTTGGTTAAATTTTCTGCTTCCTGGGTAATCTTTAAGTTTTGTGATTGCAGGGTAATCAGTTGCTCTTTTAGTGCGGCGTGAATATGAATATTTTCTTTTTGAGAATCGGATACTTTTTTCTCAAATAGTTGGATTTTCTCTTGAAGTGGAAGGAGTATGTTGGTAATATTTTCCTTGTTTTGATGGGTAAATTTTTGACTCTTTTCGTCTAATATTTTATTGGCAAGATTCTCAAACTCTTTGGTGAATTTTTCTTGAAGCTTAGAGAATGCCTCATTTTGTTCCTTATTCTTTTCTTCTAAATGCTTTAAATTCACTTGCATTCTAGCCTGATCTATACCTAGAAATTCTTTCTCAGATTGTAGGACTTGTTTGGCTTCTTCCGTTTTTTTTAGCAGTGTTTCGCTTTGTAATAATCTAGCTTCTAAGCCCGCAATTTTTTCATGGCTGTTTCCAGATGAGGCCTTTGATTTTAATTTATATACATAGCCGCCAAAGAAAAAACCAATGGGGAAAAAGAGTATACTTAATAGAAAGGGAAGAAAGTCCATGGTCGGATAGTTTTTTATAAAGGTACTATTTTGACTTTGAATCGTGGTATAGAAACCGGTTTGTAGCAGAATCAAAATACACTCGTTCTTTTGGGAATAAACGGTCAAACACCCCTTTTTCTATGAGATTTTTAGGCGTATTAAAAAAAGATTCTCCTTCATTAATGGCCAAGATGTAATCTGCATGGCTTATGGCATTTTCAATGTCATGGGTAGTGTACACAATGGTTTTGTTTTTTTCGGTCACTAATTTTTTCATCAGTGACAACAACTGTGCTTTATGGTGGTGGTCTAAATGCGACATAGGTTCATCTAACACCATATAAGGAGTTTCTTGTGCAAGTGCCCTAGCTATAAAAGCCCTTTGCTTTTGTCCGTCGGACAGCTCGTGTATTTTAGTCTCTGCAAGTGCCTCTAATGCTGTAAAGGTCAGGGCCTCTTTAATGCAGTCAGCATCTTTTTTACTTGGTTTGGAGAACCAGTGTAGAAAAGGGTATCGGCCAAGGGCCACTAATTCATGAACCGTCATGTTCTCGCTTGAAAGTGTTGTGGTATAGACAAAGCTTATTAAGCGGGCTCTCTGGTTATTGCTTATATTCTGAAGTGATTGTTCATTTAAATACACCCCTCCCTTTAAGGAAGCTAATTGCTGTCCAATAGTCTTTATTAAGGTGGTTTTACCAGAACCATTTTTTCCAATGACTGCAATGAGTTTTTTCTCAGGAATTTCTATATCAAAGGGACCAGCAATTTCTTTTAATTTGCTTTTATCTCTATACCCGATAATTAGATTTCTAAACTCTAGTGGCATTACAGTTGTATTTGTTTTTTTCGAATCAAAAGCCAAATCACTATTGGAGATCCAAATAAGGCAGTAACAGCATTAATAGGTAATACGTTAGCGCTCCCCGGCAGTTGTGCAATGCTATCTGAAATTAGCATAAAAATAGCCCCCATTATTAAACAAGTAGGGATTAATATTTTGTGGTTGCTGGTGTCCCAGATTAACCTGCAAATGTGAGGAACTGCTAAACCTAAAAATGCTATTGGTCCCACTAATGCGGTAATACTTCCTGCAATGAGTCCTGTTGTTATAAGAATGATTAAGTGGGTCTTTTTAAGAGAAACCCCTAGGCTTATTGCATAGTCATCTCCTAGTAACATGGTATTTAAAGCATTTGTATTAAGAATACTCAGCAGGCTTCCTATACCGACAAATAACCCTAGAATTCCAATTTCTGAGGGCCTTAAGTTTCCCAGATTGCCATAGGTCCAAAAAACAAATCTCTGAAGGGATTCTTTAGAACTGAAGAAGGCTAAAATACTTACAATAGCACTACTCAAACTCCCAAACATTAGACCAATGATAAGTAATGCCATGGTATTTTTTATTCTTGTTGCCACAGCAGCCACTATAAATAACACCGTAAAACTTCCTATGCTAGCGGCAATAGTTGTAGACCAATTACCCATAAGCCAATGGGGTAAAAAGGCACTTAGTGCGCTAGCTCCCATGAGGTATAATGCGGCTCCTAAACTTGCCCCTGAACTAACTCCCAGGACGTATGGTCCCGCCAAGGGATTTTTAAATAAGGTCTGCATGAGTAAGCCACTGATGGATAGACCCGCGCCTACTATAACGGCTGTAATGGCTTTTGGAATTCTATACTGATGTATAATATAATCTAATTGAGGCTCCTGAAGGTTATTGCCCATAACACTTTCTATTATATTTTTTATGGATATTTCCACAGATCCATAAGAAATATTTAATAAAAAGGCCCATACGAAGAGCGTCCCCAAAAGGAGATAGCGAAGTTGTCTTTGGGTCTTTGTTGGGCTAGTCATCTAGTTTTTTGAAAAAAGTAAACGAATGGTTTGGAAGCAATTCCGGGTGTAAAATAGCAATAAGGTCTTTAAGCACCAAATCAGGTCTTTGTGGAGCCAGTTCATAATAAAGCACCCCACCTGTGGCCCCCTTATTTGACGAATAGCTAAAGATTTTTTTATGCTTGAATGCTTTAAATTGACTGTAGTGAACGCTGCTTTTTAGCATTTCTCTATAGCTGGTATATTGTGCTGGTCCTATCCAAAAATCGGAATATGCCGCTTTGGTTAGCACATATTCAATTCCAAATGAGTCACTTCCTGTATGATGGTTATTAAAAATATAACTTCCATTGGCATCTTTGATAAATTGAGCTGCCCAACTTTTTCCGCCTGGAGCATACCAAACATCTTTATACATAGCTCCACTAAAAACAGTTGGGGCGATTGAGGCCTTAGCGGCTAATTTTTTTGCTTCATTATATTGGTCGTGAATAGCTGTAAACAACTGATCTGCCTGATCAAGTTTATCTAATAATGCCCCATACAAATATATCCACGAAGCTTTACCCAAAGGGTGTTGTGCCAACCAATCGTGATTTAAAATAACTGGAATCCCACTTTGCGCTAATGTTTCGTATAATTTGGGCTTTTCACCCACAGCGTAACCAATGATTAGTTCTGGTGCTGCAGCTAATACCAATTCTATATTGAGCTGTTCTTGCTGCCCCATTTCTTTTAACCTTCCTTTTTTTATGAGGCTTCTGAAAGAAGCCGATGATATATAATCAGTGCCTGGGAATCCTATGACTGTTTCACTGCTTTGTAACATTTCAATTCCTGGGAGGTGGGTGGTAGAGGTTACAATCATCTTTTCTACGGGAATTCGGATGATATTTCTGTATTGCTTTTCAAGAGAGTTAATGAGTGTAATGCTGTCTCTGTGAACTAATACAAACTGCTCTTGAGGGGTCTTAGTGTCTAGGGTATTTATTTGTTTAATCTCCAATATATTGTATCCTTTTTTTGCCGTGATATTAAACCCTTCCACAAATTCAGGATGCGAAAAAATGACTTTAGCTTCTTGTGATAATAAGGAGTGAGAAGCAAAGAGGAGGATGATATAAATAGGATATAAAAAAGATTTCAATATGATTTGTTTATATTTTTTAAAAAAGAATTAAACATTCAAAAATACATATCTCCAATTGATAATGCACTATACGAACTTGTAAATTATATTTTTAAGAGTACAAGGATTATTTTAATGTCTATGTCTGCCTCATGAATAATTAAACACTACTTTTGAGCCTGAATATTGGTGTGTCTCATTATTGGGATACTTAAAAGGGAAACTAGTTAGAATCTAGTGCTGTTCCCGCAACTGTATGCTTAGTCTTTACAGACGCTGATTGTTTTAAGACCACTGTAGTAAACCTATGGGAAGGTGACAATTAAGACGCAAGCCAGGATACCTGCCGTGTTCAAACATAAATGTTAAACTTTCGGGATAAAAGTTTTGGCGTGCAACAGCATTCTGACTACCCGTACAATTTTGTACAAAAATGAAATTTAAATCTAAGTTTACGGCCTTTTTTATGGCGGTACAATTGCTCGGTTTTTCACAAACCGACGCAAAAAATCAATCAAAAAATGCGGTACAATCTCCACTAAAAGAGTCAAACCCTTTACCGCAAAATCAATCACAGCAAGACACTACTTATCTAAACGAGGTTATTCTCAACGACCTCAAAGCACCCTTAGGACCTAACTTTAGGGGCGCCACTCAGGTTATTTTAGGATCAAGCGATCTGTTGCCGTTCAGAACTAGGGGGGTAGCGGCTGCCTTAAACCAATTGGCGGGTATTGAAGTCAATGGCTCTAGAGGTCCTCAGGGAAGTATTCTAAGTATTTATGCCAGGGGAGGAAGGTCCAAACAAGCCCTTGTTGTTATAGATGGCATTAGAGTAGCAGATCCTGCGTCTGCTTCCTTGAGCTATGATCTGAGACTATTAGACATTTCTCAAATAGAAAGTATTAAGGTTATCAAAGGAGCCAATAGCAGTCTTTACGGTACCAATGCAGGGGTGGTGATTATAGATATTAGCACTAAAAAGGCTGTTGAAAAACCTATTGGTTTTGTACTGAATACACATATAGGAACCCATCAGACCGCTGAAAATCAAAACAACTCATTAAATTATACCAGTGTTTTTACTGGTTTAAGTGGTGGAATAGCTTCTTGGAATTACGCTTTGAGATACAGCCAATTAAACGCTTCTGGGGTGTCTTCTTTTAATACTCCAGGTCAAAAAGAAGATCCATTTTCTCAATCTGGATTTCACCTTAATTTGGGCAAGAATTTTTCTGATAGGCTTTCTGCTAAACTCATCGTGGAGACCCAAAAAATAAGTGCAGACTACGACGACGCTTTTATGGGAATAGATGCAGAAAATACCTTTCAAACAACCCGAAATCATTTGGCTTCTCAATGGACATGGAGACCGTCTAAAGGGGTACTTAAGGCATCTGTTTCACTAGCAAGTTACGATTCAAAGGATATTAGTGCATACGGGAGTAGTGTTTTTGCCCGTAATATAAATGCAGAATTGTTCTACAGGTATTTTGTGAATGAACAATGGAATATAATCACCGGTGTTCAATATATCAATGATCAAATTGAAGATAATCCGGACCAAAACACCCCAGCGACTGATTATACTATCATGGATCCTTTTGCTTCAATTGGTTATAAGTTAGGACGTTTTAACATGCAGTTTGGAGGGCGTTTTAACCACCATAGTCAATATGGAAGTCAGTGGGTGTATCATATTAATCCAAGTCTTTTTTTAGATCAATCAGCGCAATTTAGGGCCCATTTATCCCTTTCATCTGCCTATATTACTCCCACACTTGGGATGTTTTTTGGTGCTTACGGGGCCAATGTAAACCTGTTGCCTGAGACCAATCAAAACACCGAGTTTGGTCTCTCTTTTGACGCTAATAAAGGGACTCAATTAGGGCTCACATATTTTGACAGAAAAGAGCAACAAGCGATCTATTTTAATGGCCCTGCTTTTCTTTATGAAAATCAAATGAATGACACTTGGGCAAAGGGGTTAGAGTTTCAACTATCGACTTCATTAGGAGCACAGTTTAATATTCAAGCAAATTACAGTTGGACACTGGTTTCAGAGACCGCCATTAGAATACCCAAACACAAGGCCAATTTTAACCTGCAATTCAGTCCAAGTGAGTTTACTCAGTGGAGTTTATCTATGGCTTATACAGGAAAGAGGGTAGACACTGATTTTTCTACCTATGAACAGAAAACGCTTAAAGCCTTTTCTTTGATAGACTTTCAATACGGTTTTCCATTGGGTCTCTTGAATTCTAGGGGATTTATTTCAGTGAATAATTTGGCCAATGTTTCATTTGAGGAGACTATTGGTTTTCAAACCTTAGGGAGAAACATACGTTTAGGAATAGAATTAGGGCTCTAAAGAGCCCTAATTTTTTTGGTATGAATCTAGAAATATTATTTAATTTCTAAGCTAATATCTTTATCTAAATACATTCTTTCCTTTAGTATTGTGTGGTTTTTTGAATGATCAATTTCATTTAGAGGCATAGTTTCAAGAGAAGATGTTCTAGCACTACTGCTGGTGCTTACCCCTGTAATTAGAGACAAAGCCTTTGCTAAAAGAGGTTCAGTAAGTGATCCAAATTCCCCATAGTTTCCAAGGACTTCTCTAATTTCATGATCAGGAGTAAATCCTGAAGTATAGTCAAAAAAGCCATCTGCATTTTCGTTTCTACCCACCAATGGCTGAAGACCCCAAGAATTTTTTGCATTTATACTTGAAGCTTTATCAGCATTGTAAATAAAGCTATTACTAGGCAGGTCTACTAGTGTGATAGAAAATTCATTTTTACCTCTAGTAGTACTTCCAACGTGTATTACCTCCATATATGGATCCAGACCATTGATCAATAATTCAGAAGCAGAGGCTGAGCTTCCTGTAGCAATAATATATACCCTTGGAAGATTAAGGGTGTTAATAGGACTTTCTCCTGTAGAATTAGCGAAATAATCTTTTAATTGACTTTCGCTTAGCTGTGGTTGTATTTTTGAATTCCAGCGTTGTTGGATGTACAATTTACTGGTGTCTGTTCCGTAAATCATACTGGCCAAAAGCCTGGAGGAGTTTACAGATCCTCCGGGATTATAACGTAAATCTAATACCAGTTCTGTGACACCCGCAGCTTTTAGGGTGCCAAAGGCTTCATTGAGTTCTTCGTTATAATTACTTGTGAAGCCATTATAAACAATATAGCCTACTTTAATTCCATTGGTTTCAATTACTTTAGTCAGAAAAACAGGGTTTTCAGACAAGCCTTCTTCCTTAGTCAAGGAAACGGATTTACCATTGCTTGCTATTGTATTATTTTCTATGCTGGCCATATTTAGGGTATAGGTTGTATTGTCTCCAAACAAAAGGCTTTGATAGTTATCTAAGTTCAAAGTCTGACCGTCTACTCCTGTAAATATTTCCCCCCTAGAAATATCTGCTGTAGCCGCATTAGATCCTGGAACAATGTATCTGACATAACCATATACATTTTCGCTGTTGGCAAAAAGACTTAGGCCAAATTCTAATCCGTTACTTCTGGAAATTCCCTGAAATGATTGCACTAAGTCCACATAGTCTTCTGCTAAATAGCTAAATCGGTCTTCAGAGAACAATAATTTATCGTTGTAAAATGCATCTGGTTCTCCTTGGGCTTGTAAATAATCATTGTAAGACTTGTCGGTAGAAAATCTTGAGTCAGATAAGTCAGCCACATCTGCTTGCCAGAAATACCACAAATTCATAGCTTTCCACATAAAGTCATGGGCGGTAACATCTTTAGAAGTTGGTTCAGGATCTGGTGTGTCAGTAACTTGGGGAGCCGGACTGTCTTCTTTAGAACAAGCTACAGTGAGCAATGTGACTAAAGTCAATAATAAAAGAGATTTGTAAGAAATGGTCTGTGATAATAACTTCATAGGGTGTGGTATTTTTCAGTCATTTTAAAAAATGACCCTTTAACAGTGCAATTTACATACAAGAAAACAAAAAAAAAACTTTTTGGTAACAAATCAATCTCTGGTTCGTTATATTAATAAGCATTTAGAATAACATGGAAGAATCTGCATTCATATCTTTTATTACTCCTTTACAAGAGCGCTTGTTTAGGGTGGCTAAAAGATTATTGGTGTCTTCTCAAGAAGCCCAAGACGCAGTAGGTGAGGTAACGTTAAAATTATGGGACAAGCGAGACAGTCTTACTTCAGTTCAGAATCTTGACGCTTACGCCATGACCATGACCAAAAACTTTTGTTTAGATCGTTTAAAATCCAAACAAGGCAATCATTTGAGATTGGTTCATGTAAACTACGAAAAGCCTACAGACAGCCTTTCAGAATCTATAGAGCACAGAAACAGCTTCTCTATTGTTGAAAAAGCTATGGAGCTATTGCCAGAAAAGCAAAAACTAGTGGTTCAGCTCAGAGATATAGAAGGATTGTCTTATGAAGAGATTGAGGCTATTTTAGATATGAAGCCCACTGCTTTGAGAGTGGCTTTGTCAAGAGCTAGAAAAACATTAAAAGAAAATTTAGTAAAACACCATGCGTATGGACTTACAAAAAATTGAAATACTCATAGAGAAATACCTCGAAGGTAAAACAACGCTCAAAGAAGAAGCGCTGCTAGGTAATTTCTTTCAAATGGAAGAAGTGCCTACCCATTTAATGCCATACAAAGACTTGTTTGCATTTTTTTCTAAGGAGCGAGAAACGGCTATAGCACCATTGAAACAATGGGCGCCATGGGAAACGCCCAAAAGCAGTCTGCGAGATTTAGAAAAGCAGTGGTGGCATTCAAAGTGGACTAATGTTGCGGTTGTACTAATCCTTTTCTCAGGTTCTTTCTTCTCTGGGAGACAATATTACCAGAAAAAACAAGCAGAAATTGCCTACAATCAAACACTATCCGCTTTTTCTCTACTTGCACAGAACTATCAGAAGGCTACCGCTTCTGCCGTTTATTTAAATGAATTCGAACAAGCAAAAACAAAAATTTATAACCCTAATAACAAATAGAAACCATGAAAAAAATTTTATTAACTGCTGTATTATTGAGCGCTGTGAGTCTTGGTTTTAGCCAATCCGTTTTTGATAAATATGAAAACGAGAAGTCGGTTAGCGCCATGGTCATTAACAAAAGTATGTTTTCCTTATTGGCTAAATTTGAAGTTGTCGCAGATGACAAAGAAACCAAAGACTTTATTGATATTGCAAAAAGTATCACAAGTTTAAAAGTTTTTACTACTACTGATAAAGAAGTAGCTGCCGCGATGGGTAATGACGTGACCAATTATTTGAAGTCCTCTAAACTCTCAGAATTAATGCGTTTTTCTGACCAAGAGGCACAAATTAAGTTTTATGTTCTCGAGGGAAGAGATGACTCACATGTAAAAGAATTACTGATGTTTGTGTCAGGTGTTTCAAAGTTTGAAGATATAGACATTAACGGTAAAACTATAGAAACGGTTCTGTTGTCACTTAGTGGAGATATAGACTTAAATAAGATTAATGCGCTAATTACTAAGATGAACTTGCCGCAAGAATTAAATAAGGTGAACCAAAAGCAAAAAATCTAATGAAAAACAATAAAATATTTCAAAAATCTCCAATTGTTTTGTTGGTATTTGTGTTCGCTATTGGTCTAGTATCCTGTAGTTCAGAGCCCACTTTACAATCCTATTTTGTAGAAAAATCTGAAGACCCTAACTTTATAAGTCTTACCCTTCCAGCCTCCATATTAAATATAGCGGTAGATTCCTTGGAGGCGGATCAAAAAGAAGCTTTGGCAACATTAAAAAAACTCAATGTACTCGTATTTAGAAATAACCAAAAAGATCTATCAGTATTTGATACGGAATCTAAAACTGTTGTAAAAATTCTTTCAACGAGCAGCTACACGGAGCTTATGAAGCTCAAGGCAGAAGCCTACCAAGGGTCTGTTTCCTATTTGGGTTCTGAAGATGCTTTAAAAGAGCTCATTGTCTATGCCAAGGGTGGTAAAGAAGGTTTTGTGCTAATTAGGGTAATGGGAGACGGTTTGAATCCTAAATATCTGAAGCCATTTTTAGAGGCTCTTCAATCTTCAAATGCCTCCATAGATAACTTTAAAGGCTTATTGCCAGATTTAGGTTTATAAGCACTATATTCCGGTGTAATTACTAGGGCTAATCGCTTTTAATTCATTTTTAATAGCGTTGTTTACTGCTAAAGTTTCAATGAAAGCAGCAATACTATTTTGATCAATTTTACTATTTGTCCTAGTTAAACCTTTGAGCGCCTCATAAGGATTTGGATATCCTACTCTTCTCAGAATGGTTTGAATAGCTTCTGCTACTACAGCCCAATTATTTTCTAGATCTTGGGCAATTTTTTCTTTGTTGATGAGTAATTTTGAGAGGCCTTTTTGTGTTGCACCAAAAGCGATCATGGTATGGGCTAAAGGAACACCTATGTTTCTTAGTACGGTACTGTCTGTAAGATCCCTCTGTAATCTTGAAATAGGTAGTTTGGCAGATAAATGTTCAAATAATGCATTGGCAATACCTAAATTTCCTTCTGAGTTTTCAAAATCAATAGGATTTACTTTGTGAGGCATTGCAGAAGACCCCACTTCACCAGCCTTAATTTTTTGTTTAAAATAATCCATCGAGACATAGGTCCAGAAATCTCGATCTAAGTCTATAAGAATATTATTGATTCTTTTCATTGCGTCAAACAAAGCCGCCATAGAATCGTAGTGCTCAATTTGAGTGGTAGGAAAGGAATGCGACAATCCTAGGGTTTTTTCTACAAATTGGGTGCCAAAAAGTTTCCAATCAATAGAGGGATAGGCTACAAAATGGGCATTGTAATTCCCTGTAGCTCCCCCGAATTTTGCTCCGAAAGGAATGGCTTTTAACGCTTTTAATTGATGCTCTAGTCTCACTACGAATACCATGATTTCTTTGCCTAGCCTTGTAGGCGATGCTGGCTGGCCATGTGTTCTGGCCAACAAAGGCACGTCTGACCATTCTGAGCTCATTATTTTTAGTTGGGCTATTAATGACTCTAAAGTAGGTATGTATTGCGTTTGCGTCGCTTCTTTTAAGGAAAGGGGTATGGCTGTATTGTTAATGTCTTGAGAAGTAAGCCCAAAATGAATAAACTCTTTAAAGGACTGTAAACCAAGCACATCAAATTTTTCTTTGATAAAATATTCAACGGCCTTTACGTCATGATTGGTAACAGATTCAATTTTTTTTATCGCTATAGCATCCTGATCTTTGAAACTTGTATATATTTCTCTAAGCCTGGGATACTTGTTTTTGTCAAAGGAAACCAACTGTGGCAAAGGACATTCACAAAGGCCAATAAAGTACTCAATTTCTACAAGAACCCTGTATTTGATTAATGCAGCCTCTGAAAAATAAGGAGATAAATTTGAAACTTTACTTGAATAACGACCATCTATAGGAGAAATGGCGTGTAATGCGTCTAATGCCATGATAAATTTATTAAGCGGCAAAGATAGGAAAAGCTTTATAAAGATCTTACACATTTAGCCCATAAGAAGGCTTGATTGGATTATTTATAAGCTGTTTTATGATCTATTATACACTTTATCAATAGGGCTATAATCAGTTAGAAAGTGCTATCTCAAAATTCGTGATTGATTTAGTGTAGGGTGCTTTATTTCTATGCTTAAAAATATGTATTTTTGAGTTAAAGTAAAATAACTAGTCATGAATAAATTTTTAAAGAAAGTGTTAATTTTAGTGACAATTGTATTCCTCGGAATGCAGTTTTACAGACCAGAAAAAAATATTTCTGAAACGTATAGTACTACTTATTTTGAAGATGAAACTGAGCCGCCAGCCCCTATTTTAGTTACACTTCAAAACAAATGTTACGATTGCCATTCTAACAATACAAACTATCCCTGGTACAATACTATTGCACCAGTATCTTATTGGATAGAGGACCATATTTCAGAGGGTAAAAAGCATTTAAATTTTTCTGAATGGGAGACTTATAGCACTAAGAAAAAGGACCATAAAATAGAAGAACTTGCAGCAGAGGTTCAAGAGGGAGAAATGCCATTGAAATCATACACCTGGACCCACGGAGGCCTTACGGAAGAGGAGCTTAAAGGCTTGGTGGCTTGGGCAGAGCGCAACAGAGTAATTTATCAATATGCGATCAAATACAAAAATGGCCAATTGGCCCGTTAATTTTGGTAGGCGCTTCAAGTTATTTAACCAGACCCCAATGAATTAATTAGCTTCCAATAGCACTAGAGTATATGGAGTGTCTAACGACACTTTTCCATTAATAACTTCAGTGGTATTTCCAGAATAAGTGTCTTTTAGCGCTTGTCCGTTTTTAAATATTGACCCAACCGAAATGTCCTTTTTTCCTTCGGGTAAATCCAAACCAATAATTACTTTGTCTTCGAGTTTGTTTCTCAGATACTCCCTTGAAAAAACATAGGGAGTTGTACTTATGTCTTTATGTTTTCCAGCGCCTACAGCTATGTGATTCCCTTTAAACTGTCCAAGCATTTGCCAATGACGCAACAACTCTTTTTGAGTGTCTATTTCCTCCCAATTCATGAAGCTTCTCAAGGTGGCGTCACCCTCAGTCCCTTGTACAATTAAGTTTCTATTGGTCTCATCTCCATAATAAATTTGAGACCCCCCAGGGGTAAGTAATAATACATTTGCCGCTCTGAATCCTTTCTCTCTTAGCTTGTCATAAGGTTGTCCGTCGTCGTGGGAAGTGAGGTAATTTAAAACACTTTTTTCCCTAAAGGGACCATTTAAGAGGCTGTCGTATTTTTTAAATATCTCAGCGTAGGATTTGTCTGCGTCGTACTTAAGTTCAAAATTGATCAAAGAATGAAAACCATGTGCGTAATAATCTACTTTTTTATTGCCAAAATCATAGGATCTTCCTCCAGAAATGCCATAATTATAAACCTCGCCCATCATATAAAATGAATTCTGATCTAAAACTTTTTCAGGATTATTTTTTTTCCATGTATCAAAAGCAAAGGATGCTTCTGTGTACAACATGTCCCAGGCTGTTTCTGAAGCGTGTTTTACGGTGTCTACTCTAAATCCATCAATGCCAAAGTCTTTTACATAATCTGTGAGCCATTTAACAATATACGCCTGAGGTGTTCTAGGATATCCGGTTCTAGAAAAATAGTCATCTAAGGAGGCTAATTCTTCTTTTAGTCTACCTTCATTCTTCCATTTTTCCAGTAGAAAGTTAGGCAATGAAACTTCTTCGTTAGATTCTGTTAAAATATCAGGCAGGTTTTTCACAAGGGTACAAGCGGTAGTATTTTCATAGGAATCATAAGTACAAGCTGGGGAAGTTCTTACCCAATCCTCTGGCCAAACCTCATCCTTTTCAGTCACGGGTCCAGTATGGTTTAAGACAACATCCATCACGATTCTAATACCATTTGCATGAGCTGTCTCCACCAAAGTTCTAAGTGCTGCTTCTGTGCCAAAATTAGGTTCAATAGCGGTCCAATCTTTGGTCCAATAGCCATGAAATCCGTAAGTGTTTCCAGTTCCTTCATTTGTAGCTCCGTGAATTTGTTCAACGACAGGGGAGAACCAGAGCGCATTAATTCCTAATTTAGTGAAGTATCCTTCATTTATTTTTTGTGTGACACCTGCAAAGTCACCGCCTTTGAAACCCCTAAGTACCGCAGTTTCTTTGGTTCTATTGAAGCTTATGTCATTGGTTTTGTCACCGTTATTAAATCGGTCTGTCAATAGGAAATACATATTGGCATTCTCCCAAACAAATGGTGTATTTGAACTTTCTAGATTAAGGTTTTCTTTCTCTTTACAGCCGTTAAATAATAATAATAATAAAATGGCTGGACAGATGAAAATAGATGGCTTCATTGGTGTTCTTTTAAGTAAAGCAATATACTAAAAAGGAATGTATTTTATGGGGATATGATGTAGATGAAGCTACCTGCGGATTAAAAGTAGTGATGGGTACTATTGAGCAACACTATTTCTGTCTGTTTAAAACTTTATACTCCTCATAGCAGCCACTTATGGCATCTAGAATTTGAAGGTCGTTAGCTGTTTTAATAAATGACTTGGAATAGTTGCAGTTACTTAGAATGTCTTGAATATCTGCTTCTTCAATTTGCAGTAATGCGGTGAGCGTTTCTCTGTCGAATTTAGAAGCGAGCAGGTCCTTAATATTGTTGTCTTCTTTCATCTGTCTGAGCTTTCTCATTTGCTTTGGTTTCTTTCCGAACAAGTTTCTAAGCAGGTCTGCGGGATTTAAAATAGCTCCAAGAACCTTTGAAACAGATGATGGTCTCTTATTACCTGCCTCATAACTGACGTTTAGGCCAGATATGCTGTATTGAAATGCGGTATTGACGGGGAGTTTTCTAATGTCTATTTCTAAGTAACCCGTGAGTTGATATGGTTTTAAAACCACTTCCTCTAAGGCATATGCTAACTCTGTCAAAGCTATTTTTGTATTTTGGAAAGTCATCATATCATTGGTCACCCTAACCTTGATAGTTTTAAAACCTAAATAAGATAAAAGTAAGGTGTCATTGGCTACCGCAGGGACTGTGAAGTTTCCATCCTTATCTGTTATGGTTCCCTTTATTTGAGAAAGATTAATGACGTGAACACTTTCTAAAGCCTCCTGTGTTTGAGCATTTATAATAGTCGCATTTATCTCATCTGACTGCGCTAAGATAGATTGCAGTCCAAGAATAAAAGTAAATGTAAAAAGGACTATTTTGATTGTTGGTCTGTTATTTCTCATATCTTAAGCTTGGCATAAAGATAGGATGGAAAACAAAAAAAAGGCGCCTTGGCGCCTTTTTTTTAACTAAAATATATGATTACATAAATCCGTTTCTTCTCTTGCTTTTCTTGTTTTCCGAGAAAGGAGATCCGCCAAAGGATTTACCTCCATCTCCAGAACCCCTTCTTCCGGAATCAGACCTGTCTGAACTAGTAGATCTAGAAGGGCGATCTGATCTTGAAGATCCACCCCCTTTGTAGCCACCACGTTCTTTGCTTCTAAAACCGCTTCCGCCACCAGATCCGCCTTTACTTCTGCCTTTAAAACCTCCGCCACCTCTGCTGGAACCTCCACCAATTGGATTGTTAGAGACTTCGACATTAACAAATCGGCCGTCGACCTTTAGGTCCTTAAAAGTATTTAAAATGGCTTCTTCAACATTAGCTTCAGAGTTAAAGAATGAAAAACTTTCTTTAACATCTACTTTGAAAATGTCGTCTTTACCAAGGTTGACAGTGTCTCTTAAAAAGTCTTTTAGGGACATCCAATCATAACCGTCTTTTTCACCAATATTAATGAAATAACGGGTAGATCCGTCTCCACCGTAGTTTTTTGAGGCGCCTCTGTCTCTAGAGTCGCCAGAATCTCTACGCTCTCCTCTTTCAGGTCTTTCTCCTCTGTCCCTGTCATTTGAGTTTAAATCCTTAGCCTTATTGTAATAATTAAAGAAACGACCAAATTCAACGGAAACAATTTTTTGCACCAAGGTATCCTTATCAATACCTTCTAGCATCTCGTTAATGGCAGGAAGGTAGTTTTCTACATCTGCATTTACTTCTGTATCCTTAATCTTGTTTACTAAGTGGTACAGTTGGGTTTCGCATATTTCCATTCCTGTTGGAATAGGTTTTGCTATAAATTTCTTTTGAATTTTGTTTTCAATGGCTTTTATCTTTCTCATTTCTGAGCGGGTGAT
This sequence comes from Flavobacteriaceae bacterium, assembly GCA_029242825.1. Taxonomy (GTDB): domain Bacteria; phylum Bacteroidota; class Bacteroidia; order Flavobacteriales; family Flavobacteriaceae; genus MAG-120531. The sequence goes on along the minus strand of JAQWTF010000111.1, from coordinate 9,154 downwards.
AATAACCATAGAAGTTCCTGATTTACCTGCCCTTCCGGTTCTTCCTGAACGGTGGTTGTATGTTTCTATTTCATCTGGAAGTTGGTAGTTAATTACGTGTGTAATGTCGTCTACATCTATTCCTCTGGCTGCTACATCTGTAGCAACTAACATTTGTATTTGTTTTTTTCTAAAAGCGTTCATGACCAAATCTCTCTGGTTCTGGCTTAAATCTCCGTGAAGTGCTCCTGCGTTGTAACCGTCTTCAATTAAGTTTTCAGCTACTTTTTGAGTGTCTCTTTTTGTTCTACAAAAAATCACAGAAAAAATGTTAGGATTGGTATCTGCCAATCTTTTTAACACAGGGTAACGGTCTCTTCCTCCGGCTACATAATATTCATGTTGTACTGTTGTTGCTCCAGAATTCTTAGTTCCCACAGTAATTTCTTGTGGGCTGTTCATGAATTTTTTAGCAATAATAGCGACTTCTTTAGGCATGGTAGCTGAAAACAACCAGGTCGCTTTTTCTTTTGGTGTATTGGATAAAATGTCTTTGATGTCTTCAAAGAACCCCATATTTAACATTTCGTCTGCTTCATCCAATATGCAGTAATCAATTTTAGAAATGTCTACCATTCCTCTGCTGATCATATCTTTCATTCTTCCAGGGGTAGCTACAACAATTTGTGCGCCTCTCTGAATTTGTCTCGCTTGGTCTTGAATGCTAGCACCACCGTATATGGCTACCGTATTTAAGCCTCTTTCATATTTTGAATACGCTTGAATCTCCTTTGTTATTTGTAAGCAAAGTTCTCTGGTAGGTGAAAGTATTAAACCTTGTGTTGTTCTACTTGAAGGATCTATTCTTTGAATAAGTGGAAATCCAAAAGCAGCTGTTTTTCCAGTACCTGTTTGTGCTAGCGCCACTAAATCTATGTGGTCTGCTAATAATAGGGGAATGGCTTTTTCTTGAACTTCTGATGGGGTTTCAAAGCCTAAATCTTCAATAGCTTTGAGCAGGGACTCTTGAAGTCCCAATTCTGAAAATGGTATCATTTTTAAATGTTTAATCGCAAATATGTCTGTTGCATAGAGCGATTAACCTTTACTAACCTTTTACTCAGCGCAACACATGCTATACTAGCGGCGTTATTTGAAGTGGCAAAATTACAAAAAATAAACCAGAATACCTTGAAATGTAATACATATGTTATGTTGCGTTATGTATTGATTTTACTGGTGTTTTAGGGATTTTGGCGCAATTAATTAAAACTAGAGATTATTTAGATAGGCAATTAGCGCACTAATTGCCTTACCTCTGTGACCAATTTTTTGTTTTATGGCCAAGGGTAATTCGGCAAAGCTTTCGGAATGATTTTCAGGGATAAAAATAGGGTCGTACCCAAAACCGCCATTACCTTTTTTACTTAACGCAATGGAACCATATACTTTTCCTGTAAAGTATATTAAATCATTAGCGGTTTTAAGCGCAATGGTTGTTTGGAAGTACGCTTTTCTGTCTGTAATGTGCTCAAGTGCTTTGAGTAATTTATTCATATTTGCGCTCGCGCTTGCATTGGGCCCTGAATACCTAGCAGAGTGAACACCAGGTGCGCCATTTAGCGCTGGAACAAACAAACCAGTGTCGTCGCTAAAGCAAGCTTCATTAAAGCAATTGAAAATAGTATTTGCTTTTGTCGCTGCATTTTCCTCTAAAGTAAGATAGGGTTCTGGAATTTCTTGACTAAATGACAACTCTTTAAGCGATAGTATGTCAATATTAGTAGGGAGTTGAGACTTTATTTCATTGAGCTTGTTTTGGTTGTGTGTGGCGAAAATAAGTTTCATCTAAATATTTTTTTTCAAAGATACTTTAAATTTACCTCAGCTAGGGCTGTTGTAAAAGTCACAACAAAAGCCTCATTTTATTTTATAATTGTGTGTTTTTGCCCAATAAATTACATTTTTGTGAATATTGTTTAATATGTGTATAACTCCCTTAAAAATGAATAGACAAAGCGCTTATAAAGCGTAAATAATAGCTATTTTTATGCCTTAATTTAAAATTCCTTCTCGTGGGTAAGAAATACGTTTTTGACTTTGACAGTACTTTGACAAGTGTAGAAGCATTGGATGTTTTGGCAGAAATCACTTTGGCAAATAAGCCAGAGAAAGACGCAGTTGTGTCAGAAATTCAAGCCATTACAAACCTCGGTATAGATGGAGATATTTCCTTTACAGAATCTTTAGAGAGAAGGCTTTCGTTATTACACGCAAACAAGGCAGATTTGGCTACTTTGGTTCAAGAATTGCAAAATAAAGTGTCTGCTTCAATAGTGAGAAACAAAGAATTTTTTGAGAAGTATTCTGAAGATATTTATGTGATTTCATGTGGTTTTAAAGAATTTATTGAACCAATTGTAGCGCATTATAATATACCAGCACACAAAGTATATGCCAATACATTCACCTATGATGAAAAAGGTAATATCACAGGATTTGACAAAGAGAATGTATTGTCTTCGCACAATGGAAAGATTGAGTGCTTGAAGCGAATGAATTTAGATGGTGAAGTTCAGGTAATAGGGGATGGATATAGTGATTATGTCATGAGAGAAGCTGGGATTGCTGACAAGTTTTTTGCCTATACTGAAAATGTTTCTAGAGACAAAGCCACGGCAAATGCAGATCATGTTACACCAAACTTAGATGAGTTCTTATATGTTAATGACCTTCCCAGAAACATCTCCTATCCTAAGAATAGAATTAAGGTTTTGTTGCTAGAAAATGTTCACCCTGAAGCTTTTAAAAAGCTTTCTAAGGATGGTTTCTCGGTTGAGTTGGTTAAAACCAGTTTAGATGAGACCGCTTTAATTGAGAAGATTAAAGGGGTGCATGTGCTAGGGATTAGATCCAAAACACAACTGACGCAAAAAGTTTTAGATGCTGCAGATAAACTAATGGCTGTTGGTGCTTTTTGTATCGGGACCACTCAAATAGATTTAGAGGCCTGCAAGAAAAAAGGGGTGGTTGTTTTTAATGCGCCTTACAGCAATACCAGATCTGTAGTGGAATTAGCTATTGGAGAGATTATTATGTTAATGAGAAGTATTTTTCCTAGAAGTACTGAGATTCATCAGGGTCAATGGAATAAGACAGCAGCAAATTCAAGAGAAGTTAGGGGAAAGAATCTAGGTATTATTGGTTACGGGAATATTGGCAAACAATTATCTGTTCTGGCTGAAGCTATGGGGATGCATGTTTATTTTTACGATGTAAATGACCAGTTATCCATCGGTAACGCCACCAAATGTGATCATTTAAATGAACTATTGGGATTGTCAGATGTAGTGAGCTTACATATAGATGACAACAAAGCAAATAAAGACTTTTTTAATAAGGCTGCTTTTGACGCTATGAAGCATGGGGCTTTATTAGTGAATCTGTCACGAGGATTTGTAGTGAATATTGAAGCCTTGGTAAGCGCATTAAAATCCGGCCAAATAGGTGGCGCTGCAGTAGATGTTTATCCAGAGGAGCCTATTAGCAATGGAGCTTTTGTAACGGCCCTTCAGGGTATGGAAAATGTTATATTAACACCTCATATTGGAGGCAGTACGGAAGAGGCACAAAGAGATATTGCTAATTTTGTGCCAAATAAAATAATGGAATACATGAATTCTGGAAATACGGTAGACGCTGTAAACTTTCCAAATATTAGACTGCCCAAGCAACAAAATGCCCATAGATTTTTACACATTCATAAAAATGTTCCAGGAATTATGGCCAAAATAAATGAAGTGTTGGCATCCTTTGATATGAACATTAGTGGACAGTTTCTCTCTACAGATGCTGAGGTAGGTTATGTGATTTCAGATTTAGATAAAGATTACAACAAAGAAGTGATTAAAGCACTTAAGGAAATACCTAACACCATTAAGTTTAGGGTATTGTACTAGTGTGGGTGCTTTCGAAAATATTAAATGATTTTTATCTGTGGTGGTAAGGTTCATTTTTTAAAATACTAAACCCTCTATACAACTGTTCTACCATGAACAATCGAATCATCTGATGAGAAAATGTCATTTTGGATAGGCTAATTTTTCCATGGGCTCTTTGATAAACTTCTTCGCTGAATCCATAAGGACCACCAATCACAAAAACCAATTGTTTTTGACCACTTAGCATTTGTTTTTGAAGGTAATTTGAAAATGCTACTGAGTCATAACTTTTTCCGTTTTCATCTAATAGGATAAAGATATCTGCGGGTGTGATTTGTTTTAAAATAAGCGCAGCTTCTTTTGATTTTTGCTGTGACTCACTTAAATTTTTACTATGTCTAATATCTGGGATAATGTTTATTTCAAAACTGACATAGTGTTTGAGTCTTGAAATGTAAACATCAATAAGGTGTTGTAGCTCTTTTTGGTCTGTCTTTCCAACAGCAATTAGTTTTATGGTCATTTTAATCAGATAAGTATACAAAGGTATTTGTTTTTATTAATTTAGCAGAAAGACTATACGTTTACCATGTCAAAGGAGATTGAGATAAAAATTCAAAAAATACCCCTACTTAGAAACTTGTTGTCTTTACTTAAAAAAGTTCAGCTCCCCGGATTCGAAGGTTTGTCTGCATATGATCTTATTGAGATGTATATGTTGGGGATAATCAAGGGAGCGCTTTCTACAAGGGCGAGTGCTATTTCTTTCTCGCTTTTTACGGCGCTATTTCCACTGCTCATTTTTATATTAACCTTGGTGCCGTACATTATTCCTTACATTCAAATAGGAGACCAGGCATTTGAGAAGCAATTGTTTTTGTTTATGGAATCTTTTTTGCCCACTGCCACTGGAGATTATTTTTCTGAGATTTTCAATCAGATTAAGCAGCAAAAGCAGTCAGGCTTGTTATCTACATCTTTTGTGGTTTCTATTTTTTTAATGGCCAATGGGGTGAACGCTATTTTCGGAGGATTTGAAAACTCATACCATTCAAAACTCAGCAGAAACTTTTTTAAACAATATGTATTTGCCTTAGCTGTAGGGCTTTTATTATCCCTGCTTTTTATCTTGGGAGCCATTGGATATGTATATTTTGAATTTTATATTTTAGATTTCATGATTGACTTTTCAAAAAGCAATCCCTATACCTCTGCAGATCAAGAACTACAGTTGGTGTATTGGTTAAAGACCGCTTTTTTCGCGGGTGTTTTCTATCTGATTACAACTATTTTGTATTTCTTTGGAACAGCAGAAACGACCAAGACCAATTTTTTCTCCATTGGCGCTTTTATGACTACCGCTTTGTTTTTGTTCACCTCTTATTTTTTTGGAATTTATATAGATAATTTCTCTACCTATAACCAGCTATATGGTGCGTTAGGGGGGCTTTTGATTCTAATGTTTTATATATGGATTAACTCAAATATCTTGCTTTTAGGCTTTGAGCTCAACATGAGCTTAATTTCATTAAAGAGTGGTATTGTGAAAAATAAAGAGGATTCATGATCAGGCACTTTGTTTCCGTTATTCTTCCATTGCCTTTAAAGCAATTATTTACCTATGAGTTAGAAGAGGCGGAATATCAATTCCTTTTACCGGGCATGAGGGTTGCGGTCCCCTTTGGTAAATCCAAAGTGTATACCGCATTGGTTTATTCCCTTGAAAATACATTTGAAGGAACTTACGAACCAAAAAGAATACTCTCCATTTTAGATGCTACACCAATTGTTACTGAAATACAATTAAAGCATTGGTCTTGGATGGCAGATTATTATATGTGCGCTTTAGGTGAGGTATATAAAACGGCTGTTCCAACTGCACTGATTTTAGAGGGAGAGACACATCTCAGGCGTTCAGATATCTTGAAAAGGGATCATGATGCGCTCATAGCAGGTCTTTCGGACAATGCTTATATAGTTTTGGATGCACTGTCCTCAGACGTATCACTTCCTATTCAGACCTTGAGTACTCTTGTGCAAAATGACAATATTTTTAATATTATTGAGGTGCTTTTAAACCTTAAATTAGTTGTTGTTGAAGAGCAACTCACGGCACGTTACACCCCAAAATTTAGAAATGAGTACGCCTTTCCAAAGCATTTTCTTTCAGATGCTAGCCATGTAGAATCTTTGGAGTTAAAGCTTAAAAATGCCCCCAAACAGCTTGAAATAGTAAATTTCTTTATTGCTGCTGCATCGCATTCAAAAGTGATTACCGACCTAGATCTTAGAAATAATGGACTAAGTCCTGCCGCATTAAAGGCATTGGTTTCTAAAGGTGTATTGGAAAAAACAGCAAGAAGGGTAGACCGTGTTTTACTTGATCCGGATTTTAAAACAATACCAATTAAACCTTTAAATCCTCCACAAATAAAAGCATTGGCTGCAATTAAGTCTCATTTTAATGAACGAAAAGTGGCGCTTTTACACGGAGTCACTGCTTCTGGAAAGACAGAAGTATACGCGGCTTTAATTCAGGAAGCGCTTTCAAGTGGAAAGCATGTATTGTATTTATTGCCTGAAATCGCATTGACAACCCAGCTTATCACCAGGCTTCAGTCCTATTTTGGCACTAGTGTTTCTGTGTATCATTCTAAATACAATTTGCAAGAGCGTGTAGAAGTTTGGCAAAATACAGTCAATGAAAGCCCAAAGGCGCAATTGATTGTTGGCGCTAGATCTGCACTTTTTTTACCGTTTAAGAAATTAGGTCTCGTAATAGTAGATGAGGAGCATGAAAATTCATTTAAACAGTTTGATCCAGCCCCTAGATACCATGCTAGAGATTCGGCTATTGTTTTGGCACATATTTCAAAGGCAGCTATTGTATTGGGCTCCGCTACCCCGAGTTTAGAATCAATGCAAAATGTATTGCAACACAAATACGGTTTAGCGGAATTAACCAAAAGACATGCAAATATTGCTATGCCTAGTATTAATTTGATAGACCTCAAGGAACAATACAAAAAGAAAAAGATGAAGCTTCAGTTTTCAGAGCCACTCAGGTGGGCTATTGAAGAAACTTTGTCTGCAGGAGAGCAGGTGATTTTATTTCAGAATAGGAGGGGATACGCTCCAATAGTTGAATGTTTTAGCTGTGGGCACACCCCTCATTGTAAAAGTTGTGATGTGAGTTTAACCTTTCATTCTAACGCAGGAGTGCTTCGTTGCCATTATTGTGGTTATGAAGAATACAAAAAGTCTCAATGTAATGCTTGTGGAAGTTTAGATGTGTCTACAAAAGGTTTTGGAACAGAACAAGTAGTCGCTTCTTTGGAGGTGCTTTTTCCTGAAGCTAGGGTGGGTCGAATGGACCTAGATACAACAAGGGCAAAAGATGGCTACCAACAAATTATTGATCGTTTTGAACAACATGAAATAGATATTCTTGTAGGTACCCAAATGTTGAGCAAAGGATTGGATTTTAGAGATGTTGGTTTGGTGGGTGTAATGGCTGCAGACGCGTTGTTAAACTTTCCTGATTTTAGAGCGCATGAGAAGACCTTCCAATTACTTACCCAGGTTGCAGGACGCGCGGGTAGGACAGAAAAAAAAGGGAAAGTGCTCATTCAGACTTACCAACCAGAGCATCAAATCCTTCAGCAGGTAACTAGCTATGAATTTCAATCTATGTGTAAGGAGCAATTGTATCAGAGAGAGATTTATAAATACCCTCCTTTTAATAAAATCATTAAAATAACCCTCAAGCATAAAGAATATAATAAGTTGAATGATGCCGCAGATTGGTTTGCCAAGGGTTTAAAAAATATATTTAAAACAGGGGTTTTGGGACCTGAATTTCCTGTGGTGTCTCGGGTTAGAAACCAGTATATTAAGCACATACTCCTAAAAGTACCTCATCAATATGCACTTAAGCAAGTGAAAGATTCTTTGCTGAGGTTGGAAAAGTCATTTGAGGCAGTAGGACCATTTAAAGGGGTGAGAATTGTCTTTAATGTGGACCCGTATTAACCAACATTAACGGGCTAAGCGCTCAATTTATTACTAGCATTAATAGGTGTAATTTATTACTAGCATCCCTTAATAGGAATAATTTATTACCAGTTTTCTTTATTAGGCATAAAATGACTAGTTATTTTACATAAATTTCATGGCTTCTGATAGACAACTTTTCTTCGCTCTGCTCACCGGAATAACCTGGCCACTAATAGCAACTTCTCTTGCGTTAAATCGGTCTATTTTTTCAATATTAATTACAAAAGACTTGTGAACCCTGATAAAGGTTTCTTGAGGGAGTAGTTCGTGAAAAGCCCTAAGTGAGGAAAGCACTATTACATGGCTGTCTAGTGTAACTATTTTCACATAATCACCTTTGGCTTCAATCCATTTAATTTCGCCAAAATTTATTCTTTTTTTACTCATCTTAGATCGGATGAATATTTGATTTTCAGAATCGTCATTTTGGTGTATTTGCTCATATTTAAGCATGGCTCTTTTTATGGCTAGATCAAATCTGGTCAATAAAATAGGTTTTTGTAAAAAGTCTGTAACGTCATATTCAAATGCTTTAAGAGCGTGTGCGGTGTTGCCAGATACAACAATCACCTGGGGTTTATAGTTTAGGGTCTCCAATAATTCAAATCCAGAAATTAAAGGCATTTCAATATCTAAAAATACCAGGTCAACAAACCTATTATTAATGCCGTTTTTTGCCTCTATCGCATTCCTGAAACTAGTTACTAGAACAAGGTCTGGATGAGATTTAATAATTCTTTCTAAAGTGATTCTTTGAATCTCTGAATCTTCTACAATAACACATTTTAGCTTTGACATATGAAATGGGATTTTCAATGGGTTGTCATAAATGTATTTAAATTTTCAAACCATTTACGATTAATGATGTGAACCAAGCCTATTATGTTGTGAAACCAATTTAATCTGTTGTTTTGTGCAGCTATAATGGCTTTGTAGGTCTAAATAAATATCTAACTGATTGAAAAACAGTATTATTGAATTTGTTGCTGTTTAAATTTACTAGAGCATCTAAATTTTTTGCATATACAGAAAAAAGGCTTACTTTTGCAGACTTAAATTATATAACATATGAATCATTACGAAACTGTTTTCATTTTAAATCCCGTTCTGTCTGATACTCAGATAGAGGAAACAGTTAAGAAATTTGAGGATTTCTTAATTAGTAAAGGCGCCAAAAT